>JAKSBE010000048.1 GCA_022361275.1 Kiloniellales bacterium
CCGCCGGAAAGCTGGTGCGGATAGCGGCGCAGCAACGCCCGCGCGTCGGTCAGGCCGACCCGCACCAACAGGCGCATCGCTTCCTCTCGCGCCGCCGCGCCGACGAGAGCGCGATGGAGCTTCAGGACCTCGAACATTTGAGAGCCGATGGATTTGACCGGGTTCAAGGATTCGGTCGGGTTCTGAAAAATCATACCCATACCGCTGCGAAAACCCGGTCCGGCACGGCTGCCCCCGGTCAAGGTCCGGCCCTTGAAGCGGATTGTCCCGTGGACCGACATCTGCTTGGGGAGCAAGTCCATGAGCGCGAGACAGGTCAGGCTCTTGCCGCTCCCGCTCTCGCCGACCAGCCCGAAAATCTCCCCGCGCCGCACGTCGAAATCGAGGTCTTCGACGATATTCACGGCCCCGCCGGGCCGCTGCAACGCGATTGTTAGGCCGCGCACGGAGACCAGCGCCGCCGTTTCTTCCTTGTCGCCCTTGTCGCCACCGACCGGCGGGCCGGCGTTAGAACCCGCGTCCATTTATTTGCTTCCTCACGTGACCTGCCCGCTTCCTGCAGCCAATCCCTCGTGCATCGAGAGTAATAGACGGAGCGGGCTCAGGGCGGATCCCCGCCGGCCCGCTCCGCAGCCGCCCCACCGGTTTACCTGGCGACGTTCACATTCCCAGGGCGAAAATCCATCTGCGCCGCCGGATATGGCTTCCACTCCAGCCCATCGCGGATGCCATAGAAACGACCCTTTGCGTGAAGGATTATGCCCGGCGGATCTTCGTAATCGAAGATATCGAGCATTCGCTGATAGGCCTTCTTACGCTCTTCCTGGTCCATGCTCGTCCCGAGAATCTCGCCGAGCCGGTTGAACTCGTCGTTCGACCAGTCGCCCCGCTTCTGGAACTTGCTGATCGCGCCCCACCGACGCCAAAGCGTCGACAGCGGGTCCGGATATCGCATGCCGTCGGAGCCGTTGTAGATGCCGGTGCCTGGGCGTTCCCGAACCTGGCTCCAGTTCTCCACCAATTCCAGCTTCACGTTGATTCCGACCTTTCGCCACATCTCGACCAGCGCCTGCGCGGTCGGCAGCTCGACCGGATAATAGCTGCCGACGCTGCGGTAAGGGATCACTTCCCCTTTGTAGCTGGAGGCGGCCAGAAGCGCCTTCGCCTTCTCCGGGTTGTATTGGGGCAGCGGACGATTCGGGTCGTAGAGCGCACCGAAAGCGGGCAACTGGTGGCCGTTCGGGATATCGATCCGGCCATGCCAAAGCGAGTCGACGATGAGCTTGCGATCAACCGCAAGCGACAGCGCGCGGCGAAGCTTGACATCCTTCAGTTGCGGATTGTTGTTGACGTCGAAACCAACCATCTGGTGCGCGGGCAAGGCTCCGCCGACGACGCGAAATCCCTTGTGACGCTCGACGGCCTCGATCTGGTCGGGCGTCACGTTGGCGATAATGTCGAAGTCCCCGGCGAGAAGCCCCGCGATACGGGCCGACAGCTCCGGCACCAGTTGAAAGCGAAGCGATTTGATCGTCGGCTTGCCGCCCCAGTAAGCGTCGTGCGCCTCTAGCTGGAGGTATTCGTTCGGCTTGAATTCGACGACCCGGAACGGGCCGGTCCCAACCGGCGCCAGCGCCCATTTGTCGAAATTCCCGGCCGCTTCGTAGGCCGCGCGAGAAACGATTTCCGCGGCGACGTTGCCCATTCGTTTCTCGAAAACCGGGTCCGGCGCGGCCGTTTTCAGCCGAACCTTGTAATCGCCGATCTTTTCCACGGCAGCCAAGGGACCGAGGAATTGCCGCTTGACGCGATAACCGGGCGCGCCCTTCTTGAGCAAGCGCTCGGGTCCGAACGAGAATACCACGTCGTCCGCGGTCATTTCCGTCCCGTCATGGAATTTGACGCCCCGGCGCAATTCCATTTCGTAGGTCGTATCGTCGATCCGCTTCAGGCTGGTCGCGAGGCCGGGCTCAAGTTTGTAATCCTTGAGAAAGTTCGTTCGTAACGGCCAGTCGTAGAGGTTGTAGAGGACGCGAAAGGCCGAACCCTTCGTCGACTTGCTCGACGCCTGTTCCAGGACGGACGGCAGATCCTGCACCGCGACCACGACCGACGGTCTCTCGTCCGCGATTGCCCGTCCGAACGCAGCGACGAGGATGATCGCCGCGAACGCAATGATCGTATTCGAGATTTTCGATTTGAGCTTGGACATTGGCACTTCCTTCTGTGCGCCTTCGGCTGCGTCGCCCGGTGGGCCGCATACGAATGCCGGGCGTTGACATTGGCCGCCAACTGCTTTTCCACGCCGTTTTTTGCGCCCACGCGGGCAACCGTTTCAGCCAGCGGGCCGTTTCGTCTTGACAACGTTACGGACGTCAGATGACATGCGCATGTACATCTATCGCAAAATGCGATGGATATGAGGCGCCGCTCGGATGGATCCATCGGTTGAGGCATCAGGTTCCGCGGCCGGCTTCCAACAAGAAACACGGGTCAATTTGGCAGGGGTAACGTGGCCGACGAAAAGGATCCGATACCTCTGAACGCGATACGCGTCTTTGCGATGATCGCGCGAGAGGCAAGCGTAACGCGCGCAGCGCAGGTTCTCGGAATTACGCAAAGCGCGGCCAGCCGACACCTTGCCGTGTTAGAAAGCTACATGGGTACCAACCTAATCGAGCGGCGTGGCCGGTACACCGAACTCACCGATTTTGGCCGCCTGTTTGCCGAAGCGGTGAGCGAACCCCTGGATTCGATTGCCTTCGCCGTGCACCGAATGCGCCGCAACCGCGCGGAACCGAACCGGATCGTCGTCCGCACGTCGCTGTCCACGTTTGCCTACACGACGTTGATTCCCAATTTGAAGGCATTTTCCGACGAGATGAATAACGCCGTGGTGGACGTCATAACGTCGCTGTCGCTCCCGGCGTTAACCGACGATTTCGACGTGCTCGTAACGCGGGACCTGTCGTTGACGGAACCGTCGGACCATTGGGATTTGCTTGACGAACAACTCGTTTGCGCCGGAACGCCGAACCTTGTCTCGGGAAAGGACCTGTCGGTGCTGCGATCGGTCCAGATCCTGGCGATCACCTCGCGCCCAGACATAATGCGGCGCTGGATGACAGCGATGGACATTGCCGCGAAGGATGTGAAGCTCGGCCCGCGCTACGATCACCACTATCTTGCGCTGCCGGCGGTCACGACAGGCCAAGGCCTTTTGATTGCTCCGGAAATCTTCATCAGCAATCTCGTTCGCCAGGGGCTTCTCGATATTCTCCCGGATTCACGGGTGCTAAGCGGCATGAAGTATCGGGCCTATGCCGTCGACCGCAGCGGCAACCCAGACCTCGCGCGATCCTTCTGTCGTTGGCTCGTGCGGTTGTGTCGAAATTCGCTTTCCAAGATGGAAGCGTAAGGCGTCACCAGACATTACAAAATCCGATGGATATGGGTCGGAAAGCGGATACGGACGCTTGCGACGATAACAACGGGACGGCTTAGTCGCAGGCGTTTTCTGGCAACATCATTGAGGTGAGTCATGCCACTCCGCCTGGCATCGAGAATGAGGGCCGTCACCCCCTCCGCCACCAAGGCCATGACCGCAAAAGCGCAGGCGTTACGCATGGCGGGACACGACGTAATAACCCTGAGCCAGGGCGAACCGGACTTTGATACCCCAGCAAACGTGCGGGAAGCTGCAATAGCGGCCATTCGAGACGGTCATACCCGTTACACGGCGGTTGCCGGCGTGCCTGCGCTGCGCGAAGCCATCGCCGCCAAACTTGAGCGCGATAACGGCCTCGTATACGACCCGGACGCCATCGTCGTCGGCTGCGGTGCCAAGCAGGTCATCTTCAACACTTTGCTCGCCACGCTCGACCCCGGCGACGAAGTCGTCATTCCGACGCCTTGCTGGGTGTCCTATCCGGAAATGGCGCGGCTGGCGGGCGGCACGCCCGTTCTTGTCGACTGTCAAGCGGACGCGCGCTTCAAACTATCGCCGGCGCAACTCGACGCTGCAATCACGCCACGCACCCGGTGGCTGATCCTCAACTCGCCGACGAATCCGACCGGCGCCGTCTACAGCGAGAAGGAACTTTCCGCGCTCGGCGACGTGCTGATGCGGCAGGACCACGTCTGGGTGCTGACGGACGACATCTACGAAAAGCTGGTCTACGCGCCGGCGCGTTTCGCGTCGCTCGCCGCCTTGCCCACCCTTCGCGACCGTGTGCTCTTGGTCAACGGCGTTTCCAAGGCGAGCGCCATGACCGGATGGCGGGTCGGGTACGGCGCGGGTCCGCAAGATCTCATCAAGGCGATAACCACCGTCCAAGGCCAAACCTCTTCGCATACGAGCTCGATCTCGCAATACGCCGCCATCGAAGCGCTCGCGGGCGACCAGTCCTACCTGGCGAAATTCGTCGCTGCGTTCCGCGACCGCCGCGATCTGGTGTGCGCCCGCCTGAACCGCGTGCCGGGGCTAAGCTGCCGGGTTCCGGACGGTGCCTTCTATGTCTTCGTGTCGTGCCAGGCGTTGATGGGCGCACGAGTGTATGACGGCCGGACGCTTCGGTCCGATTCGGACTTCGCCCTGTACTTGCTGGAGAAATTCAACGTCGCCGTGGTGCCGGGTCAGAGTTTCCTGGCAGACGGCTTCTTTCGGGTCTCTTACGCGTCGTCGCTGGACGACCTCGAGCGCGCCTGCGGCAGGATAACCGCGGCTTGCGAAGCACTCGGGCAGGAGGTGGCGTGATGACGGATCTTCGCGCGCTCATCGATCAGCGCGGTCTCGTCCAAATAATGGCGACGCACAGCCCGCTGTCAGCAAGACTGGCGGAGGAAGCCGGATTCGACGGGCTCTGGGCCTCCGGCTTCGAGCTTTCCGCTCTGCTCGGCCTGCCGGACGTCAGTCTCATCACCATGAGCCAGCATCTTGAGATGTTGGGTCAGATCCAAGCGCGCTGTAAGCTGCCCATCGTCGCCGACATCGATACCGGGTTCGGCAATGCGGTGAACGTCGTGTTCGCCATCCAGGAATACGAGCGGGCCGGCGCCACCGCCATCGTGATCGAGGACAAGACGTTTCCCAAGGTGACCAGCCTCGCCGCCGATGGGCGCCAGGAACTGCTGCGGATCGAGGAGTTCCAGGGCAAAATCGAGGCAGCGTGCGCCACGCGCAGCGCGCCCGGGTTTCTCGTAATCGCGCGCACCGAGGCCCTGATCGCCGGTCTCGGCCAAGAAGAGGCGCACCGGCGCGCGCGCGCCTATGTCGAGGCGGGCGCCGACATGGTGCTCGTGCATTCGAAACAATCGACGCCGGACGAGATCGAAGCCTTCATCGATGCGTGGGACGGCGCGGCGCCGCTGGTCCTTGTTCCGACGGCGTATCCGGAGATGACGCTGGCGCGGATACGCGCGACCGGCAAGGTCGGCATGGTGATCTGGGGCAACCACGCGATCCGGCCGGCCGTCACCGCGATGCAGCAAGCTTTCGCCCGCATCATCGCAGACGGTGGCATCCACGAGGTCGACAAGGACATCGTCCCGGTTTCCGAAATTTTCCGCCTGCAAGACATGGATGCCGTCAAGAAAACGGAAAAGCGGTTCTTGAGATAGTCGACCCATCCGATACGGTCAATGTAGACCTCCGGCAGGAGGGCGACCTTGCCGGCATTCCGACGTTGACGGCGGGCAAGAAGACACCTGCTCATCCGGAAGACGAGCGGGTGCTGTTGTCGGCGGGCGCAGCGATAGACGCCCGCCGTGGGCGGCACAACGAAAAAAGCGGCTCGGATGGGGCCGCTTCTTCGAGCACGTCTGGGGTGCTGCCGACGATGGTTGCGGGGGCTCGCAACCGTCGTCAGCAGCAGGGCCTTTTCCAAGCGGCGGCATGACGAGCCAAACAAATCCGCACCTCGGTCCCGAAGCGGGTCGAGGATGTCAATTTTCGCCAATACAGGGGGGTGCCGATCCTGTCTGCTGGCGGTACGCGATAAGGGGCCCCATGACGCACGGCTTCGAGATCTATCCCGAGACCATCCATCAGGTGACGAACCAGCCTGGTGCATTCGCGGGCATCAACACCTTCGACAAGGACGCCATGCTGAAAGGGGCGGCGTCTCGCGAAGGCGCCGGCTGGGTGTTGGAGCCGGCCTCGCGTCTGGGCGCCGCCGCGGCCGACCCCGAGCGGCAACGGCTTCATCGAGGAACAGCCGATGCCCCGGCTCTACCGCGAAGCGCCGCTGAACGGGATCTGGGAAGGCACGGCTCGACTGAGGCAATCGGAGGACGGGATCATGGCGCGATATCTCTGCCACGACGAGCCCGAGCTGCTTTCGTTCGAAGCCGACGTCCTGGACAGCCGTCCGGGTGCGGTCCGGTTGAGCCGAAGCGCCTTCTATCCCGGCCGCGGCGGACAGCTACCGGATCGGGGGACACTGGAATGGCAGGGCGGCAAGGTCGACGTCGCGGGCCTCGAGGAGCGGGCCGGCCGGGTCTGGCACCTGCTGGCGGAACCGATCGAGGTCTCTGGTGCCGTAAGCTGCGAGGTCGATCGCGACTTCCGCTTCCTGATGCAGCAGCTATCTGCATATCGTCAACGCGCTGGTGTTCCAGGCGTTCGACGGCGCACTCGTCACCGGCGTGCAGATGGCGGCCGACGGCACGGCGCGGATCGATTTCGGCCTGCCGGATGCCGACAATCAGCGCCTCCGCGCCCTGGAGCCCGGGATCAACGATGCCATCGCGTCCGCTGCGGATCCGGAAGGTCGACAACAAGGTGTGTCACAACCGGCGGGTTCGCATCGAGCTCGTCGACGAAGATGACCCGCGATGACGGCTGAGGCCCTCGCGACAGCCTCCGCTGCGAACGGCCTCACTGCGGCCTTCGGCGGCAAGGTCGCCCTGATCACGGGCGGCACCTCCGGCATCGGCCAAGCGACGGCCTTGGCCTTCGCGCGCCGGGGTGCGTGCGTCGCGATCGCCGGCCGCAGCCTGGAACGCGGCGCCGCGGTTGTCGCGAAGATCGAAGCCACCGGCGCCGAAGCCCTTTTCGTACCAGCCAACCTGTGCGAAGCGCTTAAGATCGAGAGCATCGTGCCAGCCGTCCTGGAGCGGTTCGGCCGCCTGGACGTCGCTTTCAACAATGCGGGCTACCAAGAGCCGCGGGCACTCTTGGCGGAGCAGCCGGCGGAAGCCTACGACACGGTGTTCGACACCAACCTGCGCGCGGTTTTCCTGTCGATGCAGGCGGAAATACGGGCGATGCTCCCGGCCGGCGGCGTGATCGTCAACAACGCCTCGGTCAGCGGTGTCCGTAATCCCAATCCCGGACTGGCGCTCTACAGCGCCTCAAAGGCGGCGGTGATCTCGATGACGAGGTCGGCGGCCATGGAATATGCGGACCGGGGCATCCGTATCAATGCGGTGTCGCCCGGCCGGGTGACCACGCCGATGATGCTGGCGTCCAAGATTGCCGACATGAAGGCCGTCGCAGCGGGATTGCCGCTGAAGCGGATGGGCGACCCTGAAGAGGTCGCAGCGGCGGTGCTGTGGCTCGCATCCGACGCCTCGTCCTTCGTCGTGGGGCACAACCTGAGCGTCGACGGCGGCTTCCTGTCGCAGTGACCGGACGAACGCGGCAACGCGCATGGAAGAAGACGGAATGTGGCGGACTCCATGACAGCGACCGGGAGCGTCTATGATCGGATCGGCAGAATGTGTCCACCGAGGCCGCCTCGCGTATAATCGCCGAACGGCGGCTCGCCGCATGAGACGCAACGGTTGAGGTTAAGGCCCTTGGCGCGAAGCGACCCGAACAACCGGAGTCATATGTGGGCGGACCCCGATATCAGGGGTCTTTTGATGATGCGCGCCGACTTCACGACGCACGCGTTCGCGCCGCATGTGCATGACGAACTGGTGATCGCGGTGACGGAAGGCGGCGGCTCGGAATTCCGAAGCCGCGGCATTCGTGCGTACGCCGAGCCCGAAACCGTCCTGGTCTTCAATCCGGGCGAGCCGCATTCCGGCCGCATGGGCTGGAGCGAGCGCTGGCGGTATCGGGCCTTTTATCTCGGCGATGCCGTCCTGGTGCGGTTCTCCGAGGACTTGGGCGTCACACCGGAGGCGCTGCCGCACTTTCTGATCAACAAACTCGAGGACCGACGGCTTTGCCGACGCTTTGTCGCGCTTCACAAGACAGCAGAGCGCAAGGGGTCGATCCTGCAGAAGCAAACGGAGTTGCTTTCAGCGCTGGCCAGCCTGTTTGTGACTCATGGCTGCCCGACGCCGGACCTGCCAAGTCTCGGGAATGAGAAATCGGCTGTCTCAAGGGTTCGGGAGTACCTGTCGGACAACCACCATCGGAACATTGCGCTGAAGGATCTGGCACGGCTGACGGAAATGAGTACCTTCCATCTTATCCGGAGCTTCAACAAGGAAATCGGCCTGTCGCCACATGCCTACCTGACCCAGGTGCGCGTGCGCAGGGCGCGTGAGCTGCTACAGCAGGGCACCGCGCCGGCCGAAGCCGCCGCCGATGTCGGCTTCTACGACCAGAGCGCGTTGAGTCGACACTTCAAGCAGGTTTACGGCGTGACGCCGGGGCAATATGCCGGCGCCATGTGCGCATCGGCGCCTGCGGCCAGATCGAGGGTCTAAGGCGGACCATTGACCCAAGGTGGTCAGCTTTTGATATGATTGGATCATCTTAGCTGGAATTGGTTGCGGTAGTGAACCGCTCCGATTTTTCGGGAGGCTCCGAGCCTTGAGAAGGTGGAGCCATGACGACGACCTCATCACGTTATTCCCGGGCAGTTCAGGCGCGCGCGGTTCGCCTGGTTTTCGAGCACGAGGCGGACTATCCGTCGCAATGGTCGGCGAACCGGTCGATTGCCTCCAAGATCGGTTGCACGGCCGAGACGCTGCGCCGGTGGGTTCGACGTGAGGAGCAGGATGCCGGGCGGCGTCCCGGGCCGACCAGCGACCAACTTGCGCGGCTGAAGGCGCTGGAGCGCGAGAACCGGGAGCTGCGTCAGGCCAACGAGATACTGCGCAAAGCCAGTGCGTATTTTGTCCGTGACCTTGCCCCGGAGTAGCCCTCGTTTTCTATGAGAGTCCGTTCTTGGTTTGGGCCATCTCGTTGCTTGCCGCGACAGGGCGGGCCGCGGAGCCCCCGGAGAGCTCAAGCGGCCCGCCCTGTCGCTTGCACGGGCCGTTGAGCTTGGCAAAGTCGTTCGGTGTGAGCTGTTCCAGGCTCGAGTGTGGCCTGTGCCGGTTGTAGTCGACACGCCAAGCCTCGATGATCCGGCGCGCCTCGGGCAGCGAGGCGAACAGCGTCTCGTTCAGGCACTCGTCCCTGAAGCGCTTCGCGCGCTGCTTCGCAGCCAATGAAGCTCTCGGCGAAGGCGTTCTGGGTCGGCTTGCCTGGTTGGATGTAGTGCCACTCCACACGTCACGGAGAAGCGATACCAGGCCGCCGGCGGATCGCCGCCGCCCGCCGTTCCGGTCTCGGGACCGGTCCCGCCGGCACACCAAGGACGCTCGTCGCGAACATAGGTCCAGATCCGCGCCGTTGCGCATTTTCTCTTGGCCG
>JAKSBE010000490.1 GCA_022361275.1 Kiloniellales bacterium
CCGCTTGCGATCTTCGGCGACAGCCCTGAGCAGGACGGCCTTGCCAGCTTCCGGCTCCCCGAGGCGTATCCAGCACCGGCCGAGCCCGACCAGAGCCTCGACGTTGTCCGGCATCAATGCGAGCACGGAATCGTAGCTGCGGACCGCGTCCTTGCAATGACCCAAAGCCGACAGGGTCGCACCAAGACGCAACCACAGTCGCGGCTGCCTGTCGGACCTGGCGCTCGCCTGAAGGTAGAGCGCAAGGGCCGTCTGCAGGTCTCCAGCGTCTCTCACACGATCCCCCAGGCTGACGAGCTCGTCCACCGCGCTTCGGCGGTCAAGCTCGGCAGGGCGCTCGGGCATCGGTGCCTCGTCGCGGCCGCTGCCGCTGCAGGCGACGATGCTGCCGGCCAGGATCAGGGACGCAATCCGCAGAAGCCCGGCCCGATCAAGCCGTGCCGTCCGGACCGTCCTGGATCGCGAGAGACCCCTCCCCTGCGGCATCTGAGAGCATCGGACAAAACTCAACATGACAGCCTCCTGTTTTCCGATTCGCATCGCCCGACGCCGGAACCAAACCTATTCTCGCCGCATACGACGCGAGGCCGCCATGCCGTCATCGCCGGACGTTGGCCTCACCGGATCAGCGGTCGAGGATCGGGGGTGCGGCACGCCAACCGCTGGCCCCGGATCGCCGGGTCCATCCCCGGACGCCCCGAGGGTGTCCCGTTCGATCGGCTGATTCGGTCCGGCTTTGAGAACGCCCGGCGCCGCTTCGGAGGGGCCCAAAGGGTCGAGATCTCCGACGCCGCCGCTGGCACGCCCGAAGAGGTCGCTCTCGCCACCCGTCAGGTCGAGAACCGGTTGATCGTCGCGATTCCGATCCGGCGAGGCCTCGGCGAGGTCCTCCCGCGAAGAGGCTTCGCTGTTCCATTGAAACGCCAGAGCCTTCTTGAACAGCGCAGGCAGATCCTTGGAAGGACGCGCCTTGCGCTTCGATGCGACACCAGGGCTCCGTCGCTCGAAGGCCGGATGACCCGCTCCCGTCCGAGGCGGCGGTCCGGCGGTCAAGTGGTGCAGAAGAGCCAAGATCGCCGGTTGCACTTGACCGGCAAGTATGGTGAGGCCCTTGCCCAGTCCGGGCCGAAGGAACGGCCGGCCCGGACCACCTCGATCCTCCCCCTGGGCGAGCCGGGTTCCGCCCATCCAGACCTCCATCTGCGCCAGCTCGAGCCGCCGTCGGCCCCAGCCCTCTCGACCGAGGGAAGCCGCAGGGCCTTGGTCTCGCCCCCCTGCGTTCGCCGGCGATTGGACCTGCCCTTTGATCGGCTCCCGAAGATCCGGCGGTATCTTCGATCGGGTCGTCGGCACGGGCAGCACGGGGTGCGCCACGGGCTCAGTCTCCGGCGCGGCCGCCTCCCTCGCAGCGGGCTCCGAGACGCCGGCGACGTCGGCCGGCTGACCGACTTCGGCGGGCCTGATCCTTCGACGTGGCGACGTTTCGCCGCCGCCTGCCAGGCGCCTTTCCGCACCGCCTTCCCCATTGTCGGCCCTGCCGTCGGGGTACTTCCTTTCCTCGGCCCGGGGCTGCCCCTGCGGGCCGGCCAGGTCACGCCCGACCAGTCTCGAGCCATGGCCGCCGCCGGCGCGCGGTGAACCGCCGCTGCCCCGGCGATCGGTGGCGGAGCTTCGCCTCGGACCTCCCTCACCAAGCTCTCCATCGATCCCTTCGGCTGGCACGGCCGGCACCTCCGGGCGCTGTCTTGCCGCTGGGTCCGAATCCCGGGACGTCCAGCCATCCAAGGGCCTCGGCGAAGGAGCGGAGGTCGATGGCGCCCCGGCCCTGCGAGGGGGTGGCGCACCGCCGGGGCCCACCGGGCCGCGTTCCTTTCCGCCCTTTCCGTCTTCGGCCCTGCCGTCGGGACGCTTCCTTTCCTCGGCCCGGGACTGATCTGGTGTGTCGCCATCCAGGAGCTTCGAGAACAGGGAGGCGACGCTTCGCGTAACGCCGCCTCGACGGCGACCGGTGGCGGAGCTTCGCCTCGGCCCTTCCTCCCCAGCCTCCCCATCGATCCCCTCGACCAGCACCGTCAGCATAGCCGGCATCGACCTTGTCGTAGCGGCCTCCTCTCGAGAGGCCAGGCCGCCGAAGGTCTTCGACGAAAGAGCGGAATTGAAGAACGGTCCAGCCTTGTCGGGCCCTATATCCATCGCTCGCTCCCATCCTCCGCTCGGATCCGGCGGCGGGCCTTCCGCAGAGGCCGCCCTCGAGGCCCGGCACGGTCGCCGGCCTAAGCGGCAACCTCAGCGGCCTCCGGGCTGCCTCTCTCGACCGGCTCCCTGGGCGCGAACCTGATGGTGCCGATCGGCTGCACCGTGAAGTCGGGCGCGAGATCCTGGTAGGATAGGACCGGCAGATCGATGTCGTTCTTTTGCAGAAGGCTGCGCACATGACGGCGAACGTCGAGGGCCGTCAGGATGATCGGAGAAAGGCTATCGCTCGCCTTGTCCTCGATCACGCGGCGGACGGCCGAGATCAGGCGTTCGTTGTCTTGATCCTCCAACGCCAGATAGCTCCCGACAGAGGTCTGCCGAACGGCATTGCGCACGATCTCCTCGGCGTCCTTCTCGAAAATCACGCCCGCCAGCATCTTGTTCGTGTCAGCGTAGCGAAAGCAGATCTGCCGCTTGAGGCTCGAGCGCACGTACTCAGTGAGAAGCACCGGATCCTGCTCCTTGCCTCCCCATTCGACCAGGGCCTCGAGGACCATGCGCATGTTACGTATCGCAACCTCCTCGTCGAGCAGGCGACGCAGCACATCTGCGATCTTCTGCAGAGGAACCTGCCGCTGCGCCTCCTTGACCAGATCGCCGTGAGTCTCTGCCGCCTGCTCGAGCAAGGATTGAGTCTCCTGGATTCCCATGAAGCCGGCGGCTTGCTTGGTGAGGGTCTCGCCGACGCAGCACGCAAGGATCGCATTGCTGTTGAGGCTACCGATCCCCGCCTCCTTGAGCCTGCGGGCATGGACACCTTCGATCCAGTAGGTCTCATCGCGTCCGAGCAGCGGCTTCCCCTTTTCGTAAGGGACATCCGCCAGTTCCAGAGCCTCGGGATCATCCGACAGGAGCAGGCTGCCGGGGCGCAACTCGCCGGTCGAGGTCGGCACACCTTCGATGTCGATGCGGAAATGGCCGTCTTCCAGCTCCGGCTCCGGCTCCAGCCAAAGCCCCGGAAACTGGACGCCCAGCTCAAGATAGAGGTCTTCCCGCAGCTTGCGGATCTCCGGCTGGAACTTCTCGACGTCGAGGTCCTCGTAGAGATCCGGAGCGACACGCGCGACGACGACGCTGCTCGGGCCCCGCCGGCGTTCCCTCTCCATCGTGTGGAATTCCGGTTCCTCTATCTGGACCTCCGCCCGCTCCCGTTTCTTCCGCAGAGAAAGGGTAAAGCTGAGGATCCCGAAAAAGCCGGCGAGGAACAGGAAGATCGCCGAGGGGAATCCCGGCACCGCCGCCATCAGCAGCAGGATCACCGCAGCCAAGCCCAGCGACCGAGGGTCCGATACCAGCTGGCCTATGATGTCGCTGCCGAGGTTCTCGCTTTCCTCTGAAGTCACACGAGTGACGAAGGCCCCCGACGTGATGGAGATGAAGAGCGCCGGAATCTGGCCGACCAAGCCGTCGCCGACGGTCAGGAGCGAATAGACCTGCAGCGCCTCGCCCAACGGCATGCCATGCTGCATCGTGCCGACGGCGACGCCGCCCAGCAGGTTGACCGCGATGATCACCAGCCCGGCGATCGCGTCCCCCTTGACGAACTTCATGGTGCCGTCCATCGCCCCGTAGATCTGGCTCTCCTTTTCTAGGTTCTGCCGGCGCCGGCGCGCTTCTGCCTGATCGATGTCGCCGCTCCGCAGGTCGCTGTCGATGCTCATCTGCTTGCCGGGCAGGGCATCGAGGGTGAAACGCGCGCTGACTTCGGCGATGCGCTCGGCGCCCTTGGTGATGACCACGAACTGCACGACGGTGATGATCAGGAAGATCACCAATCCGACGATGAGATTTCCGCCGACGACGAAGTTGCCGAAGGTCTCCACGATCGAGCCGGCGTCCGCCTGGATCAGGATCAGCCGGGTCGTCGTGATCGAGAGCGCCAAGCGGAACACCGTGGACATGAGGATCACCGCCGGCAAGGTGGAGAAGTCCGTCGGATGACGCATGTAGACCGCCACCATCAGCAGCAGCACGGTCAGGCCCATGTTCGACGCGAGCAGGAAGTCCACCAGCCAGGTCGGCAATGGCAGCACCATCATGACGATGGCGGTGATCAGCAGAAACACGACCGCGAGATCCTGCCGCTTCGTAACGGCCATGAGGAGCCGGCGCAGCACTCCCCGCTTCTCTTCCGCGATATGGTCGGTCATGA
>JAKSBE010000242.1 GCA_022361275.1 Kiloniellales bacterium
GGCGGTCGACATACCTATCGGATTGACCGATAGGGGTGCGCGGGGTTGCGACGTCGCGGCCCGGCGGCTCCTGCCGCGTGGCCGGAAATCCAGCGTCTTCCCGGCCCCCCGCCGCTACATGCTGGACTGCGGCACCTGGGCTGAGGCCCAGGACGAGGGCCGGCGCCTCGAGCGCTGCGGCCTCAGCAAGCAGTGCTGGGGCATCCTGCCCAAGATCCGCGAAGTCGACGCAGCCCTTGGCCCCGCGGACCAGGACTGCGTCCGCGAGGTCCATCCGGAACTGATCTTCCACCACCTGAACGGTTGGGACCTGCTGCCCGGCAAACGCCGCCTGGAAGGCCGCAACGCCCGACTGAAGCTCCTCGAAGGTGCCGGGCTGAAAGGCGTGGACCGGTTGCTCGACCTCTTCCCGCGCGCGCAGGTCCAGCCCGACGACGTCATCGACGCCGCCGCCTGTGCCCTCGCCGCGCGCCGGATGCTACGGGAGGAAGCCGTCCGCCTGCCCGAGGCGCCGCTATGCGATGCGAGAGGCCTCAGGATGGAGATCTGGTACCAGAGCAGACTATCCCCGCTCAATTGATTCCAGTTGAGCGGGGTTTGATTCTGCAATTCGCTCTCGCGAATTTCAGAATCGGGACACTAGGCGCGATCCAGGCCTAATAGACCTCGGGCACGTAGAGCTCGTCGGGCAGGACCTTGCGCTCGTAGTCGGGATTGTGGTCGCGCTCGGGAAGCGTGATCGACTCCTGTGGCACCTCTCCGTAGGGCATCTGGCGCAGGAGATGGCTGATGCAGTTGAGCCGGGCCCGCTTCTTGTCGTTGCCCTCGACGATGAACCAGGGGGCTTCCGGGATGTTCGTGCGCTCGAACATCTCCTCCTTGACCTTGGTGTAGTCCTCCCAGCGGACCCGCGACTGCAGATCCATCGGGCTCAGCTTCCACTGCTTCATCGGATCGTGGATGCGCATCAGGAAGCGCAGCTGCTGCTCCTGGTCGGTGATGGAGAACCAGTACTTGATGAGCTTGATGCCCGAGCGTACCAGCATCCGCTCGAACTCCGGGACGTCGTTGAAGAACTGCTCGACCTGGTCCGGGGTCGCGAAGCCCATGACCCGCTCGACGCCGGCGCGGTTGTACCAGGAGCGGTCGAAGAGCACGATCTCGCCACCGGCCGGCAGGTGCGGCACGTAGCGCTGGAAATACCATTGGGATTTCTCCCGCTCGGTCGGCGCCGGCAGGGCCACGACCCGGCAGACCCGCGGGTTGAGGCGCTGGGTGATGCGCTTGATCACACCGCCCTTGCCGGCCGCATCCCGCCCTTCGAAGATGACCACCAGCTTGTAGCTGGTCTGCACGACCCAGTCCTGGAGCTTCACCAGCTCCGCCTGCAAGCGGAAGAGCTCATGGAAGTAGAAGCGCCGCTCCAGGGCCGACTCGTGCCTGAGATCGGTGATCATGCGCAGCTCTTTGGCGATGCGCTCGTCATCGATTTCCATCTCGAGCTCTTCGTCGAAGCTGTCCTCCAGCTCCGCCTCGACCCAAGATTGCTCCCGCGGCTCGCCCGTCTCTTTGCTCATGCTGCCCCTCTTTCCTTTTCGACCCTTGGCGCAGTTCCAGACCTAGACTATAGGCTGCAGGGTGCGACAGCACTTTGACAAGCGGGACGACGGAGAGGGCCCCGTGCCCCGGAGGCCAGGCATGAGGTCAGGCATGGCGACGGTGGTGACGGGCTTCGAGCCCTTCGGCGGCGCCGGCAGCAACGCTTCGGAGCTCGTCGTGACCGCGCTCGCCGCATCTGAGGACCCCGGCCTCGCCACGGCCGTCCTGCCGACCTCCTACAGGCGGGCCGAAGCCGGCATCGGCGATCTGCTCCGCAGCCACCGGCCGCGCCGGGTGCTGATGCTCGGCCTCGCCGACGGCGCGGCGCGGATCCGCTTCGAGCAGGTCGCGCTGAACCTCAACGACGCCTTGGCCCCCGACAACGACGGCGAGGTTCGTCAGCGGCAGCGCATCGTCGCACAGGCCCCGGTCGGCTACTGGAACACACTGCCGCTCGGCCGCATGGCCGAGACCGCGCGGGCCCTCGGAGAAGAGGTGGAGTTCTCGCGCGACGCCGGCGGCTACGTCTGCAACCACGTCTTCTTCACCGCGGCGCACCTCGCGGCGACAGAGTTTCCCGGGACCGGCACCGGCTTCGTGCACCTGCCGGCAGTCGAAGTGTCGGACAAGCGCCTCGGGCGCTTCGTCGCCATTGTGAGGAGCTGGGCCGCGGACGCTCAGGGAGCTCCAAGCCCCTCGCGATCCTGAGGCAGGCGCCGGCCGCGCAGGTGCCCCGGATCGCCCCCCTGATACTCGTCAGGCATCAATCCGGCCAAAGTTTGAAATATTCACACTTCCCTGTTAGGGCTATCCTGGCGCGATCAAATCAAAGAACAGACAGGGAGGGAAGATCTCATGCGCAGCCGCTTCGCAGGTATGCTGACGGGCGCAGGTCTGCTGCTTACATTGGCCGGGGGCACCCAGGCCGCCGAGGTGACGATGAACCTCGGATGGGCGACACCTTTGGAGTCGACCTACGGGGACTTGGCAGTCAAGTTCGAAGAGCTGGCCGAGAAGTACAGCGAAGGCTCGGTCGACGTGAAGCTGCGCTGCTGCGCTCAGATCGCGACCGAGGACGATGCCTTCAAGGCGCTGCAGCTCGGCACGGTCGACGCCTACTTCATCAGTCAGAACAACGTCTCACCGCACTGGCCGATGATGGACGTCTTCGTCCTGCCCTACATATTCCAGAACTCCGATCACCTGGTGAAGGTCGCCAACGGCCCGGTCGGCGACAGGATCCGCGAGCAGATCAAGGCCGATACCGGCGTGCATCTCCTGACCTTCGGCGGCCCCAGCTATCGTGACTTCTTCAACTCCAAGCGCCCGATCAACACCATCGAGGACATGGCGGGCCTGAAGATCCGCGTCCCGAAAAACGAGGTGATGCTGGCGACCTTCGAGGCCTTCGGCGCCGAGCCGGTGCCGCTCGCCTGGTCGGAGACGCCGACCGCCCTGCAGACCGGCACGATCGACGGTGGCGACAACGGCACCTCGGTGATCCGGGAGATGAAGTTCTTCGAGTTCGCCGAGAACCTCGTGGTCCTCGACCACTTCGCCGGCTTCGCCCCGGTCTTCGCCTCCGATCGCTTCATGGGCAAGCTGGACGATGCCCAGCGGGACGCGGTGCTCCGCGCCGCCGCCGACGCCGGCGCCTATCACACCGCGCTGAAGCTCGAGGAGATCGAGAGCATACGAAGCTGGCTCTCGACCGAAGGCGGCATGGCCATGACCCGTCCGGAGCGCGGTCCCTTCATCGCCGCCGCGCAGCAGGTCCAGCAGGACTTCGCGGCCAGGCGGGGCGAGGCCTTCACGGAGCTGGTCAACGCCATCCAGGAGGTCGCCGAATAGCCGAGAACCAGCGGAGGCGGCGACGCCTCCTCCGCGTCGGCCGGAACCTCACTCCATGACGATCCTGCGCTGGCTGGAACGCCACCTCGAGGAAGCGGTCTGCTGCATCTGCCTGACCGTCGTCGCGTCCTGCGTCTTTCTTCAGGTGATCCTGCGCTACGGCTTCAACACCGCCCTTCAGTGGAGCGAGGAAGTCGCCGCCATGGGCATGGTCTGGGCGGTCTACATGGGCGCCGCCCTCTGCGTGCGGGAGCGCTTCCATATCCGGATCATGGCCGGTGTTCTGCTGCTGCCGCGGCGCCTGGCGACGGCCGTCATCCTGTTCGCCGACGCCCTCTGGGCCGCTTTCTCGGTGTTCATGCTGGTGGTCAGTTTCGACTATCTCGCCGTGCTCTGGCAGTTCACCTCGCGCACCCCGCGGCTCGGGATCGACGAGTTGTATCCGCAGTCGATCCTGGTGATCGGCTACACGCTGATGCTGCTGAGACTGGTCCAGATCTATGTCCGCTGGACCCGCGGCGGCCGCCGCGGGCTGCCCGGCATGCGCCCGGAGCACGACATCGACCCCGAGACAGGTGTGCCGCGATGAACGAACTGGTCCTGCTCGGCATTGTCTTCATCCTGCTCACCGTGCTGGGCATGCCGCTCTTCGCCGCGGTCGGGCTGACCACGGCGCTGGCGCTGTTCCTGATCGACATCCCCTACACCCTGATGGCGCAGACCGGCTACACCAGCCTGACGCCCTTTCCTCTGCTGACGATCCCGCTCTTCGTGCTCGCCGGGCGGCTGATGGAGGTCGGCGGCATGGCCAACCGGCTGATCTCCATCGCCACCAGCCTGGTCGGCGCCTACCGGGGCTCGCTGGGGCTGGTCACCTGCTTCGCCTGCATGCTCTTCGCCGCTCTGTCGGGGTCGGGGCCTGCGACCACGGCCGCCATCGGCTCGGTGACGATCCCGGCCATGAAGCGCCAGGGCTACGACGTGCCCTTCGCCGCCGCCATCGCCGCCTCGGCCGGCGCGCTCGGCAGTCTGATCCCGCCTTCCAACCTGATGATCATCTACGGCCTCGTGTCCGAGACCTCGATCCCGCGGCTTTTCCTGGCCGGGGTCATCCCCGGGATCATCATCACCGGCTTCCTGATGATCACCACCTACATCATCGCCCGGCGCCGCGGCTATGGCGGCGACGGCGATCGCTTCACCTGGGGGCCCTTCCTGCGTGCCGGCTGGGAGGGCAAGTGGGCGATCGGCGCGCCGGTCCTGATCCTGGGCGGTATCTACGGCGGCGCCTTCACGCCGACCGAGGCGGCCTCGGTCGCCGTGTTCTACGCCCTCTTCGTCGGCACCTTCGTCTACGGTGAGCTGACGTTCCTCAAGATCGTCGAATGCCTGCGCTTCACCGCCCTGATGACCGGGCTGCTGATCCTGCTGACGCCGACCCTGGCCTTCGGTCAGCTCTCGGCCTTCTACGACGTGCCGGCCGCGGTCGAATCGGCGATCACCGCCTGGACCGACAACGTCTTCCTGGTGATGATCCTGATCGGCATCTTCTACATCATCGTCGGCACGTTCATGGAGTCCCTGGCGCAGATCATCCTGTTCACGGCGGTGTTCCTGCCGCTGGTCACGCACCTCGGCGTCGACCCGGTGCTCTTCGGCGTCTTCACCGTGATCACCTGCGAGATCGGCTTTCTGACCCCGCCGCTGGGCGGCAACCTGAACGTGGCCTCGCGGATCTCGGGGATCACGATCGAGCAGATCTCGATCGCCGTTCTGCCCTTCATCCTGGCTTATTCGCTGGGCTTGGTGATCCTGATCTTCGTGCCCGAGGTGTCGCTCTGGCTGCCGAACCTGTTCTACGGCGAAGCCAGGTATTGAGCCAAGTACCGAAAGGACCAAGGCACCATGCTGGATGTCATCATCACCGGCGGCCGCGTGATCGACGGTAGCGGCGGCCCCGCCTTCGAGGCCGACGTCGCCGTCCAGGACGGGCGCATCGTCGAGATCGGCCGCATCGAGGCCGAGGCGGAGGTCGAGCTCGACGCCACCGGCCTGGCCGTGGCGCCGGGCTTCGTCGATCTCCACACCCACTCCGACTTCACCCTGGCCGCCAACGGCCGGGCCGAGAGCCAGGTCCATCAGGGCGTGACCACCGAGGTGGTCGGCCAATGCGGTGTCTCCTGCGCGCCGGCGCGCTGCCGTGCGGACATCGCGCTGATGGCCCCGGGCTATACCGAAGGCGCCGTGGACCTCGACTGGCTGTCCTTCGGCGACTACCTCGACCACCTGGACAAGACCCCGCTCGGAGTCAACGTCGCCGCCTTCGTCGGCCACGGCACCATTCACCGGGCCGTGCTGGGCGACGCCCTTCGGCCCGCCGACGAGGACGAGATGGTGGAGATGGCGGCGCTGCTGGAGGCCAGCCTCGAGGGCGGCGCCTTCGGCTTTTCGACCGGCCTGGAGTACTGGCCGGGCAGCTTGGCGACACCCGACCAACTCGCCGAGCTGGCCAAGGTCGCGGCCCGCCACGACCTGCTCTACGCGACTCATGTGCGCAACCGCGACCTCTTCTACGATCTCGGCTTCGGCGAGGCCCTGGCGACCGCGCGGGCGGCCGGGGCGCGGCTGCAGATCTCGCACATCCAGCCGAAGTTCGGCGCCCCGGACTACGCCATGGCGCACGCCATCGAGATGTGCGCGCAGGCCCGCAGCCATGGCGTCGACGTCGCCTTCGACGTGATCCCGCACGACTGGTCGCACACCCGGGTCCAGGCCATCCTGCCGCAATGGGCACAGGAAGGCGGCGTCGCCCAGGTGACCGCGCGCCTCGCGGACGAGGCCCTTCGGGATCGGATCAAGCGCAACCCTCGGCCGATGTGGCGCCTGGTCTCGGCCGGGCAATGGGACAAGATCGTCCTGCTGCACTCCGAGGCCAACGCCGGCCTGGTCGGCCTGACCTTCGCCGAGATTGGCGCCAAGCGCGGCCGGGACCCCTACGACGCGGCCCTGGATATGCTACTGGAGGAAGGCGAGAACATGAGCCACCTCATGTGGACCTCGCAGTCCTTCTCGGAGGCCGACATCAGGCTCGCGCTGTCGCAGCCGGACTGCGCGGTCATCTCCGACACCCTGGCCCTGGCGCCCTACGGCTGCCTGCAGCACCACATCGGCTCGCTGTCGGGTTACGGCTGGGCGGCGCGCTTTCTTCAGCACTACGTCCGCGAAGACCAGGTGATGACTCTGGAGGAAGGCATCCGGCGCCTGACCGCGCTGCCCGCGGAGCGCCTCGGCATCGGTGACCGCGGCCGCATCGAGACCAGCGCCCGGGCCGACATTACCGTCTTCGACGCCGCGGCCATCGAAAGCCATTGCGACGTCCGCAATCCCCGCCGCTACGCGAGCGGGATCGCCCATGTGCTGGTCAACGGCGGCATCGCCCTTCGCCACGGGAAACGCACGGAGGTCGATTCCGGACAAGTGCTGCGCCCCTGATATCAAGGAGCGTTGATCATGCCCCCTCCCGCTCGGCGATCCTCTGCCGCAGCGCCTCGACCTCGGCGGCATCGCCGAAGCCGTTGAGGACGATGTTGCAGCCCTGCCCTGCGAAGGCGCGGGCGATCTCCAGGCCGATGCCGCTGGTCGCGCCCGTCACCAAAGCCGTCCTGCCTTCGAGCATGCCTCTGCCCTCTTCTCGGTCCGCCGCTGGTCGCCTTCATAGGCCTGGAGAACCGCAAGAAAAAGCAAAAGCGCCGGGGCACGGCCACAAAGGCTGGAACCACGCCGCGCCGGCGCACAAAATGTATGCCGTCATGACCCCGCTGGCCGCCTGGATTTTCCTGATCGGCTTCTACCTGCTGCCGATCGCACACGTCCTGCTCTCGCCGAGAGGCGGACCCTGGCGCATGCCGCCGGGCGCGCGCTGCCCCTTCAGCCCGCGGGTCGGCTGGCTGGTGATCGTGCTGA
>JAKSBE010000164.1 GCA_022361275.1 Kiloniellales bacterium
CCTCATCGCCAGGTTCATAGCGATCCACCGCCCGGCGGATCAATTCCGACGCTGGGATATGTAACTCCGCGGCCCGCCTGGTGGTCTCGGCCTTGTCCTCGGGCGTCATCACGAAAGTCATGCGTTCGGTCTTCATCGGCTTTCCCAAGGAAACTTGATAAAAGGATTTACAAAACGAGGATCGCCGACACTCAAATCGAGGGCAGGGCCAGAAACCCTTTGTTGACCATAGATTCCAGGGCTGGCCCCGGCCACGGCTAAGGGGCTTCGCCCCTCGTGCCCGCAAGCCTGCGGCCACCCCAGCAGCCGCATCGGCGCCGATTTCGTCTCCGAAAACCGTCTCTTGAAATTGATTCTCCGAAAATGAGAATCAAGACGACTTTTCGGAGATAGACAGCCCAGGGTCGGCCGAAGCATGGAAAACGATGCCCACATGGCGCTATCAGCCAGCGACCGCCGGACCCGCGATCACTCGAATGCCGGTCTCAAGGTGGCCCGAGCGCGCAGCCGAGTGAGTGGCTGGTCGCCGGCGCTCGACGACGAGGACCTGGCCGCCGCGAAAATCACGCTCCGAGGTCCCACCATCACCGTCGAGGAAGTGGCCCGGCGCCTCAAGGTGGCGCCCTCCACCCTCTACCGCCACCTGCCCGGAGGCCGAAGCGCGCTCGACGACGATCCCGCGGACAGCCGGTCATGACCGGCACAGCGCGCCGCGGCGCGGAAGTGACGCTCGACGGCGATACGGCGGTTTTCACGCTTGACGGCGAAAACGTCGCCCGCATCCGCCCCACCGACGTTCAGAAGCTCTATCGCGTGCGGAGTGGAGACGATTTCGGCGGTGGCGGCGAGGACTTCTGGGTCTTCGTCCTGGCGGACAGCCTCCTTGTCGTGCCCGAGACCACCAGGAACTTCTACGACAACGTCATAGACACCTTCGCGTGGCGGCCGTGGTTCTACGAAGAGCCACGGATCATAATGGCGTCCTGCTGGGTGCCGCCGCGCGCTTGGCGGCGCCGGAAATGGTGTCTCCCGACACTGAAGGCTAAGCTCAGCCGTCAGCCGTGCGCTTCCCTGACCGGCGCTCTCAAGGAATGGACCGTCGAAGACGAGCCGAGAAATTATCCGGAGATGCCCCTCGATGTTTGTTAGAGCCGTGGAGACCGTCCCTTTTTCGATGCCCCAGATCAGCATCATGATCGACGATCCCCGGCAGCGGCAGTGCTACCAGGTGACGGTGCCGGGCCGCACGGAAGAGGAAGGCATGCGGTTCCTCGAAATGGTCGGCTCCGGAGCGGCTGGCGCGGGCCTGCGCATGACGCTCGCCGGCGCGACGCTGCCGACGATCCGGCGCCAGTACTACGCGCACCTGGAAAGGCTCAGCCAGGAGATCGAGGCCCGGCGGCGGGCCTTGGGCAGCCGGCTGGACGATCCGGCCGAACACGAGAAGTTCCGGCGATGGGCCTCCGGTCAGCGTACGCGCTTGGCCCGGCTTTGGCGTGTCCCAGGTGACGCGGGTGGCGTCATCGGCGGCGAAGTCTACGACTGGAGACGATACGGCCCCGGCGGCCGCACCTTCAACAACCTGGAGCGCCGGGCGGCAGCCCGCAGGCCACAAGCCCAGCCGGCCCGGAACAATTACCTTGTCAACAAAGCGACACAAGCGAACCCTCAGGCAACCAATGCAGTTCTCCGTGCTGCGCGTTATCTGAGATACGGCGGTCCCGTCGTCTTTCTTGCCGGCGCCGGCGCCTCGGCTCATGAACTGCTGACCGCGGCACCCGAGCTGAGACCGGAGATCGCTCGGCGCCAAGCAGCCGGCGCGACCGGAGGGGCCGTGCTGTCGGGCCTCGCCATCGGCATTGCGCTTGTAGGGTTCGGAGTTGCCGGGCCAGCCTTGATCGCTGTCGGCCTAGTCGCCGGAATTGCCGGAGGCATCGTGGGCGAACAGCTCTACTATGCTTGGTCAAGCACATCCGTGGTGGACGGACTTTGCCGTAACGGCTCCATTACGAAAGATGACCTCCTGCCCTATGCGATGGTCCCCTAGCGCAATCGACAGTGAGTATATGCGCCCGGAGCAGCTTGGCCGCACTGTAGCTCCGCCCGCGATCCCTACTGAGTCACAAGTCGGCTTTGGAAGGTAGATACATACGTACGGCGTCGATCCTTGCTAGAGTGGTGGTTCACTCAGCGATGGTCGGCGGCGTTGATGGCTCTCTCAGGTAGTGGAATCGGACAGCGATTTGAGGCCGAGGTCGAGGCTTTGATCGGGGTGATCGGCCATGCGGGTCGGGCGGCGCCTCGCGGTGGGTATCGCCAGGGCGCTCCTATGATGCCCAGAATGAGCCGCGCCATCTCGACACGGCTCGCGCCTTCCTGCTCGGCGTCGAGGAGCCGGAGATAGGTCACCAGATGCTGCTCGTCATAGTCCGTCAGACTGTCCGACTGCGGCGGCTGTTCGGCGATCTTTGGATTGAGGTCGGGCTTGGCCATGTCTTGGGCTCCCTGCGCCGGTCGTTCGGGAAGCGCGCTTTTCCTTGCCAGCCGTGCCTTCCTGCGCACGGGCCGAGCATACGCTGCGGCAAGGCGATTGGTAAGTCGGCGCCAAGGCCGACCCGGAGCCTCCAAAGGCCGATGAGCACTAGGTAGTCCTATGCCGGTTGGCCTCGTTCAACCGTGATAGCAGTGGCGCCTCATGTCCCGTCCTTCTTCAAGGGTGCCGGACAGCGCTCAGCCATCACCGTCATCTGGTCGATTGCGAAGGCGCGCAGGTCCGGGTCGGGGATACGGGAAAACTGCCGGACCAGCCGCAAGACCTCCTCGGCCGAGGGGATCTGCCTCGAACCCCTGTCGAGACTGACGCCGATATCATAGGGAGGCTCGGCTGCGGCCGGTCGTGGACAGGTCCCGCCTTTGCGATCGGGCATGGTCGCGGCCTGAAGATCCGGTGCGGCCTCGGCGGTCCGCCCGCCACCGGTCATCCCGGAGGGGTTGCCGAAGAAGAACCCGACGGACACGCCGAGTAACCGGGCCAGCTCCTGGAGCCTGCTGGCCGCGATGGGGCGCAGGCCGAACTCATGCTCCCGAACTTGTGCCACGGTCAGGCCGAGTGCCTCGGCGAGATACCCTTCGCTCAACCCGAGCAGCTTGCGGCGGTCGCTCAGCCGCCGGCCGACA
>JAKSBE010000363.1 GCA_022361275.1 Kiloniellales bacterium
GCGCCGGCCGGCTGGCGGAAAGTCTCGAGGCTGCCGGCATCGATCCGGGCGAGGTCACCGACGTGCTGTTCACCCACGCCCATCCCGACCATCTCTGGGGGCTGCTCGACGATTTCGACGAACTGGCCTTTGCGGAGGCCGACTACCACATGGCGCGGGCCGAATGGGATTACTGGCGGGCCGACGACACGCTGGCCAACACGCCGGAAGTGCGCAAGAGCTTCGTCGTCGGCGCGCAGAACCGGATGGCGGTACTGGAAGACCGCATCCGGCTGTTCGATCACGGTGACGCGGTTCTGCCGGACGTCGAAGCCATGGACACCAGCGGTCACACGCCCGGACATACCTCCTTCGTCGTTCATGACGATGCCGACGCCGTGACCATTATCGGTGACGCGATCCTCAACAGCGTCGTCTCATTCGCCCGGCCGGACTGGCCGACCGGATCGGACCAGGATCCGCAAAAGGGCGTCGAGACGCGTTCCGCACTGCTCGACCGGCTGGCCCGGGAACGGACCCGCATGATCGGTTTCCACCTGCCGCACGGCGGTGTCGGCCGGGTCGAACGGAAGGGAACCGCCTACCGGTTCGCGCCCGTGGCGTGAACCGAATGCCGAAGCCCTACTCGGCCGGGCGTTGCTGGCGGCTGCCGAGGAAGCCGAACGGCGAGCCTTCGACGATGACGCCCAGCCCGATCCGGGCGCCGACGAGGATACTGACGAGCGTGATGGGGGCTGAGATGGCGAGCAGCGAGACCGCGCTCACACCCTGCCCGATGGTGCAGCCGAGTGCGAACATGCCGCCGGTGCCCATCAGAAAGGCTCCGCCGAGATGCCGGCCGAGCTCCCGGGCGTCGTCGCAGGCTTCCCAGCGCACCTCGTCGGCCCGCCATGCCGCCAGGGCAGCACCGGCAAGCACGCCGCCGATCAAACCGACACCATAGTCCGGCAGAGTGCCGGTGACGGTGATCAGCTGCATCATGGTGTCGCCCAGCGGCGCCACGAAGGAGGCCGATTCCAGTTGAACCGGCGTAAACAGCGTTTCGCGCAGCGTCGAGGTGACGGTCCAGCCGGCGGCAATGCACAGTCCGATGACGGTTCCGGCGACGATCCTGCCGGTGTCTCGGCGAAACGCCGCATCCCTGAACACCCAGTAGAACAGGGCCGCCGTGGCAATCGCGGCGACGGCCAGGGTCAGATCGACACCGGTCAGGGTCGTCGCCGCC
>JAKSBE010000506.1 GCA_022361275.1 Kiloniellales bacterium
CGACCCGGAACCTGAGCCCGATGATGCGACGAACCCGAGGACGCGCCTCCCAAGGACGAATGGCCGCTGGGAAGGCGAGCCTGGAAACGGCGATTGGTTTTCAGATCATCCCGAAGTCTTGAAAGTCACTAAAGGAAAGCCAATTCGGTACATCGATGGCCGGCCAGACTTTTCGCCCTGGGTCGTGGGAGAGCCGTTAGTCTTCGACGCCTCAGTCTTGGATGGGTCGTCGAGAGACTTCAGGAAGATTTATGCGCGCCTTGCCCAGCGGCTTGGCCTGAAAACCAAGGTAGCGGCAGAAAGGTATCTCAGAGAGAACAAGCTGACGCCGCACCATCTTGACGAAAGGACGGTCTTGCTTGTGCCGAGCGCCTTGAACAACAATACCCCGCATGTGGGGTCGGCATCCGATATGCGGAAAAGCGGGTCTAAAGGGCAACGGAGGAAATGATGCTCAAGGAAAAGCTCGAAGAGCTGGGATGGGAGCTTCTAGGACGTCGTTCGCCCGACGCGATGAAGAAAGTGGAGGCCGTAGAGCAATCGCTGGGGACAAGGTTTCCGGACACTTACCGAACGATGCTTATTGACTATGGCGGGGACATTTTCTTCGGGAATGGCGCCATCTTCTATCCAGATGTGCGCACGCCATGGAACGACACCGGAGATGGTGCTTTAGATATCCAGGCTTTCTACGGAGTTGGCGATTTTCACACCACTCTCCAGAGCATGATCAGGGACTTGGTCGGAGAGCAGATCCCTCGATGGCTGATACCTATCGGAGAGGCTTCCTTTGGCAATCAATTGTGTCTCGGGATCGCTGGAAAAGATAGGGGCGCGGTTTATTTCTGGGATCACGAATATGAAGAAGGCACGGGACTCTACCGCATAGCCGCTAGTTTCGACGATTTCCTGAAGATGCTTGAGCCTGATCCGGATGCGCATACGCCCATTGCAAGCGAAACGAGTGATACCGGTTTGTAAAAGTCAATCTGAGGGCTGTGCCTTCGTTCGAGCGGATCGTTCCTCGAATATCGAACACACCCTGGGGAATCTGATATCGCGTTCTGAGGTTCCCGTCGTATAGCTTTATCTGCCTGTCTCGCTACCTGACTTGCTCCTCTTGGCGAAATAGCGCTTGAAGCTAACGAGCCGGCCGCCGGGCTTCCGGCGACGGTCAAGGGGCGGGCCGACGGCGCCCTCAAGGCGCGGCTGGCCGCGGCGCGTCAAGCCGGCCTGGGCGAGGACGACCTGGCCCGGCTGGAGGCGGAGCTCGGCGGCCACGAGGTCGTGCTGCTGGAGCAGGGCCTGGCCGAGCAGGGCGCGCCTGCGCGCGCAGGCCGCCGAACAGCTCGAGTCCGAGGCCAGCGCTCTGGTCGAGGCCGTGCAGCGCAACCCCGCGCGCGCGGCCGGGCGGCACGACCTGGCCCGGCAGGTGAGCGGCCGGCCGCGGGCAGCCTGGGACCGGGTCCTTGCGGAGGCCGGCGCCGGGCCCGAGGCGCGCGAGGCCGTCCTGCGCCGGCGCTTCGAGCTGGACCCGCGGGGGGCGGTGGCCGCCCGGGTCGAGGCCAAGATCTCGGCGTTGCTTGCCCAGGGCCAGGTCCGCACCCCGGCCCAGGAGGCGCAGGCCCGGCGCTTCTTCGCCGAGGCCTTCCAGCGCGAGGCCGGGATCGCCGCGCCCCGGATCTTCACCAACCAGGAGCGCGCCGACTGGGTCGAGGCCTACCGCGAGGCCGAGCCCGAAGCCCGGCCGGCCCTGCTGCTGGCGGCACGCTCCGGGGCGGCGCAATCCGGGGCGGCGCCGGAGGGCGAGGCCGCCCCACCCGACGAAGCGGCCCTGGCCGAGCTGATCACCGGCCTGCCGGCCGACCTCCGCGCCGAGGCCGAGGCCCGGGCCGCGACCATCGCCGAGCTGGAGGAAGCCGGCATCGACCCGGCCAGCGTCGACCTGACCCGGGCCGACCCGGACAACCTCTACGGCCTCCGCGACCCGCGCCTCGCCCCCGGTCCCGCCCCCAATCCCGCCCGGGCCCGGCAACTGGCCCAGGCCGGCAGCGACGACGCCGGCGGCGCGGCCGGGGAGGGTGCAGCCGACCCCTTCCGGCGGCGCGAGGGCGAGACGACCGACGCCTGGGTCCTGCGGTTGCAGGACGAGCTCAGGGCGGCCGAAGGCGCCGAGGTGCGGCTGCCGATCTACGAGGCCTTCCTGCAGGCGCTGGAAGACGACCCGGCGGCGCGCGGCGCCCTGGCGCAGGGCGTGGTCCCGGAAGCGCACCTTACCGCCCGGCCGGCGCCCGAGCACGTGCAGGCGGACTACGACCGTGCCCTGGCGAGCGGCGAGCTGCGGGCCGACGAGGGCCTGCCCATCGTGCTCGGCCAGCTCTACTTCGTCGGCCCGGACGGCAAGCTCTACCAGCGCGGCACGGAACAGGACGATTCGCTGCTGCCGGCCTTCGCCGAACATATCGAGCTGTGGATGGCGCAGGACGAGGTCGGCCAGGAGGGCGACCGCCGGCAGGCCCTGCAGCTCCTGCTGGAGGAGTTCGGACAAGCCCTGCTCACGCGCGGCCGGGTGCCGCCGACACGGCGCCTCGGCATCGGCGACGGCGGCGAGGGCGGCCCCGGCGCCTCCGGGGGAGAGGGTCCCGGCGGCGGCTCGGACGGCGCCCCGCAGACTGGCACCTCGCAGGAGGGCCGCC
>JAKSBE010000015.1 GCA_022361275.1 Kiloniellales bacterium
AACCCCGACGCGTTGCCCGGCCATTTGCGCCCGCTCCGCATACAAAGCGGCGAGCGCAGCGGCGCCACCCGGTTCCGACAGGTTGTGCGTCGCAGTGAGATAAAGGCGCAAGGCTTCGATGACCTGATCGTCGGAGACCTCGACGATGCGCTCGGCGCCCGCTCTGATGATGTCGAGCGCGAGCGGGGCCGCCCTTCGGTTGATCAAGGAGTCGAGGATCGTCGGCCGGATTGCCGCCTCCAGAACCTCGCCGGCCTCGAAAGAGCGGGCGTAGGTCGGCGCAGCGGCGGGGACGACACCGACGATGCGGGTCTTGAGGCCCAAGGCGTCGCGCACGTGGATCATGCCGCAGATGCCCGAGCCCAAGCCGATCGGCACATAGACCGTATCGAGGTCCGGGACGGCGCCGAGCAGTTCCAGGCTATAGGATGCCACGCCGCGCACCAGCAGAGGGTGGAACGACGGCATGAAATGGCGCTGCGTCGATCGGGCCAGGGCCTTCGCATGGTCGAAGGCGTCATTGAAGGTCTGGCCCTGCTCGATCACCTCCGCGCCCAAGGCCGCCATCGCCGCCTTCTTCTCGACGGCGCCGGGCTCGGGCGCCACGATCGTCACCGGCAGGCCATGTCGGCGGGCGGCAAAGGCCACGCTTTGGCCGTGGTTGCCGCTCGTTGCCGTCACGATGCCCGAGACGTCCGGCTGCTGCCTGACCAACGCGTCCAGATAGACCAGGCCGCCCCTCACCTTGAAGGCGCCGATCGGCGTATGGTTTTCGTGTTTCACCCATACCTCGCAGCCGCAGGCCCGCGACAACAAAGGCCAGCAATGCTGCAGCGTCGGCCGCACGCTCTCGTGCACCAGGCGCGCCGCGCCGCGTAGCGTCTTCAGGTCGGGAGGCGAACGGTCTTCCGATATCGCAGGCATGTGGCTAGGCGCCGCCGTCGATTTCGAAGCTGCTTATGGGCAGGCCGGGCACGTCGCTTTGAACGGCGAGCAGGCTGCCCGAAAGCGGCGCGGTCGCGAGAACCTCATTGGCGACCCGGATGCGCGATGTGGTGACGTACAGCGTCTTCAAGTCCGGGCCGCCGAATATGCAGGACGTCGGCCGCGGCACGGGTAGGACGACGGAACGATCGAAGCTGCCGTCCGGCCGATAGCGGTGCAAAGCCCAGGCGTCCCAAACGGCACACCAGACCCCGCCTTCGGCATCGACGACGAGGCCGGCGGGCATGTCGGGCTTGTTGCTGGGGTAGGTGACGAACGCGCGCCGCTCGGAGATCTCGCCGGTATCGACGTCGTAGGCGTAGGCGAAGATCGTCCGCTTCATGGCGTCGATCAGGTACATCGTCCGGGCGTCCGGACTCCAGCCAAGACCGTTGGGCTGAAAGAGGCCGGTTTCCATTCGGGTGAAGCGGGCTTTGCCGTCGACACGGTAGAGAGAACCGCTGATCTTGATGCCGTGCAGATTGGTGGTCCCCGTCCAAAAGCGGCCCCGCGGATCGCAGCGACCCCCGCTGAAACGGTTGGAGGGAAGCTCGGGTTCCGGATCGCCGAGCCGGCCCACGACTCTCCGCCGCGCCACGTCGAACAGAGCGAGACCCGAGGGAAACCCCAGGAGAAGGCGCCCCGGTCCGGCGAGACAAAGGGTGCTGAGGACCTCGTGCATCTCGATGACGCTGTCCTCCCCCGTCTCGGGAGACGAGATATGGAGGGCCGGCGCCGCCGGGTCGGCCCAGTAGAGACGGCGGCTCTCGGCACACCAGCCCGGCGCCTCGCCGATCAATGCCTGCTCTCGGATCACACACTCGACGTTCCGGGCCACCGCGACTGCCGGCTTGGAAACGGTGCTGACCCGCTTGATGCTGCCGCCGGCGTTCATCGACACGCGCCAACAGGCCTCGATGATCTCGGGCCCGCGCTCATGAAGGCGCTGGATGCTCAAGCGGGATGACGGTCCGACGAGACCGATGGCACCGACGGGAAGCCCGCGATGGTCCAGAATGGCCGCCGCAACCCCGCTGATCCCTTCGATATGCTCGTCCTGCTCGATGGCGTATCCTCGCGTGCCGATCAGGTAGAGTTCTTTGAGCAGCGCGTCGCGGTCCGTCTTCGTCTTCTCGGTCAGGGCTTCGAGCGAAAGCTGGTCGATGATGTCCGACTGCTCCTTGAAGTCGAGGACCGACAAGATCGCCTTGCCGACCGCCGTGCAGTAGACGGGGTCGCGCCGGCCCAGGCGCATCCGGGGCCGGATCGGCTGAGATCCATCGACTTCATCGATGTAGACGATCTCCGTACGGTCGAGCATGCCGATGCCGATCGCCTCGTCGGTCTTGTCCCGCAGCTCGACCAGCTCCGATGCGGCCGCACCGCGTATGTCGAAACTCTCCCATACGTGGTGCGCCATCTCGAACAGTCGCATGCCCAATCGGTAGCGGCGGTCGTCGGCTTGGAAGCGGACAAAGCCGGCCTCGATCAGGGTGTTCAGCAGGCGGTGAAGGACGGCCTTGGCAAGCCCGGACGCCCGCTGGATCTCCGCAAACCTCAGCGCCGTTCTGGTTCCGGCCAGGACGTCCAGGACCCGAATCGCCTTTGCCAGCGTCGCCGAGCCTTCCGGCTTCCGGCGCTCTTCATCGGAAGCCATCGACCTCGCAGTCTCCCCTTGCACCGGTCGCGGCTCCGCTAGGCGTTCACGTCTATGGTGATCGTCTTGAGGTCGGACATCTCGGTGATCGTGTGCTTGCCGCCGGTTCGTCCGATGCCGCTATGTTTGCCTGCGGCCCCGCCTGCAGGAATCGCCATTTCCCAATAGCAGCTCATGTCGTTGATATTGACGATTCCATGGCGAAGTCGATCGCCGATCTGCAAGGCATCCTTGATACGCGTCGTGAACACCGATGCGGAAAGCCCGAAGCTGCTGGCGTCGACGATGTCCCAAAGCTGCGCGTCGTCCTTGAACTTCAAGACCGGGGCCACCGGCCCGAAGGTCTCGAGCCTGTTGATCTTGGTGTCCTTCTGCACGTTGGTCAGCACGGTCGGCTCGAAGTAGAGATCGGAGGGCATGCCGCCTCGCCTGCCGCCGCCGGCATGCAGCTCGGCCCCGTTCTCCAGCGCTTCGTTGACGTGATCCTCGACCTTGTCGGCGCAGGACCGATTGTTCAGAGGGCCCATCGTCGTCGCTTCGTCCAGAGGGTCACCGAGCACCACGCGCTCGGTGTTCTCAAGCAGGCCCTCGACAAGCCGGTCGTGCACGGCTTCATGCACCAGGATCCGTTCCGTGGCGGTGCAGATTTGTCCCGCGTTGGCGTAGCAGCCGGTCGCGATGCGCTTCGCAGCCAGCTCGAGATCCGCGTCGGCCATCACGATCGTCGGCCCGTTGCCGCCCAGTTCCAGGAGCAGCGGCTTTCCGGCGCCCCGCTCCGCGACGATCTGTCCGGTCTCCGCGCTGCCGGTGAAGGCCACGGCATCGGATTGGGGATGAACGATCACCGCGTCGCCGACCTGAGGCCCCTCCCCCGTCACCATGTTGACGATCCCGGTCGGCACGTCGGCCTCTTCGAGACACTCCATGAGCTTGACCGCACAGATCGAGGTCGTGGGCGCGGGCACCCAGGCCAGCGCATTGCCGGCCGCGAGACCCGGGCCGAGGTAGTAGGTCGCCGGCAGGGCGATGGGAAAGTTCCACGGGGTTACCAGGGCGAAGACACCCTTGGGCTGAAGGTAGTTGAAGACTCGCTTTCCGGGCGCCTCCACCGGAAAGCAATCGGTCTCCAGCCACTTGATCTGCTCCCCGGCGTCCCGGAAGGAGGCACAGGCGGCCGCAATCTCCAGGCGCGCCTCGGTCGCAAGCGGTTTGCCCTGCTCCAGCGTCAGGACGCGCGCCAGGTCCTCCTTTCGTGCCTCCATGGCGTCCGCGATCCTGTGGCACATCCTGGCCCGGTCCCAAACCGACATCCGCGCGATCTTCGCCTTGCTGCGCCGCGCCGCTTCGACCGCGCGCGCCGCGTCGGCGCGGGTCGCCAGCGGCACGTATCCGAGGCATTGCCCCGTCGCCGGGCTGGTCACGGTCAGGAACGTCTCGGCGCCGCCCGTGGTCCACGCGCCCTCGATCAGGAACTTGTGGATCGGAAACGCCGAAGAGGGGGAATCGGTCACTTCAAGTCCGTGAATCTGGGCCATCTCTGCCTCCTCCATTGGTCCTGTGCAGCCGCTTCTGCGCAAAACGGCCCCGCAACGCGCAATCTCTCGCCGATCAAAGGCGCCAATCCGCGACTGTCTCCCGACGGCCGCTCCGGACCGATTTCAGGATCGCGTCGTTCACCGCAACCGCCCGGAGGGCCTCCTCGACCGAGATGACGAAAGGCCTGTCGTCCCGCACGGCGGCGACGAAGTGACCGATCTCCTCGCGAAGGTCGCCCGCCAGGCGACCGTTGACCTCCGGCCAGTGCAGGCCGTCCGGCAGCCGCCAGCCCCGAGGTCCCATGACCCGAAGGCCGTGGTCGCGGACGTCGACGTCGACCACGCCTTTGGTGCCGACGACCTCGGAGCGTGCCCAGATCCCGGTCGGCATGTCGCTCGGCAGGGACCATCCGCAATGGAGCGTTCCCACCATGCCGTCCTCCATCTCGCAGATCGAGAAGACGGCATCCTCGGAATCCACGCCCAGGGACGCCATCAGCGTGCCGGCGGCGCGGGCGAAGACGGTCGTTACGTTTTTCCCGGACAGCCACTGCAGGATATCGACGTCGTGGACGCCCATGTAGAAGCAGACGCTGGACGTTCCGTTCATCCGCAGCCCGACGTCCCGCACGGTCAGGCGGCCGGAGGAGGCGTGAATCGGGTCGCCGATCTCTCCGGCGCGGATCCTCTCCGCCGCCTGAACGTAGCGCGGGTCGAAGCGAAGAATATGCGCCACCATCAGGCGTGCGTCGCTTGCCCGGGCCGCTGCGGCGATACGCTTGGCCGCGTCGAGGTCGTGCGCCATCGGCTTTTCGAGCAGGACCGGCTTTCCCTGCTCCAGGATCGGAATCGCGACCTGGTGCTGGCGGTCGGCCACGGCGACGACAAAGGCGTCGATGTCGCTTCGTCCGAGCGCATCTTCGACGGAAGCCAAGTGATGCGTATCGAAGAGCGCGGCGGCTTCCCGGCCCGCCGCTTCGACGGGATCGACGATGCCGGCAAGGCTCGCGATTTCGCTCTCGGCAATGCTTCGCGCGTGGAGCCGTCCCATGAAGCCGGCACCGACAACAGCTATGCGCAGTTTCTCGAAAGAGGCCATGATCCCTCCGCGATGCCCTTGCCCAACTCGACCCGATCGACGCGCTCTATGGGCCCGTCAAGGCGCCAACGCCCGCTCGCTGCCGGTGTCGAAGAGGGCGCACTCCGCGGCCTTCGGCCGCAGCCAAATCCGTTCGCCGATCTGCGTCGTCCGTTCCGCCGCGACAATGGTCGTCAGCTTGGTCCCGCGCCCGTCGACCGCGATCAAGATCGATTCCCGCCCGAGCTGCTCGAGTGCGAAGACCTTCGCCGGACAGGCCGCAGGAACCTCTTCGTAGGAGACCTCCAGGTGCTCGGGACGGATGCCGTAGGTCACGCCGTTCGTGCCCGCGACGCTGGCAAATCTCTTCGGCACGGGGACCCGAAAGCCCTCTGCTTCGAAGTAGAGCGCATCGGCTTCCGTGGACAGCCGGCCAGGAAGGAGATTCATCGGCGGCGAGCCGACGAAGCCGGCGACGAACAGCGTCCTCGGGTTTTTGTAGACTTCGCTCGGCGCCCCCAATTGCTCGACCTTGCCGTCACGCATGACGGCGACCTTGTCGCCGATGGTCATGGCCTCGATCTGATCGTGAGTCACCATGACCATGGTCGTCGTCAAGCGGCGCTGCAGGCTCACCAGCTCGGCGCGCAGGACCGACCGCAGCGCCGCATCGAGGGCGGCGAAAGGCTCGTCGAGCAGAAACACCGCGGGTTGCCGCACGATGGCCTTGGCCATGGCGACCCTCTGACGCTCGCCGCCGCTCAGGTGGCCCGGAAGCTTGTCGAGAAGCTTGTCGGCATTGACGATTTGTGAGGCCCAGGCCACCCGCTTGGCCAGGTCGTCCTTGCTCAGACCGCTATGCCGAAGGCTGACCGAGATGTTCTGCCGGGCGGTCAGATGCGGGTAGAGCATCGAGGACTGGAACACCATGGCGACGTTCCGCTTGTGCGGCGGAAGCGACGTGACGTTGTCGCCGTCGAAGAGAATGCGTCCCGACGTGGGCGTCTCCAGCCCGGCGATGCAGTTCAAGGTGGTCGTCTTGCCGCAGCCCGAAGGGCCGAGCAGGACGACGAGCTCCTGGTCGGGCAACTCGAGGTCGAGGCCGCTTACCGCGACGTGCGCCCCGTAGGACTTGTGAAGCTTCTCGATATCGATCTTGGCCATGGCGAAGGACTCTTATCTGACGGGGTCGACCAGGTTCATTTCGGCAACGTGTCGCTGCAGGAAGAAGGCGACCACGGCCGGCGGGATCAGCGTGACGAACAGCGCGGCGGCCAGGTGTTGCGGCTGGGGATGCTGAAACAGGAAGCCCGATACGGCGGCCGGCAGCGTCGTCGCGCTGGTCCCGTTTACCAGTATCTGCGCGTAGACGTACTCGTTCCAAGAGAACAGAAAGGCGATGATCGCGCCCACCGCGATCCCCCCCTTCGACATGGGAACGACGATCATGAGGAAGGCCTTCAGCCGGGAGAAACCATCGATGCGCGCAAGGCGTTCGACCGGCGGAAGGTTGCGGAAGTAGCCGATCAGCATCCAGGAGACGAAGGGAATGGTGATCGTCAGCGTCACGAGGACCAGTCCCGTCCGCGTCCCGGACAGACCGAAGCGAAGGAACATCGTGTAGAACGGGATCAGGGTGGAGACCGGCGGCAAGGCGACGGACAGCAGGATCGCGAACAGGAGCTTGTTCTTGTGCGGAAAGTCCAGGCGCGCAAAGGTGTAGGCCAAGGGCGTCGCCAGAAGAATCGTCAGGACCGTCACCACGACGGCGACGATCAGGCTGTTGAACAGGCCGCGAACGATCTGGCCGGCCTGCCCGGATGCGGCGAGCTCCAACCCGCCCTGCGTCGTGTAGTCGGCGCCGAAGATGTTGAAGAAGGCGCCGAGCTGAGGTTCAGACGGCCAGAGCGCCGGCGGGAAGGCCGATATCTGGCCCGGGGTCAGGAAGGCCTGCTTCAGGAACCAGTAGAGCGGCGCCAAGGTCCAGATCAGGATCACGGCGATGGCGATCTTGCCGGAGATGGAACGCTGCCCCATGGTCATGCGACCTCGCGCCGCCCCCAGACGAAGTAAAGCAGAAAGGTGCTCCCGAGGATCGCAGCCAGCAGATAGAAGGACATCGCAGCGCCGTAGCCGAGGTCCAGGTTCTGGAAGCTCTCCTTGTAGATGAGAAAGGTCAGCGTGGTGGAGGAGGTCCCCGGTCCGCCCCTGCTCAGCACGAAGATCAGGTCCAGGAGCTTCATGGACAGGACCGTCGCTATGGTCGTGAAGACGAAGAGCGTGAAGCGAATGGGCGGCAGGGTTACGTAGAGGAAGCGCTCCAGCGCGCTGAGCCGGTCGATCGACGCCAGGTCGTAGAGCCGGCGGGGAATGGTGGAGATGTTCGCGATCAGGAACACGGCCACCAAGGGCGCTAGGTTCCAGGCGTTGGCAACGGCCAAGACTTCGATCACCCAGGCCTCGTTGATGAAGTTGACCGGCCGATCGAACCCGAAGGCATAGGACAACGCACTGGCAAGACCGGTCTGTCCTTGAGAGGCATTGAGGAAGATGATCCCGGTGCCGTAGAGCGAGACCGACCAGGGGAGAATGACGATCGCCCGGACCAGGTCTCGAAAGGGGAAAGAGCGCACAAGCGCCAAGGCCAAACCGAGGCCGATGGCGACCGTCAGGACGACGCTCTTGACGGTGAAGAGGACCGTAACGAGCATCGCGTCCCAGAAATCCGGCGACAGCAGAACGGCCCGGTAGTTCTCGAGACCGACGAACGTCGCCCGATAGCCGCCGAAGAACCCGATGCGGTGCAAGCTCATCCAGACCGCGTAGCCGAGCGGATAGGCGACGACCAGCACGAGAAAGAGCAGCACCGGAACGGCCAGAAGCAGGGCGAACTGGAGATTGGTCAGCTCCGCCGTCCATCTCTTCATGTCTTCACCTCTCTCGCACAGGGTCGGAGAGATCACGTGGCCCGGCGGCGGGCGCAATCCGGCGCGCGCCCCCGCTCCCACCAGGTGGCTAGATCCCGTACTTACGGTTCAGCGACACGATCCTGGCGTTGATGGCGTCGATCGCATCCGCAACGGGCAGGTCCTTGAGCAGGAAGTTCTGGAGGTGGTCTCGCAGCCAGGAATTGAACTCTTCGGACCAGGCCACGTTCCACACGCCTTTCGGGTAGGGGGATGCCGCGTAGAGATCCAGAAGCTTCCGATAGTTCTCGGGATTGATCAGGGCGCTCTTGATCTTCTCCTCGGCCTCCGGGCCGTTCATGACCGACTTGTAGGCCGAGAAGAGCATGGCTTCCCTCAGCCAGCGGCTGCCGACCGCCACCGCGCCTTCGTGGTCCTTGTAGCCGTACCAGCTGATCATGCGCTTGACGTCCTCGGTCAGCCCTTCGCTGCGCTTGCGCTTGGTCATGACGTACATGGCCGAATCGATCATGCCCCAGCTTTGTCCGTCCAACGGCAGAAAGCTCACCTTGCCGGCGATCTGAGAATGCTCGGGGTCGTTGAAGGTGGCGAGATCGTATGCCTGCTGCGGACTGAAGACATAGCGGCCCGAGGAGAAGGCCTTCAGATAGGCGGCCTCGTTCATGGTCAAGACTTCTTCGGGAACGATCTTCGCGTTCCAAAGCCGCTTCCAGTCGCTCAGCGTCTCGAAGCCGGCGCCTTCGGTCGTCGCCAGGGTCGGCCGATGCGTCTCGGGGTCGGCGACCTGACCGCCGCGGTTCATCACCTCGAACAGGAAGCCCCAGCTTATGCCGTGAAATTCGTTGAACCAGTGCGGCAGAAACGGCGTCTCGACACCCGCCTCCGACAGCGCCAGGACCTGATCGACGAGTTGATCCCAGCTTTCCGGATAGTCGGCCTCCGACTTGCCGGCGGCCGCGTACTTCTCCGTATTGACGTGGATGACCCCGCGCGTCGTCACGAAGTAGGAGAGCCCCAACAGGTTGCCCTTGTGGGTCCAGGCCTCCCGGATGTTGGGAAACATGTCGGCTTCGATCTCTTCGGCGTTCGGAAGCTCCGAGGCCGGGAGAAGCCAGCCGCCCTCGTAGTAGCGAACGGCCGACGAGGGATTGGCGTAGATGATGTCCAGACTCTCCCCCGCGATCAGCATCGTCTCCATCAAGGTCGGATAGTCGCCGGTCACGGTGGCGTAGTCGACGTTGCCGTTCAGCGCCTCGTTGTAGCGCTGAATGTTCTCTTGGACGACGTCGGTCCTGTACTGCCATCCGCGGAAATACACGGTCTCCGATGTCGTCGGCGACAGCTCTGCAGCCGCCGCGTCCACGGTCACGGCCGAGGCCGCCATCAGCACGCCGACAAACGCAGGGGTCACCAGCAGTCTGGTCATCGTCCTTCCTCCCTTTGGGCGCCGATTGTTCCGATAATCGGACATTGATTTGTTTATCGGAACAATGGATAGTGCCGCCCCGTCAGACTGTCAAGACAATTGGCGATTGGGAGCACAGGCGGCATGTGGGGTTATCGATGACGGAGGCCTTCGAAGCCGGACGAGTCGGCGCATTGCTCGAGCGACTGGTCGCCTTCAGGACGGAAAATCCGCCGGGCAGAGAGTTCGAGGCCGCCCGCTTCCTGGGCGACCTCCTCGGCCGGCGCGGGTTCTCGATCGAACTGCAAGAGGTGGACGGCGACGGTCGCGCCAACGTCGTCGCGCGGCTCGAAAACGGCGCCGGGCCCGCCTTCGCCTTCTGCTCCCACCTGGACGTCGTGCCCGCGGGATCGGGCTGGAGCACGGACCCCTTCCGCCTCGTGGAGAAGGACCGGCGCTATTACGGTCGCGGCGCCTGCGACGCGAAAGGCGCCGTCGCGGCCATGGTCGAGGGCATGTCCCTCCTGGCGAGCCGGAGAGGCGATTGGAGCGGCACCTTGATCGGCGTTTTCGTCGCCGATGAAGAGGTTCTGGCAACAGGTGCACGCAGCTACGTGGCCCGCAGCCCCAAGATCGACTACGTCGTGATCGGCGAGCCGACCGACAACCAGGTGGCCTCCGCCCACAAGGGCTGTCTCAGACCCGTCGTGCGCATCCACGGAAAAGAAGCGCACAGCGGCGAGCCGGAGCGGGGCATCAATGCGATCACCCTTTCCAGCCGCTTCGTCGGCCGCGTGGCAGATCTTGACGCGGACCTCAGAAAAAGAAGCCATGCCTTGGTCGGCAACGCGGCGCTGACGGTCACCCGGATGAACGGCGGGCTGGCCGACAACGTCGTCCCGGCCCATTGCGACGTGGTCCTCGACCGCCGCGTTCTGCCAAGCGAGCGCATGGAGGACGTCCGCCGCGATTTGCAGGCGTTTCTGGCGAAGGCCGAGGTCGAGATCGGATTCGACGCGGACGTTTTGGAGTATCGCTCCGAGGCCGGTCCCTCGGAGACGCCGGAAAACAGCCCTCTCGTGCAAAAGGCCCTGGCCGTCTGCCGCGCCAACGATGTCGCCGCCGACCGGCCTCGAGGTCTCACCGGGGGCTGCGATCTCGTGCACTTCCGGGAAATCTGCAGCGACGGCATCATTCTGGGTCCCGGTTCGCTGCTGGTCGCCCACAAGCCCAACGAGTTTGTGCCGATTTCCGAACTGAACCTGGCGTGCCGGCTCTACCAGGAGATCGCGCTGGCCATGTATCGCCGGTAGAGCTCGCGGCGCGAAGCCGCCAAGCGGCGCGGTCTTCCCTGCCCCGACACCCCCGGCAGTCTCTTGCAAAGGAGAGAGCGATGACAATTCGGCGTTATGGTGTCGAAGGCGGCAAAGGCGCCGGCGATCAGAAACTCCCCTTCGCGCGGGCCGTCCAAGCCGACGGCTGGCTCTACGTCTCCGGCCAGGTCGCAATGGAAGGCGGCGAGGTCATCGAAGGCGGCATCGTCCCGCAGACGCACAAGGCGATCCGGAACATGCTGGCGATCGTCGAAGAGGCGGGCTACAGCACGGAGGACATCGTCAGAATCGGCGTCTGGCTCGACGATCCCCGCGACTTCTGGACCTTCAACAAGATCTTCGCCGAATACTTCGGCGAGGCGCCGCCGGCCCGCGCCTGCGTGCAGGCCGCGATGATGGTCGACTGCAAGGTCGAGATCGATTGCATCGCGTATCGCAGGCCCTAAAGCGGGATTCGGACATGAGGCCGGGTCGACCTCATGTCATCGTGCTCCGGTACTGGAGTTGCGCTTTGCTCCGGCGTTGGTCGCGAGCGATGGCGGCCTGTGCTTGCGGCCCACCAAGTCGCCAGTCCGATGCCATCGCCGCGGATGGCCTCGCCTTCGCAGTCCTCCAGGGTCCAACCGGCTCGACAGCCCGCCATTCACGCGACCGGATAGGGTGCGAAACGGCTGGCATTCTCGTCGATGGCCAGGTCCCGGCCGATCGACGGAAAGGCGCGCTGCGGGCAGGCAGGCCGGTCGCAAACCTTGCATCCGGCGCCGATGGGCGTGGCCGCCCGCGCATCGCCAAGATCAAGGCCCTTGGAATAGACCAGCCGCGGGGCATGGTGCAGGTCGCAGCCGAGCCCGATCGAGAAGGTCTTGCCCGGGGCTCCATATTCGCCGTGCGCGCGCGAGACCGTGCGGGCGATCCAGAGATAGGTTCGCCCGTCGGGCATTTGCGCAAGCTGGGTCAGGATGCGCCCCGGAAGGGCGAAAGCCTCGTAGACGTTCCAGAGCGGACAGGTGCCGCCGACCCGCGAGAAGTGAAAGTCGGTGGCCGACTGCCGCTTGGAGATGTTGCCGGCGCGATCGACCCGGACGAACAGGAACGGCACGCCGTTCGCCCCCGGACGCTGCAAGGTGCTGAGCCGATGGCATATGGTCTCGAAGCCGACCCCGAACTGGCGGCCCAGCCGCTCGATATCGTAACCTGCGGTCTCGGCCGCCTTCAGGAATTTGGTATAGGGCAGAAGCAGCGCGCCGGCGAAGTAACTGGCCAGCCCGATGCGCACCAGCGCGCGCGCCTCGTCGCCGGAAAGCGCAGCCTCGTTGGTCAGCTTGTGCAAAAGATCGCCCATTTCCAGAAAGGCGAGCTGTGTCGCCATCTGGAAAGCCTGCTGGCCCACCCGCAGATGCGGCGAAAGATACAGAACCTTGTTCGTCGGATCGTAGCGGCGTTGCTCGCCTCCGGACTCCGGGACCGACGCCATCGCCACCCGCACGCCATGGCGCCGGGCCATGCAGTCGGCAAGGCCGGCGTTGAGAGGGCCGACCGCAAGACCTTCCGCGTCATGAAGGCGCTCCGCCGCCTCATCGAGCTCGGCGATATGGTTGTTGCGGGCATAGAAGTAATCGCGCGCCTCCTCGTAGGGCATGGGCGACGGCGCGGCCGCCGGCCAGTCCTCGCCAAGGCGGGCGGCCATCGCCTCGGAGCGCTCGACGCTTTCGCGGTAGCGCCGGTGCAGGCTGAGCAAAGCCCTGCCGACCGCCGGCATGTTTGCGGCCAACTCGCGGATCTCCGTCAGCGCAACGGTCTCGCCCGTCTGGGTTTCCGACAGCACCTCGCGCAGATCGGCGATCAGCCGCGCCTCCTCATCCTCCGAGAAGAGCTGTACGTCGACCCCAAAGACCGAATTGATTTTCAGCAGCACGGGAACCGTCAAAGGCCGCTGGTTCTTTTCCAACTGGCTGAGGTAACTGGTGGACAGACCCAGGGCCGAGGCGAGCGCGGCCTGCGTCAGGCCGCGTTCCTCACGCAGCCGGCGCAGCCGCACGCCCATGAACGTCTTCTTCATCCCGGCCCTCGATATCCGCAATCTTCACAAACCAAGGCCTCAAGCTTCGCAAATATACGCATTTCCAGGCCTGTACCTTGGTTGAAGTTTGTGGATATTGCGGATCTGTATAATCGAATGCAAGACGTCGCGGCGGCTCTCGGGCCCAAGCTGCCGCCCCACGCCAAAGAGGGAAAAGAAGTTCGTGAAGGTCCACCACGTCCGAACCTACAAATCCGCGGAACCGCTGCCGCGCGAGGCGCAGCTTGCCTGGAAGATCGCGTCGGTTGCCGCCGACCCCGTGGCGGTCGAAGACGACGTGATCGAGATGATCGGCAACCGCATCATCGACAATGCCGCGGTGGCCGCGGCATCGCTGAACCGCCGTCCGGTCGCGAACGCCCGGGCGCAGGCGGCGGCCCATCCATACACCCCCGGCGCGACTCTCTTCGGATTGGATGGGCAATGGCGCGTTTCGCCGGAGTGGGCGGCCTGGGCCAACGGCGTCGCGGTGCGCGAGCTCGACTATCACGACACCTTCCTGGCCGCGGACTATTCGCATCCCGGCGACAACATCCCGGCCGTCCTGGCGGTGGCGCAGCATTGCGGGCGGAGCGGCGCCGATCTCGTCCGCGGGATCGCCGCCGCCTATGAGATTCAAGTCGATCTGGTGAAGGGCATTTGCCTGCACGAGCACAAGATCGACCATATCGCCCATCTCGGCCCGTCCGCGGCGGCCGGCATCGGCGCCGCTCTCGGATTGCCGGTCGAGACCATCTACCAGGCGGTGCAGCAGGCGCTGCACGTGACGACGACCACCCGCCAGTCGCGCAAGGGCGAGATTTCAAGCTGGAAGGCGTATGCGCCGGGATTCGCCGGCAAGATGGCCGTGGAAGCCGTCGACCGCGCGATGCGCAGCGAAGGCGCTCCGTCACCGGCCTATGAGGGCGAAGACGGCTTCATCGCCTGGCTGCTGGGCGGCCCGGCCGCGGCCTATCAGGTGCCGCTGCCCGAAGCGGGCGAGCCGAAACGCGCCATCCTCGATACCTACACCAAGGAACACTCGGCGGAGTATCAAAGCCAGGCGCTGATCGATCTCGCCCGCCGCCTCGGTCCCCGGATCGGCGCACTCGACCGCGTGGAGGAGATCGTCATACGGACCAGCCACCATACCCACCATGTGATCGGGACCGGCGCCAGCGATCCCCAGAAAATGGACCCGAAAGCGAGCCGTGAGACGCTCGACCACTCGATCATGTACATCTTCGCCGTCGCCCTGCAGGACGGCGGCTGGCACCACGAGCGCTCCTACGCGCCCGAACGGGCGTCGCGGCCGGACACGGTGGCGCTGTGGCACAAGATCCGCACCGTCGAGGATCCGGCATGGACCGAGCGCTATCATGCCACCGACCCGGCGGTGAAGGCCTTCGGCGGCAAGGTCACCGTCACGCTCGACGACGGCCGCACCATCGAAGACGAGATCGCCGTTGCCGACGCGCATCCGCTCGGCGCCACGCCGTGGGGACGCGCCGACTACGTCGAGAAGTTCCGCAGCCTCGCGGCCGGGATCGTCCCGCCAGCCGAACAGGCGCGTTTCCTGGCCGAGGTGGACCGTCTGCCGCAGCTCACCGCCGATGACGCGAGCGGGCTGACCTTTGCCGTCGACCCCGGCGGGCTCGCGACTCCACAGACCGGCGGCCTCTTCACAAGACAAGGGTGACGGGCCCCCTATCAGGGATCATCGGAGGAGGTCATGGCACAACAGACGGTTCCGGCCCCGAAGAAGTCGGTCGCGCTTTCCGGCGTGACCGCAGGCAACACGGCGCTCTGCACGGTCGGGCGCAGCGGCAACGATCTGCACTATCGCGGCTACGATATCCTCGACATCGCGGAGCACTGCTGCTTCGAGGAGATCGCCCATCTGCTGGTCCACGGCGATCTGCCCACGGAGGTTGAGCTTGCCGCCTACCGGGACAAGCTGAAGTCACTGCGCGGCCTGCCCGCGGCGGTGAAGCGAAGCCTGCAGGAGCTGCCCGCCGCGGCGCATCCGATGGACGTGCTGCGCTCCGGGGTTTCGGCACTGGGCTGCGTGCTGCCCGAGGCCGCAGACCAGACCCAGGCCGGCGCCCGCGATATCGCGGACCGGTTGATGGCCTCGCTCGGCTCCATGCTGCTCTATTGGCATCATTACGCGCATCACGGCCGGACCGTGGACGTCGAAACCGGGGACGACGGCATCGCGGCGCATTTCCTGCGCCTGTTGCACGGGCGCGGGCCCGCGGACGCCCATGTCCGGGCGATGGACACCTCTTTGATCCTCTATGCCGAGCACGAGTTCAACGCCTCCACCTTTACGGCGCGCTCGATCGCCGGCACCGGCGCCGACATCTACTCGGCGGTCACCGGCGCCATCGGCGCCTTGCGCGGTCCCAAGCACGGCGGCGCCAACGAGGCCGCGCTCGAGATCCAGCAGCGCTACGCCGACCCGGAAGAGGCCGAAGCCGACATCCGCCGGCGGATCGCCGCAAAGGAGGTCGTCATCGGCTTCGGCCACCCGGTCTATACCACCGCCGATCCGCGCAACGACGTGATCAAGCGCGTGGCCCGCGGCCTGAGCGAAGACGCCAAGTCCATGCGCATGTTCGCCATCGCCGAGCGCATCGAAGAGGTGATGGCCGAGACCAAGAAGATGTTCGCCAACCTGGACTGGTTCAGCGCCGTCTCCTATCACCGGATGGGCGTGCCGACGGCCATGTTCACCCCGCTGTTCGTCATCGCGCGCACCTCGGGCTGGTGCGCGCACGTGATCGAGCAGCGGGTCGACAACAGGATCATTCGGCCGTCGGCCAACTATGTGGGACCGGAAAACCGCGTCTTCGTGCCGCTCGCGCAACGCGGTGCCGACAAACGGCCCTCTCACGCCGCCTGAGGAGACCTGGCATGCCCTATCTCGTCGCCGCCGACCTGCCCGCCGAGCCCGCCGGCGCGCGATGGCGGCGGTTGCTCGACCGCCCCGGCATCCTCCAGATCCCGGGAACGCATAACGGCATGGCGGCCCTGCAAGCCAAGGCGGCGGGCTTCGACGCGCTCTACCTGTCCGGCGCGGCCATGACCGCCTCGATGGGACTGCCGGACCTGGGCGTCATCACGGTCGACGAGGTCTGCTTCTTCATCCGGCAGGTCGCGCGGGCAAGCGGTTTGCCGCTGCTGGTCGACGGCGACACGGGCTATGGCGAGGCGCTCAACGTCATGCACATGGTGCGCGCCTTCGAAGACGCCGGCGCCGCGGCGGTTCATGTCGAGGACCAGCTCCTGCCGAAGAAATGCGGCCATCTCAATGACAAGAGGCTGGCGGACGCCCGCGACATGGCGGCCAAGGTCGCGGCCGCGGCAAGCGCCCGCCGCCATCTCTACGTGATTGCCCGAACGGATGCGGCCGCCAGCGAAGGACTGGACGGCGCGATCGCCCGGGCCAGGCTCTATCGCGAGGCCGGCGCCGACGCCATATTCCCCGAGGCGCTGACCACCGCCGAGATGTTCCGCGCCTTCGCCGAAGCGCTGCCGGACGTCCCCCTGCTCGCCAACATGACCGAGTTCGGCCGGACGCCGTTCTTCAGCGCCAGCGCGTTCGAGGCCATGGGCTACCGCATGGTCATCTGGCCCGTCTCGTCGCTGCGCGTCGCCAACAAGGCACAGCAGCGGCTTTTCGACAGCCTGCGCCGCGACGGCGGAACCCAATCCATGTTGGACGAGATGCAGACGCGCGACGAACTCTACGACCTGATCGGTTTGTCGGACTACGAAGCGCTCGATGCATCGATCCTGCGCACCGTCCTGGAGGATTTGCCGGGAGAGTGAAAGCCGTTCCAGATGGTCTAGCCTAGCCCTATCCGGCGGCCTGTCTTTGCACGCTGACCACCGGATTCGCTTGGCTTTCACGAAGCGAAGCCACACCGTTCCTAACCGCGTGCGCGACGGGGCTGGATGTCTGGAAACACCCATGCGGCTCCCGGACGACCGCAAGAATTGGAAGCAGGCCGTGGCCAAGATCAAGATCACCAAAACCGTCGTCGACAATGCCGAACCGCGCGACCGCGAGTACGAACTCCGTGACACCACCATCCCCGGCTTCCTTCTCAAGGTGATGCCGACCGGACGCAAGGTGTTCATGGTGGCCTACCGGACCAACGCCGGCGTCTGGAGGAAGCCAGCCATAGGACGCTTCGGGGAACTCACGGTCGAGCAAGCGCGGTTTCTCGAAAGCCGAGATCGCGAAGATCGTCGAGACCGTCCTCGCCGAAGAAGGCCGGCCGCCCGAAAGCGTGCTCGACTTCGTGCAGGGCATCACCGCGGTCGCGCGGTCAAAGCCGCAACAGGACGCGCGGCTTGCCATGCAGACCCGCGCCAAGACGTTCCTGGAGCGCGCGGCCTGACGGCGATTACATACTGGAATCGAAGAGAAGGCCTGTGTCGCCAGAACAAGCGGCACAGCTCCCTACCTGCTACTAAGAATCCACGACGGCGGCTCAGAGCAGAAACCTGCGCGACTGCTCCTGGCCCGCAAGTCAAGAGTCGGAAGTCTCAAGACACTTCACAAGGAAGAGCACCAAGTCGTCATCAAGCCTAATCTGAGTTCCGTGCTTCTGGTTCTGCCCTTGATATGCGACTCCGTGACCATCCGGCATGTACCCTAGTGAGACATACAGGATTTGCGCTGCGCCGTACTCTGGAGTCAGGCCAAAGCCAATCCCAATCCTATCGAAAGAAGCAGTACACGTGTGTTCCGCCTTACCAATCAGTGTCGTCGCTATCCCTTGCCGGCGGAACTTTGGGAGTACGTTTAAGTCTTTGATTTCTGGGATATTATTTATCCGGAAACGCACATAATCGGACTTAAGCTTAACAGTCAAATAGCCGGCAAATACTCCGCCGGCTTCTGCCACGATCACGATGCGCTCACCCGAGGATTGTTCAGATAAGTAGCGCTCAAATATGCTTTCAGGTTTTCGCCATCCAATTTGCCCAAATTCGGACGAAATCGTCCGTGGATCCCCCGGTCTGAGTTCTCTGAGCTGCAAAGCCATACCGCAAGTAAGCAACACATCGTGCACCGCGCAACCTAATTGGCAAAGATCTTAACCTAAGCCTGCTCTGTCCGGTGAGGCATCGTCCAAGACCGCCGTCCCCATCAGATATGCCGCGGCCCGCCATTCCTTAGAGGGAGAGGCTGGTGCATGGCGAGTTCGAGCGCAACGACATGGTGCAGTATTTCGGCGAGCGGCTCACCGGCTTCGCCTTCACCAAGCACGGCTGGGTGCAGAGCTACGGGTCGCGCTACGTGCGCCCGCCGATCATCTTCGGCGACGTGTCCCGGCCCGCGCCGATGACCGTCGAGTGGTCCGCCTACGCCCAATCGCTGACCGACAAGCCGATGAAAGGCATGCTGACCGGACCCGTGACCATGCTCCAGTGGTCCTTCGTGCGCGACGACCAGCCGCGCGAGGACACCTGCCGTCAGATCGCCCTGGCGCTGCGCGATGAAGCGGCCGACCTGGAGCAGGCCGGCATCGGCATCATCCAGATCGACGAGCCCGCCCTGCGCGAAGGCCTGCCTCTCCGGCGCGGCGACTGGGCACGCTATCTGGACTGGGCGGTCACGTGCTTCCGGCTCGCCTCGTCAGGGGTGGACGACGCGACCCAGATCCACACCCATATGTGCTATTCGGAGTTCAACGACATCATCGAAGCGATCGGCGCGCTGGACGCCGACGTCATTTCCATCGAGACGGCGCGCTCGAAAATGGAGCTGCTGGACGCCTTCACCGACTACCGCTACCCGAACGAGATCGGTCCGGGCGTCTACGACGTCCACGCGCCACGCTGCCCGCCGGTCGACGAGATGGCGGCACTGCTCGCCAAAGCCGGCGAGCGCCTGGCGCCGGACCAGGTCTGGGTCAATCCGGATTGCGGCCTCAAGACCCGCAAATGGGACGAGGTACGCCCCGCCCTCGTCAACATGGTCGAAGCGGCGCGCAAGCTGAGAGCGGGATCGGCCTGATACCGTGTAGGCCGTCCCCGAGAGCCCGGTCTTGACGGGACGGCCGAACCGTATCTCGACCGCCGGACATACGGACGCCCCGCCACGGAGGCGCGGCCGCCTGTCGTGGAAAGCGGTTTTTGCGTCGCATTCGCTATGCCGTCCGCGACGGAGCGGTGATTTGATCACCTTGCTTGTGGTGCCGCCGCATCGCTTTGGTGCGGTGGAGAATTGGGAAACCGGTGAGATGCCGGCGCTGCCCCCGCAACGGTATGGAGAGTTTGGCCGCGGCAAGAGGCCATTGGGAGATGACCCCGAGAAGGCGCCGCGGCTGGCAACAGCCACGCTCCGAGCCCGGAAACCAGCCCAGGCAATGACGCTTTCGGATCGCGGGTGGCGATCAAGAGGCTGCACCACACGGTGCGGCGGACATCTGTCCGCGTGCCTCCAGCCCTCCTGACGTCACCGGCGACCCTGCCACCGTTCTCCCGGCCGCAAGGCTGGAAAATGGGAGAGATCGCTATGGACGCAAGTCTTCATGCCGAGCGGCTGCTGTCCACCCGCCGCTCGGGGTACTCGCTGCCGCAAGGCTTCTACAACGACCCGATGCTATTCGACGTCGATATGAAGATCCTCTTCCACCATGACTGGCTGTTCGCCGGCCATACCTGCGAGATTCCCGATACCGGCGACTTTCTGACCTTCCGAGCCGGCGCCGCCGAGGCGATCGTCGTTCGCGGCGCCGACGGAGACATCCGCGCCTTCCACAACGCCTGCAGGCACCGGGGATCGCGGATCTGCCAGGCCGACAAGGGGTCGGTGCCGCGCCTGGTCTGCCCCTACCACCAGTGGACCTACGATCTCGACGGCCGGCTGCTCTTCGCGCGGGACATGGGCCCCGGGTTCGATCCGGCAGGCCATGCCCTCAAGCCGGTGCACTGCGAAACGACCGCCGGCTACATCTTCGTCTGCTTCGCCGAGGCGGCGCCCGACTTCGGCCCCTTGCGGACCCGGATCGAGCCCTACCTGGCGCCGCACAGACTTGAGCAGGCCAAGGTTGCGCACCAGACCTCGATCGTCGAAAGGGGCAACTGGAAGCTCGTCTGGGAAAACAACCGCGAATGCTACCATTGCTCCGGGTCGCATCCCGAACTGTGCCGGACCTTCTCGGACGGACCTACGGTCACCGGCGTCGAACGCGCCGACAGCGACGCAGGCTTGCGGGCGCACTGGGACCGCTGCAACGCCGCCGGGCTGCCCAGCGCTTTTTCCATATCCGACGACGGTCAGTACCGGGTCATGCGTGCGCCTCTGCTGGGCGACACCGAGAGCTTCACCCTTTCCGGACGTCCCGCCAGCGTCAAGCCGCTGGGCGGGGTTGCCGAGCCGCGCATCGGCACCCTGATGCTGTTTCACTACCCCTCGACCTGGAATCACCTTCTGCGCGACCACGCGATCTCCTTTCAGGTGACGCCGCTCGGCCCGCAGGAGACCCGGCTGACGACGAAGTGGCTGGTGCACGAGGATGCGCTCGAAGGCACCGATTACGACGTGCAGGCCTTGACCGAGGTTTGGAACGCGACCAACGACCAAGACCGCCGCCTGATCGAGCAGAACCAGCTCGGCGTGAACTCGCCGGCCTATGAGCCCGGTCCTTATTCGCCGGATCACGAAAACGGCGTGGCCCAGTTCGTCGACTGGTACTGCGCCGCGCTCTCCGCGCGGCTCGGCGGAAGCAAGCGCCTGGTCGCCGCCGAATAACCGCTGGCCGGCGGAGACGAATGGTGAAACTCAGTACGTTCAAGCCGCTGGACGAACGCGCCTATTGGACGGACGCGCAGGAGCTGGTCTGTGTCATGGTGACGCCGGAAGCGCCGGACGTGACGTCCTTCTGCTTCAAGACCGCGGACGATAGCTGGTTCCGCTATCTTCCCGGCCAGTTCATCACCCTCGAGCTTCCGGTCGGCAGCCGGCGTCTGTTGCGGACCTACACGCTGTCCTCGTCCCCGTCCCGCCCGCTCTCGATCTCGGTCACCGTGAAGGCACAGCGGAACAGTGTCGGCTCGCGCTGGATGCTCGACAATCTGAAGGTCGGCGATCGGCTTCACGCCTATGGCCCGGGCGGCATCTTCAGTTTCATGACCTACCCGGCCGAAAAGTACCTGTTCGTCTCGGCCGGGTCGGGGGTCACCCCGATGATGTCGATGACACGCTGGCTTTTCGACAACGGGGAGCACACGGACATCGCCCTGATCAACTGCGCGCGGCGTCCGTCGGAACTGGTGTTCGCCAACGAGCTGCGGCGCATGGCGCAGCGCGTGCCCGACATCAAGCTGTCGTTCGTGGTCGGGGAGGACGATCCCTATGCCGTCTGGGCAGGCTACCGCGGCCGCCTCAACCAGCTCATGCTGGAGCTGATGGCGCCCGACTACATGGAGCGCGAGATCTTCTGCTGCGGGCCGGAGCCCTTCATGAAAACGCTGCGCGATGTCCTGAACGCCGCGGACTTCGACATGCAGCATTATCATGAGGAGAGTTTCCACGCCCCGATCCGGTCCGCCGACGAGATACCGCAACACGACGATACGGTCCCGAAACGGCAGGCAGCGGCCACCGTGCACTTCGCCCTCTCCGCAGTCGAGGCAGATTGCCATGAAACCGATACGATCCTTGCGGTCGCCAAAGCCCATGGGCTGAACATTCCCTCGGCATGCCAGTTCGGTGTCTGCGGAACTTGCAAGATTCGCAAGCTGGAGGGCGAGGTACACATGGTGCACAATGGAGGTATCTCCGACCGTGATGTCGATGAAGGCTACATCCTCGCCTGTTGCTCCAAGCCTCTCGGCCGCGTGAGAGTCGAGGTTTAGCGATGCGAGCCGAGCTGGCCGGCGTTGTCCATGTGCCGGGTCGGCCGCGTCGCCCGAGGACCAACGACGGCGGCGCGAGCCTTAAGTCGTCACGCTTCACCAAAGGACTTGGCGAGCCGTCTTCTCGGCTGAGGAAGAACACCTTGCGCCTGAGGAGTGTTGAGTATGTCTTCGTCGCCAAGAACACGTAGCGGAAAGCTCCGCACCTTGTCTTCTTCACCGGCCATCATGTAAAAGTCACAGGTGCCGGTCGGCCCGTCTCAAAGAGTCAAAATCTCTGTGTCGAGGAACTAGAGCGAGCCCGTCGCTTCACGGCACGGTTTGTGCGAGCCCGGCCTCCTCGAGACGCCGGAGGAAGCTCGACTTCCTCGCGTGCCGCCCTTGGAGGGCGCCGATCCGCGCCGCCACCTCGGCCGTCCGGCCTTCGCGCGCGCCGAGATCCCGAAGATCGCCCAGCAGTCGGACGGCCCGGTCATAGTCGCTCGGCAGCTTCGCCGCGACGAGGGCGTCGACCTCCCGCCAGGTCTCCGCCTCGCGTGCGGCCAGTTGGTCCAGATAGCGAGCGCGGCGCTCGGCCTCCTCCCGCTCCCGCCGGGCCCGCTCTCGGGCCTCCGCTTCGGCCGCGCGGCGCTGCCGCTCGGCGGCCCGGGCCTTGGCTGCGGCCAGGAGCGCCGCGACGCTGCGCGCGCCCGGCGCGGCGCCAGCCTCCGGGATCTGCCGTTCGCGGCCGTAGCGCTGCAGCAGTTCGGCCCGGAGGTGGAGGCCGTCGCCCGCGGCGAGCCGGACCAGATATCCGGTCTTGTCGGCCTCCGGCAGGGCCGCAAGCCAAGGCTCAAGGTCCTGGTCCTGGACGGAGTTCGCTTCGTCGCTCGCGTCGAGGCTGCGCTCGGCGGCCACGGCAATCAGGTCGCCGTCGATTCGCAGGAAATCGGCAAACGCCTTGAGCGGCGCCGTCAGCTTGCCCAGTCCCGGAGGCACCGGCGGTTCAGTCGCGTCGTCGCCGAACTCGCCGCGTTCCGCGCACAGAAGCCAGGCAAGGTACAGGGCCCGGTGGTCGCCGCCAGCGATGTCGGCGCGCAGCGGGATCAAGGAGGACAGCCAGCCAGATCCGTCGTCCCAGTCATCACCCGGCTCCTCCTCGGAGGTAAATCCCAGGATTACGGCATCGCCCCTGACCTCCGCGAAAGCCGCATCGCCGCCGCAGTAGGGTGCGACGGTGTCGAGGCCCAGGACCCGGCGGGGAAAGCGGAGCATGAACTCCTGCGTGCCCCAGTTCGCGAGATAGAGGAAGGCGTCGAAGTATCTCTCCATCCAGTCCAGAGGGGCCGCTTTCAGATCGCCCCAGTCGTAATGGTTCACGAAGCCGGTCGCCGTGATGTACGCGCGGCTCGAGACGGCCCGCAGTTCGGCCATCTCCCCTGCGTCGAGCGGCCGGTCGATGGCGAGAAACTCGTAGTACTGGTATTCGCTCAAGGATCAGGGCCCCGGGCCTCAGACAACCGGATGGAAAACACCTTCCGTTTCGAGGCGGGACAGCGCCTCGGCGAGGGAAACGCCACGGTAGACGGTCCACCACCGCCCGGTATGGCGAAAGTACGAGAGGTCGAAGCGGTCGGGGCTGACATACTCAAGGCGCGCGAAGGGGCTGTCGAATTCGGGCGCACGCGCGTTCTCCGGATGGTCGTTGCGAAAGCGCTGCAGGAAACGGTACTTGCCGCCGTGCCACTTGCCGAAGATGTCGATCGGATAGTTGAAGCGGGTCGGGCGGATTTCCGGCAGGAACCTCGGCCTCAGCACATTCTCGATGAAAGCCTCGCAGGCCTGGCTGATCGCGCGCTTTTCGCGTTCGGGCGGCTTATGTCCCGCAGACCCGCCCACATAGACCCAGCGCCCGCGTGTCATGCCCCTCTCCGCGCGAATCCGGCAGGCCATGATTATAGCGCGGAGGGCCCCGCCATGACATCAGGAGACGCCGGGCGTGGCTGCCCGCCGACGGCCGGCGGCCGCCATGCCAACCCCTGCTCGAAGCGGGGTCAGGTGCCACCGCTTCAGCCTATCGACCAACATGTCGAAAAGCGGGACGGCGATCTTGGCTCCGACTCGTCCCGTGCCGCGCTCTGCGTCTTCTTGATGGCCCATCCTGCCCGGCGGCCCACCTCTTCGGGCGGGCCCGTCAAACCCGAGGAAGGCCGGGGCATCAAGGCAACCATAATCTAGTAAAACCCCCATAATGACTTCGCGTTTATCTAAAATTTTCTTACAAGGCAAAAAAACTTATCACGACCGGGCGCACTTACATCAACATTGCCCGGCCTGGTGTCTGTTCATACAAGTCTTTCCAAGGCAAAAGTCCGAGGCATCGCGATCACGCTTTGCATTCTGGTCGGCCTAAGGAACTCAAGCGCCCCCACCCCTTCCGCGGCCATCTGCATCGTCCCACCGTTGGACCCGATGCCGGCCATCAGCAGCGGATACGGCCCTCGTGACGGGGGGTGGCACGCCGGCATCGATCTCCCGGCCAGGCCCGGCACGCCGGTACAGGCGGTTGCTTCCGGCTTGATCGTCCGGGCATCGGCGCATCCCGTCTTCGGCCGGGTCGTCTTGCAAAGGATCGGCGCGGGACGACGCCGGGGACTGGGCACCTATGCTGTCTACGCCCATCTGAGAACCCTCGCCGTCGTCAGGGGGGACAGGGTGGCAGCAGGCGCCCTTCTGGGGACGGTCGGGAACACCGGAAGAACTACCGGCCCGCACCTGCATTTCTCTCTGATGAAGAACGTGCCGGACGCCAAGGTGCGATCGCGCGGCCCGATCGGCGTGCGCGAGCGCAACTACGCCGTCGATCCCGAGGGCGTGGCGGGGTGCGTCCCCATGCCGTGACCAGGGTGAGAAAGGCGGGCGGAGCGGCCCCGGTCTTTACCAGGAGGCGACCGGCATCAGGCCAGCCTGATCTGGTCCAGCACCTCGCGGGCGGCGGCTTCGCTCTCCTGGACCATCGTCTCCCACCAGGACGGCTGGATTATCTCGGGATCGTAATGGATCGTGAGGGTAAAGGTGAGAGGACTGACAGCGACCCGCTGTACGCCTTCGATCGCATCCAGCAAACTAGACCCCGCTTGGCCCTGCATCTGGCGCAAGACGCCGACGGCGCCGATCCGATAACCGAGCCGGATCCGGCCTTGCTCATGGCGCAGGATTCTCAGGTACCGGCGCAGTTTCATCAGAAGGTCCTTGTCCACGGCGCGCATGCTCTTCTCCATAGTGACGAATTCTCCGATACAAAGTCAGAAATCCCGGACTCAACCACGCCCCGCCGCCCGGCCATTCAGGCCGAACCGGGCAGGTCTCCGGCGGCGGCGGTCTGCGGTGCCGGATCGCGGTCTTTGACCGATCACGCCTCGGGCCTCCCGGGCGCAGGTCGGTCGGACGCACGGATATCCTCCAGCGTGTCCAGCACCACATGAAGGTCGGCATCGGTCAGACCGAAAGCGGCCTTGAGTTCCTGCATACGCCGGTCGAGCCGCAAGAGCGTCTCGCCGAGCCGTTCGATCGCCGCGTCGTCCAGGTCTCCGGCCTCGACGCGCCGTATCGCCTGTCGTTCCAGCAGTTGCCGGACGAGCTCGACGACGCCGAGAACGAGCCTGGCGAGACTCCGCTCGGCGGTGCGGGGCTCCAGCTCGACTCGCGCCGGCAGCTCCAGAGGCCGGACAAGGCCATCGTCGAGTCCGCCCAGGTCGCTCTCGTCGATCGGTGCCGACAGAACCTTGTCGGCCAGCCGCCACCCGGTCATCGCACCACGAGGTCCTGACTTGGGGGAAGCACGCCGTCCTCGACGAAGGAGTAGGGCGGCCAGGGGCCCGAGGCGAAGAGCATCGGCATCCGCAGGTCCCTGCGGGCCGCCCCCACCTCGCGCCGGAAGCGCGACACGGCACCCGCGGGGACCAGATAGGTAAATCGGAGCGGACCGCCGGACCGTCCGCCCGCAAGCCGACGCCCGCAGCGGGACAATTGCCGTAAGCGGGCATCCAGAGCCGCAACCCGGGCCGCGAGGTCTCTCGCACCGCGGCTCAGGGCGGCGTCTTCCCGGCACAGCCGCGCCAGGTAGTCCCGCCCGCTGCCGGCAGTCGGCACCGCGTCGTCGCGATCCCGGCGGGTCGCGCGGCATCGTCCCTCGCCGGCCACGAGGCCGAGTTCCACGCATCCTGCGACGCGCCGCAGGTTGCCGAGGATAGCCGGCAGGTTGGACCCTATCGCGACCGTCACAGCTTCCAGGTCGGCAACAAGGGTCCCGAAACGGAACGGCAGCACCGCACGCGTCGCCATCAGGGCCTCCACCACGGCCTCGTGCCGGCACAGGGCGGCGAGACGATCCTCGGGCAGACGCGTGGCTCGACCGAGGACCAGCACGATACCGCCGAGAGGAAGGGCTTCGGGAGGCGCGCCGCCGACGCCCCCGACTTGCGGCAGGGCCCGGGCGCTCGTCTCACCGATCGCGTAGAGGTAGGGCATCGCGATCTCCTGCCGGCCATCCGGCCTGCAGCCGCTCGGCGGTGTCCACCGAGGCCAGCAGCGCCTTGAGGCCCACGTAGAGCAAGTCGACGTCAGCGACCGAAATGGTGGCGTCGCCGCGGACGACCACGCCTTTGGTCAGAGCCCGGTCGAGCAGCTCGGCCAGCGCCAGGCGCTGGGCGGGTCCGCCGGCCGCACCGTCGATGCCGTCCGTCATGGCCGCGCGCGCTCCCGGTCATCGCCCTTGCCGTCGTCGCCGACCTGCATCCGGGCAAAGCTGTAGGGCGGAAGCGGCCCGACGACCTCGAAGCGCAGGCCCGCGGCCCGGTGTTGCGCGGCAAGACCGTCAATCACCGCCCGGAAGCGGTCTTCGGCCTCCTCGGGGACCAGATAGGCCGCGTTCAGAAGCATGTCCTGCCGACGCCCGTGGTGCGTCCGGGGCTGGACCGGCTGCCGCCCGCCGGCGCGGGCCGCGTCGATGAGCCCGTTGTGAATCGCGGCCGCGCGCGCGGCCGCGGCGCCGACGGCCGCCTGCCACGTCATGTCGTCCAGCTTGCGCTTCAGAAAGAAGGCGGTCCCGGGCGCCGCCGCCGCCGCCCTTCGGGCCAGCCGCACGAGCTGGGGCGTCGTGGCCTTGACGGCGCGGCAGAGCGCCGCGTAGTCGACGAAGAGCTTGACTCCCCATTCCCTGGCCCGGCCTACCGCCGCGAGGGCCGCGAGCAAATCGTCACGGCAGCGCTCCAGCGCGCCGGCCAGGGCCTGGCGGTCAGTGAACAAGGTACAGAACTGCAGCGGCAGCAGAGCCTCCCCCGGCACCGTCGTCAGGACACGATGGTGATCGAGCACGCGCGCCGCGACCCAGGCATCGTCCCGCAGGCGCTCCTTGATGGCCTCCCCGGAAAAGACCGCCTTGGGCACTTCGCTCACCAGGGCGGCCAAGCCGTGGTGGGCAACGGCCTGGACCGGACATCCGGGCAGGATCCCCGCGATCGCAGGAAGGCCGTCCGGCTTGCCTGCAGTCGACCGCCGGACGCCGTAGGCGTAGAGCAGCGTCTCGCCCGCGCTTTCGCCTCGCGGCCCAGACGGGGGCCCAGCGAGGGACTCGGCGGAAGGATGGGTCATGATACGGCCTCCCTATGGGTGACGCCGACCGCGCCGTCGAAATCGGCGCCGGTCACCAGAGCCGGGCCGGCGGCGTCGGGCTCGAGGCGCCGGCGGACCGCCAGCATGGCGGCGTTGCGGCAGAGCGCGGCCAGCGCCGCACCGGACCACTCAGCGGTCTTGGCCGCGACGGCCGGGAGCGAGACGCTGTCGGCCAGGGGCATGGACCTGGTGTGGATGCGCAGGATCGCCTCGCGCTGCGCCCTGTCCGGCAGCGGCAGCTCGATCAGGCAGTCGAAGCGACCGGGCCGGATCAGGGCCGGGTCCAGCCGGTCGACTCGATTGGTCGCCGCGACGACGGTGATGTCCTGAAGCTGCTCCATGCCGTCGAGGGCGACCAGGAGCTGCGCCACCATGCGCTCGGAGACCGGATCCTCGCCGGAGCCGCGGCGCGGCGCCAGGGCGTCGATCTCGTCGATGAAGACCACGCAGGGCCTGGTCTGTTTCGCCTTCCGGAAGAGCTCGCGCAGCGCCCGTTCCGACTCCCCCACCCACATGCTGACGAATTGCGGGCCCTGGACGGCGATGAAGTTGGCGTCGCACTCGCCGGCCAGGGCCCGCGCCAGAAGCGTCTTGCCGCGCCCCGGTCCGCCGTGCAGCAGGATGCCGCGCGGCGGCCGCACGCCCATCCGGTCGAACAGCGGCCTGTGGGTCAGCGGCAGCACGGCGGCCTCGTGCAGCGCACGCTTCACCTCGTCGAGACCGCCGACGTCACGCCAGCCCGTTTCGGAGACCTCGACCGCGATCTCCCGCAGCGCGGAGGGGCCGACCTCGTTCAGGGCGTCCTCGAAATCGGCCCATTCGACCCGGAGATCGCCGAGCTTGTCGACCGGCACGAGGCCCTCGTCGAGATCGATGTCGGGCATCAGTCGCCTGACCGCCGACATGGCCGCCTCCCGGGCCAGGGCCGCCAGGTCCGCGCCGACGAAGCCGTGCGTCAGGCCGGCCAGGCGGCCGAGCGTGACCCCTTTGCCCAAGGGCATGCCGCGGGTGTGAATCTCGAGGATCTCCTGGCGCCCCTCGCGGTCCGGGACGCCGATCTCGGTCTCCCGGTCGAAGCGGCCGGGGCGGCGCAGGGCGGGATCGAGGCTGTTCGGAATGTTGGTCGCCGCGGCCACGATGACCTGGCCCCGGGTGTTCAAGCCGTCCATCAGCGCCAGAAGCTGAGCCACGACCCGCCGTTCCAACTGCCGGTCGCTGCTCATCTCGGCGCGGCTGGGGGCGATGGCGTCGATCTCGTCGATGAAGACGAAGGCCGGCGCGTTCTGCTTCGCCTCGTCGAAGGCCTTGCGCAGATGCGCCTCGCTGGCGCCGTAGGCCTTGTCGATGATCTCCGGCCCGTTGAGATGGATGAAATGCACGCCGGCTTCGTGGGCGACGGCGCGGGCGATGAGCGTCTTCCCGGTCCCCGGCGGCCCGTAGAGAAGCACGCCCTTGGGCGGATCGATGCCGAGATGCTCGAACACCTCGGGATGCTTCAGGGGCAGCTCGATGATCTCACGGACCCGCCGGACTTCCTTCTGCAGGCCGCCGATGTCCTCGTAGGTCACCGCGCTGCCGGCCATGACCCGGCCCTCGCAGCGGATCTGCGTCGTCTTGTCGAAGCTCACCTGGCCCGGCGGCTCGGTCTGCTGCACCACGAAGGTATGGGGCTGAGTCCCGAAGGGCGTGACCCGCACGCGGTTTCCCTGACGCACCGGGAGCCCGTCCAGCAGCTTGCTCAGATAGCGGGGCGGCAGGCTTCGTCCGGAAGACTCCACGGCCGCGAGGACGACGGAGCGGGCCGGGCGCGTGATCACGCGCCGGACCGTGACGTGCTGGTCCAGCCCGGTGCCGGCGTTGGCCCTGAGAATCCCGTCGATCTGGATCAGCCGCTGCCCCCTCTGCGCCGCGTGTGTCGGAAGCACACGGCAGAGCGCGCTGCGCTTGCCGGCGACCTCGACCACATCGCCGATCTCGAGGCCGAGCGCGCGCATGTCGCGCGGGTCGAGGCGGGCGACCCCCCTGCCCGTGTCCCTGGTCATGGCCTCCGCCACCCTCAGGGCGTGGTGCCGCGGCGCCGCGGCGAGGGCCGCGCCCGACCTCGTGTCGGCGGCGCTGTTCATGATGCGCTGTCCTCCTCGAAGTCGCTGCCCGGCTCCAAGTCGCGGCCTGGCCGATCCGCTGCCGGCCTTGCGTCCAAGGCTGGGCCGGCGGTCGGGTGAAGAGAATCCGGGGCCCTCGCTTCGATCCCGGCGAGCCGCTCCAGCCGCGCCAGGCGCTCATGCATCCCGTCGGCGTCGTCCTCCAGGCGCCGTGCGGCGCTGGACAGTGCGGGATCGTTTTCCCACCAGTCGATGCCGATCTCCCGCGCCCGGTCGACCGAGGCGACCACCAGGCGCAGCTTGATCGTGAGAAGCTCGATCTCGACCAGAGAGACCGTGATGTCGCCCGCGATGACGACGCCCCGATCAAGGACCCGTTCCAGGATGTCCGCGAGGCTGGTGCCCCCGGTCGGAGGCTGCATCGGACCGCCGCCCATCACTCGCCGACCTGGCCGCGGAGAAACCGCCGGAGCCGCCGATAGGTCACCAGTTCGCCGGAGGGATCCAGGACCGCCTCGTAGGTTGCGAGCACGTCGCTCGTGGTCGGCACCCGGCGGAGCTCCACAAGGTTGACGTAGGCGCGCCAGCCGCTCTCGTGCTCTTCCACCGCCGACACCGTCGCCACGTCGAGCCCGGTGATCTGCTGAAGCTGCTGCCTGGCCTTCTGAGCGGCCTGCACAACGGACAGCAGCCGCACGGGCTTCGGGGGCGCGGCCGCTTCGGCCGGCGCCGGCTCTGCCGCCGGAGGCTGCGTCTTGTCGTTGTCCGTCATTCCTGGCTACTCCTTCTCTTCACTGCCGCGGAGATCGCGGATCGCCTTGAGACGCTCGAGCAGCACGGTCTCGCCCTCGTCCAGTTCCGCCTCGGTGATCTGGCCGAGGTCGTAGCGGAGCTGCAGCTGCTCCAGTTCCCGCTGGATCTTCCTCGGGTCGAAGACCTCCGCTTCGACCTTCTCCGCGAGCTTGCCGGCGATCCAGGCGAAGGCCTTGACCGGGCCGGCCACCGGGGCGGTCAGGAGGGCACTCAGAAGACCCATGGGTTCGACCGCGCGAGGTCCCCTTCGAGGGATCAGCCACTCGGCGTCAACGCGAGATCCACGAAGTTGTAGGGCGCCGTCGGGCCGACCAGCTTGAACAGCAGGCGCTCTCCGTTGTCCCCGTCGAGTTGCGCCACGCGCTCTTCCAAGGCATCGATCTTGGACCGCCCGATCAGAAGCGCGGCGTTGAGGACCGTCTGCTCGCCGAGGGCATCCAGCCGTTTCGTCCGATGGGCCAGGGGGCCGACGTGCTCCAGGAGCGCGCGGGCTTCCCGGTCGCGCTTCTCGGTGACCGCGGCGTCCATGAGCTCGCCGACCTTCACGCGCTCGTAGTAGGTTTCCTCGGGCGAACGCCCGAGCAGCTTGTCGCGAAGCTGCGCGATGTCCGGTCGATCGGAGAGAACCTCCGCGTAGAGGACGCCTTCCATCCAGAAGACCTTGAGCCCCATCTCGACCCGCCCGTCCAGTTCGGCCAGGAGCGCTCGGATCGCTTCGCGCTGCGGCTTGAGCAGGGTGTCGTAGACCGTCTCTTCGTTCGGTGCGACGCTGCCGAAGCGGATCGGCACGATGGTGTGGTCCGCCATCACGGTTTCCAGGACCCGCATGTGGGCGGTGAGGTTGCGCCGCGTGCTGTCGTACTCCGCCTCGGGAGAGCGGCTCACGACGGCCGAGAGGCCTTCGAGCGGCAAGGTGTAGACCGCGTCTCCCGGCCCTCCGATGCCGTCGACGTCGAAGGTCTGCGGCGTGTCGCCGGCGATCACGCAGTACAGGTATTGACCTTGCCCGGCGGCCTTGCTTTCGGCGCTCGGGACGATGCCGTTGTCGGGGGTCTGCGAATCCATCGATCGGGTTTCTCCGTGCTCAAGGTTCTGGAAGGCCGGGGGGTCACCGGGAGTCGGCGGCGGCCTGGGACCACGGTCGAGGTGGCGCCTGGAGGCGCCGCCGCCGGGGTCGGTCATGACGCGCCCCCGGCGGCGCGGTCGAGTTTGCCCAGGCGCACTTCCAGCATGCCGTTGTTGCAGCCCTTCTCCATCCAGTCCGGATTGACCAGGGCCGGCAGGGCAAGGTGGCGGCGGTACCCGCGGGCGCCGCTGGCGGTGATCGTCAGCCCGCGCCCGCCGGCGTCGATCGCGACCTCCACATCCGCGATGCCGCAGCCCGGCACCTCGGCGGCGACGATGATCTCCGCGCCCTCGTCGAAGACGTCGACGAGCGGCTCGCGTATGCGGGACGGTGGCGCGACCGTCTCCTGGCCGAGCGGTCTGGGCGCGCCGTCGCTGCCGGCGGCGGCGTCCCAGGTCCGGGCCCGCAGGCCGAGATCCAGGACTCCGGTCCGGCCGCCCGCCCCCGGCCGCCCCGGGCGGAGCGGGACCTGCAGGGAGCGGGACACCTCGGTGGCGCCGTGCTCCAGCGCCTGGCTGACCAGTTCGGTGAACATGTTGAGGCCTTCCAGCAAGACCCTGGCCCGGCTGCTGTCGGTGGTCGCCGCCGGGCGGCCGCGCGGAGGGTGGCGTCTCTCGGGCATGGTGTCGTCTCCTGTCATCGAAGGTTTCGTGGGGCCGCCCGGCCTCACGGCCGCCGCCGCGGCCGCTCGGAACTCGGCGGCGCGGTCCGCCGGGGGACCGCCGTCGGGAGCCGGGCGATGCCGATCACCCCATGGATGGCGTCGATCTGCGCCTGCAGCCGTCGCAGGCGCGCCTGTGTGGAAGCCTGCTGTTCGACCCAGACGCGGTTCAGGCGTTCCAGCAGCAGCTTCTGATGGTTGAGCCGCGCCAGCTTCGCGATCAGGCGCCCGCGATTCTTGGGCTGCAGCGGATCGGCGCGTTCGCTCATCGTGACGACGCTGTGGACTCCACGGGCCTTGGAGTAGTCGCTCATGACGCGCACCCCCGCACGACGGTTTCCGGGCCGGCGTTCGCCGGAGCCGGGGGCGCGGACGCCCCGGCCGGCCCGATCGCGGCGCCGAGAACCGGAGCCGGGGCCCCGTCGAAGTGGTGGCGGGCGAGCGCCTCCAGGAAATCGCGGCGGGCGGCGCGCAAGGCCCGGTCGCCCTCGCTGCCGCGCTTCGATTCGAGCACGTCTGCGCAGATCTGGCCGAACAGCCGGTTGTTCATCGTGGTCTTCAGCCCGCCGGCCTGCACGATCTTCGCGATCATGATCGAGGCGCGCATGGTCGGCGGCTGGTCGTAGGCGCCGGACTCCCGATAGGCACGCACGAAGTCCACGATCCGCTCCACGACGCCGCGCGGTGCGCCGGCGCGGGACACGGTGATGTCGACCTCGGTGTTCCGGTCCTGATGGTCCAGATCGATGGTGATCATCCGATCGGCGAGGGCGTCCTGGACGCTGTGCGTGCCGGCGTACTCGGTCGGGTTGCTGGTCAGGATCAGGGAGAACCTGGGGTCGACCCTGACGTACTCCTCCTCCTTGCCGCGCGAGGGGAGTATCAGCACGCGTTCCTCGAGGATGCTCAGCAGGACGTTGTTGGCCGAGGCCGGAGAGCGATTGAATTCGTCGTAGACGAAGGTATAGCCGTCGCGGCACGCGACGGTCAGACGGTGGTCCTGCCAGCCCTGGACGACGTTCTCCTCGACCCTGGTGACGGAGGTGACGAAGTTGTCGACGACGCGCTTGGTCTGATAGCCGGACTTGGCGCCGACGAGATCGGCCGTGGTCATGTTCCGGTCGCCGGCCACCAACACCACCGGGCGCCCCAGGGACTGGCTGACGTGCATGGCGATCGAGGTCTTGCCGCAGCCGGCAGGCCCTCGAAGGTGGACCGGAATTCCGGCGCGCAGATAGCTTCGGATCCGATTCGACAGCTCCCGGATGCGCGCGTTCTCGACGAAGCTCGGCTTGGGGTCGGCTTGAAGGTTGCGCGGCGGCGTCGGGGCCTGGGTCGGGCTGACGGCACTCATGCGACTTCTCTCCCTGGGATGTCTCGGCCGTTCATCGCGCACCGCACGGCCATGCTTCCGGTTGCCGAAGCGGCTTGGTCCCGGCGGTCTCACGGGCCGAAGCGGCGGAAGTCCTCGAAGCCGGGGCCGTGGCATCGCTCGGCTCGGCCGTGGGCCGAGGCCGTTCTGCCGAACGCTGCCACGGGCCATTCGGCGTCGCGGCGCTCTCGCGAGGCCTCCCAGGCCGCGCGCCGGCGGATTCGCTCTGCGCGCAAGGCGCCAAGCGTGTCTGCGGTGACGCGGCGCAGCTCGGCGCGCGCATCGGCGAGCTGCCTGCGGATCCGCTTGGTCCGCTCGACACCGGCTTTGTTGAAGCCCTCCAGAAGGCCGTGGGCGCAGGCACGCCGCCGACTCGACTGCGCGGCGAGCCCGGCACGGACTTCGGCCCGCCGCTCCCGGTGATCAGCGGCGAGGCCCGCCCCGTCCCGGCCCAGTTCCGTCAGGCGCTTCCGAACCTGACCGCGCAGTCGCTCCATGTCTGCGTTCAAGCTGAGAAGCTGGGCCCGCATCTCCTCACGGATGCGCCTGCGGACAAAGTGCCGCCGGTGCCGGAGATCTTCGAGCTCCCCGTGAACGACCGATCGCCGGGATTCGCCGCCCGCGCGGAGGGCGGCGACGGCGGCCTGCCGGGCGGCGGCCTCCCTCTTGCGGACCACGGCGGCAGCGCGCCGCTGCCGCGCGGCCTGCTCGATCCCCAGAAGGAACGCGCAGGGGTCGGTGTGACCGGGCATGGGATTGAACTCCTTGGACTCAGACCAGAACCGGAGAAGCCGTGGGCGAACCGCGCGACCGGCGTCGACAAGCATGACGGAAGGGGCTGCTGGACACGGGCAGGAGGGGAGCCCATCCCTGATGCCTGCCTGGCCAGCCGCGCGGTCCCCGCGGTGGCGCTAGAGGTAGGCCGCCTCGGGACTGGCACCGACCCCCACGGCGACGGCTTCCGACGCGTTGGACGTCAGGCCGATCGCCTCGGCGTATTTCAGATAGGTGTCCACGCCCGCGACGACGACGCGGGCCTCGATGGCGAGCAGTTCGATGCCGACGAGGGAAACGCGCGCCCAGGCATCGACGACGATGCCCTTGTCGAGGATACGATCGATCACCTCAGCGAGGCTGTTCGAGGCAGCCGATTTTTCGATAGCCATGACCTTCTCCTTGATCGCCCACCAACGAACTGATTTCCGCAGGTGACGAATAGATAAGATCATGAAATTACGGGCTAATAAACCTGCTGCGTTTCTGATATCGACCTTGGGGCGATCCCTAGGATCTGCCCTTTTACTCCGTTTGATCCGACGGCATCCGCACAGGACCTCCGCAGTCGCAGCCGTCGAAAACCGGCGAGGCCGTCATGCAACGCGCGCAGAGCGACAACCATCTGGCCATGACCACGGAGGATCGCTGGCCGAGCTTCCGCATCATCCCGGCGCGATAGATCTCGATCGCCTTGGGGCTGACCTGGAGCATCCGGGCGATCTCCTTGTTGGAGCGGCCCTGCAGGACGCGGTCCAGCACCTGCCGCTCGCGCCGGGACAGGGTGCGGACTCGGCGGCAGCGGTCCGCGTGGGCCTGCTCCGCCAGGACCGACCGGCCGTCGCGTTCCGCCAGTTCGAGGATCCGCATCTGAAGCAGATGCGGGTCGAATGCGGTTTCCAAGACGTCCGCCGCCCCCAGGCGCATCGCCTCGACCGCGACGCGGGCCGTCGGCGCCTCCCCGATCATCAGAACCGGCGCGCTCGGCCTCCGGCCGCGCAGCTTCGCAAGGACGTCGAGGCCACCGGATGGCGGCAGGAGGAGGTCGAGCAAAGTGCAACCGGGCACGGCGGGATCGAACCGTTCCAGGAGTTCGCGCCCGGACGTCGATATCGCGAGCGTCAAGCCCGCGGCACGCAGGCCATCGCCAAGCGAGCCTGCCACCACCTCCGGATCGGAGTGGGCGACGAAGACCACGGGCCCGGGTCTCGGCTCCACGTCGCGGCCGGACATGAACGCCTCCATGGACACAACTTGAGATCGCTGATGGCGCGGCGGTGAACGCCCAGCACTGGATCGAAAGGTAACAGAATCAGATAAAAAGCAACTCAAGAGCGAGCTTTTCCTTGTCATAACTCTATGAAATTATGAAGTAATAATATGGTAATCATATATTTCAAATAAAAATTGTAATTATATTGAATTTTAGCCAACATCGATTACTCTGTTTTGGGACAGATTCGATCAATTTTTTATGTCATTTGTGATTATTACCGACATATACTTAGTAGGCCTGAAGCCAGCCAAGCGCCCTAGGCCAAGTGGAGGAGCCGGAGGAATTACTTGAAACCCTATATCTGAAAGTGTTGCATGTTGGGCATTCGGCCCAGTATTTATTTTAATATAGCGAGAAAATACGACGCTTTTTCTGGATTTACTTGGAATGCACCAAAGCTTCACCAGGCCCTTGACAGGTAACGCCGAGAAAACCCCTGCCGGCCTTGGGCAGCAGGCGCTCTACGACCCCCGGGGCGGCCGCAAGTATGTGACGGAAGCAGAGCGCCAGGCGGCTCTGGCCGTCGCCCGCTCTCGGCGTCCGGCGATCTACACTCTTTGCGCGACGCTGGCCTATTCGGGTTGCCGCCTGTCCGAGGCCCTGGAACTGGATGTTTCGCGGGTGGATTTCGAGCAAGGCGCCCTACTCTTCCGGACGCTGAAGAAGCAGGCCACTCAGGCGTTTCGCCTTGTACCGGTGCCGCGCCGGCTCTTGGCCGATCTTGAGAGCGTGCACGCCGTTCGATCGCGCCAGGCCTGCGATCAGCAGGCAAAACAGCGGCTTTGGACCTGGTCTCGCACCCACGCGTGGCGCTTGATCAAGAGCATCCTGCGTGAAGCCGGGATCAGAGGGTCGGCCGCCACGCCCAAGGCCCTGCGGCACGGCTTCGGCGTCACCGCTGTGACCAAGGGCGTCCCGCTGAATCTGGTGCAGCGCTGGCTGGGGCACGCCCAACTGACCACCACGGCGATCTACGCCGATGCCCTCGGGGACGAGGAACGGCGCATAAACTCGCGGATGTGGAAGTAGCGGGCGGCCGCTTTTCTTCTCGTCTACCAGGGCCTGCTCACAGACGCGACCGGTCTGGCCCTGGCTATGGTCACGTTCCTTCTGCAGCGCCACAACCCGACCAGCGAGGAGATCCCTGCCGGTTCCGACCCACCGCAAAACCGCTAGCCAATCTATCGGAGGAAGACCATGCTCAAGAGACGGCACCTTGCCATAGGCCTGATCGCGGCGATTGCCGCTGCGCCGGCGGCGGCCGAGGAGAAACTCGTCTTCGTGACGGGATCGCCTGGCGGCTCATGGTTTCCTACTGGCGGTGCCATCAAGGCCGCCGTCGAAGAACTCTTCGACGGCATTTCGGTTCAGGTCCGGCCCGGTGGCGGCCTGGCGAACATCAAAGCTGTCTCGAAGGGGCTGGCGCAACTCGGCATGTCGAACAGCATCTCCTGCAGAAGGCGAACGCCGGCTTCTTCAAGGAAGTGAACGCAAACTGACGGCCGGCCGGAGGCCGCGGCGCCTCCGCCCGCGCCGCAACGAAGGAGCATCATGTCTTGACGGACGCCGGGGTAGCAGAATCCATCCTTACGGACCCTGAGGGCCTCACCAAGCTGATCGGCGAGGTGCTGCACGCCGACGGCTGCAGCACCGAAGAGGCGGACTGCGTCGCCGACCATCTGGTGGAGGCAAGCCTCTGCGGGCACGACAGCCACGGCGTGATTCGCCTGCCGCGCTATCACAGCTGGCTCGGCACCGGCCAGATCAAGGCGCGGCAGCCGCTGCGTCTGATCTCCAGTCTGGGGTCCGCCCGACAGTTCGACGGCGGAAACGGGCTGGGCCAGTGGCTTGCGCGCGCGGCGACCGCACAAGGTGTCGCGCTTGCCCGGAAGGAGGGGATCGGCGTGATCCTCTTGCGCCGGGCCGGGCACATTGGCCGCGTCGGCGCCTATGCGGAGCAGGCGGCCGAAGCCGGCTGCGTAAGCCTCATTTTCGTCAATGTCGGAGGTTCGCGGCTGGTCGCGCCTTTTGGAAGCGCGCAGCGCGCCGGCTCGACCGCACCGGTCACCATTGGCGTCCCCAATGCGGAAGGGGATGACTTCATCCTGGATTTCGCCACCTCGAAAGTGGCCGAAGGCAAGGCACTGCTGGCAGCGCGCGGGGGAATCGATCTGCCCGACGACGCGCTCATGGGGGCGGATGGCCGGCCGACCGACGATCCGCTCGAGCTTTACGGGGCGAGCCTGCAGGAGCGCCTCCCCGACCCCCGGGCCGGCAAGGGCGCGCTCCGGCCCTTCGGCGACCACAAGGGTTCGGGCCTCATGCTGGCCTGCGAACTGCTGGGCGGCGCTCTCACCGGCAACGGTACGAACGGACCCACCGATCACGAGTTCGGCAATGGCATGCTCGCCGTCTTCCTCGAGCCTTCCCGCTTCGACGATCTCGGGATGTTCGATGGCGAAGTGGCGAGCTTCATCGACTTCGTGCGCAGTCGGACGCCTGCCCAGGGGAGCGATCTCGTCCTGATTCCTGGCGACAAGGAACGGCGCACCCGGGCCCAGCGGATCGTCCGGGGACTTCCCGTTCCACGCCCGGTTTTGACGGCGATCCTGAGAATCGCCCGGGAGCTCAATCTCGATTGGGACGAGGAGCGCCTGATGAAGCGCGGCGTCGCCATGACGGGGAAAGACTGACCATGGCAAATCGGGCGCGGCGGCCGGAGCTATGCCGGCTCGACCCGCTGGGCCGGCTTGCGACGCGGCCGATGCAGGAGGTGCTGGCGCGCAGCCGGCGCGAGACTGCGGTCATTGCCCAGATCGAGGAGCCGGAGGGCGTCGAAGCCAGCGCCGCGATTGCGTGGACGGAGGGCATCGACGGGCTGTTCCTCGGCCCGGCCGACCTGTCGGTTGCCCTGGGCAAGACCGACCAGGCCTCGCCGGCGTTGCTGGCACAGATCGAAAAGGTCGGCTCGGCGGCAAAGACGGCCGGCAAAGCCTTCGTCGAGTTCGTCGCCGCGGCAACGAGCGCACAACAAGCGAGGATAGGATGATTGAATATCTGAAGCGAGGTAAGCAGGAAGCAGATCGCGTAGCGGAGGATGCCGAGGTGCGCGAGGTGGTCGAGCGCACGCTCGCGGACATCGAAGCGCGCGGCGATGCCGCGGTGCGCGAGCTGAGCGAGACGTTCGACGGCTACAGTCCGCCGTCGTTCCGGCTTTCCTCCTCCGAAATCGAGGCGCTGATCAACCGCGTCTCCGCTCGCGACATGGAGGACATCGCCTTCGCTCAGACGCAGGTGCGCACCTTCGCCGAGGCACAACGCGCTTCGATGCAGGACATCGAGATCGAAACCCTGCCCGGCGTCGTGCTGGGTCACAAGAACATCCCGGTGCAGTCAGTCGGCTGCTACGTCCCGGCCGGAAAGTTTCCCATGGTAGCCTCGGCGCATATGTCGGTGCTGACCGCAGCCGTCGCTGGCGTCCCGCGCATCCTGGCGGCGACGCCGCCCTTCAAGGGCGAGCCGAACCCGGCCGTGGTGGCGGCCATGCATCTTGGCGGTGCGCACGAGATCTATGCCCTCGGCGGCATCCAGGCCGTTGGCGCCATGGCGCTCGGCACCGAGAGCATCGAGCCGGTGCACATGCTGGTCGGGCCGGGCAACGCCTATGTGGCCGAGGCCAAGCGCCAGCTCTTCGGGCGCGTCGGCATCGATCTCTTCGCCGGGCCGACGGAGACTATGGTGATCGCCGACGAGACGGTCGATGCGGAGCTCTGCGCGACCGACCTGCTCGGCCAGGCCGAACACGGCTACAACTCTCCGGCCGTTCTGGTGACCAACTCGCGCCGGCTGGCGGAGCAGACTGTGGTCGAGGTGGAGCGCCTGCTGGAGATTTTGCCGACGGCGGATACCGCGTCGGTCTCTTGGCGCGACTACGGCGAGGTCATCCTCTGCGACAGCTACGAGGAGATGCTGCAAGTGGCCGACGAGATCGCCTCAGAGCATGTCCAGGTCATGACCGATCGCGACGAGTGGTTCCTGGAGCATATGACCTGTTACGGTGCGCTCTTTCTCGGCGCGCGCACCAACGTCGCCAACGGCGACAAAGTGATCGGCACCAACCACACGCTGCCGACCAGGAAGGCCGGGCGCTACACCGGTGGCCTCTGGGTCGGCAAGTTCCTGAAGACCCACAGCTATCAAAAGGTTACCTCCGACGAGGCAGCGGCGGCGATCGGTGCCTATTGCTCGCGCCTGAGCATGCTGGAGGGCTTCGTCGCCCATGCCGAGCAGGCCAACGTGCGGGTCCGGCGCTACGGCGGCAAGAACGTTCCTTATGGTGCGGCCGCCGAATAGCGGCCAGCGCCGGCCGCTCCGGCTTCCGCGATCCGCCGACCCAAGGAGGCTTTGTCGATGACCCGCCGAGATCCCGATAGCGAGCAGATCACGGTCGAGTTGCCCGAACCGCCGAGCTTTCGGCTTGACGGGCGCCGCGCGCTCGTCGCCGGCGCCAGCTCGGGCATCGGGCTTGGTTGCGCCGCGGCCCTGGCGGCGGCCGGCGCGCAAGTGACGCTGGCCGCGCGGAGGGCGGGGCGGCTGGACGGTCTGGCACAGGCCTTCGGCGGACGTGGCTGGAGCGCGGAAGTCCTGCCCCTGGATGTCGCCGACGTCGCCGCCACGGCCGCGGCCGTGGCGGCGAAAGGGCCCTTCGAGATTCTGGTCAATAGCGCCGGCCTCGCCCGCCATGGGCCGGCCCTCGAGACCGAGGCCGCGGACTTCGACGCCGTGATGAACCTGAACCTGCGCGGCGCCTACTTCCTGACGCAGGCCGTCGCCCGCGGCCTCGTCGCCGCCGGCAAGTCCGGCTCGCTGATCAACGTCTCCAGCCAGATGGGGCATGTCGGCGGCGTCGACCGGGCCCTATACTGCGCTTCGAAGTTCGCCGTCGAGGGCTTCACCAAGGCCATGGCCATCGAATGGGGCCGGCACGACATCCGGGTCAACACGCTCTGCCCCACCTTCGTGCGCACGCCCTTGACCCAGCAGACCTTCGACGATCCCAGCCGGGTCCGCTGGATCGAGGAGAAGATCAGGCTCGGCCGCGTCGGTGAGGTCTCCGATATCATGGGCGCTGTCGTCTATCTGGCGTCCGATGCCTCCGCTCTCGTCACGGGGACGGCTGTGATGGTCGACGGTGGCTGGACTGCCGGTTAGCTGCGGCGCGCACACCGGCAGGAGGACGACGGTGATGTTCTCCGGCAGGTGGAGGAAGGAAACGCGCTGGATCTCCGGGCACGCCCGCTTGGAGAACACTGAGCCGCGAAGGCTGTTGCGTCAGGCAGCCTGCTTCCTGGCACACGGTTTTCCAGGTTTGCGCGAGATCAAGTGCGTCCGAGGGAGCACGAGCGCTGTGCTCTTGTCACACGACTGGCAAGCTGTTTCCGTCCGTTTCCGCTATGCCAAGCATCGCCCCCAGGGTTGGACAAAACTGCTCGGCAGTCGCGTTTTGGATCAACTTTGCGCGCACCCCCGCGCCGGCAAAGATGCAGAACCTGTCATCCGCGGGAACGCCTGGTCGCAGGCCGTGCGATGAGATGTACTTCGGCGCTCGCAGCGGCGCCGGATCTCCTTCCGTGGAAGCCTCCTCAAAGCTATGCCCCGGCGGCGCCGCGAAGGCGGAGACCTGGGCCCGCAGCCTTCCCGGCACGTGGTCGTTGCCGATTGCCTCGGCGCCGACCTCGCTCAAGCGTCGTTCGGTTTCCTTTTCATGGGCGCGATCGCGGATCGCGACATGAAGTGTGGCGCCTTCGGATTGGAAAAGCGTCTCGGGAAGCACGGCCGAGGGGTTGATTGCGGTCTCGATCGGGCTGTGTCCGTGGTCGCTGGTCACGGCGACAGCGTAATCGGCCAGCCGGCCGGCCCGTTCCAGCCGGTGCATCATGTAGCCGATCAGCATGTCGGCCATGCCCAGCGCCCAGTGGGCCGCAGGCGTGGCAAAGCCGAAACGGTGCTGGATCTGATCCGTCATCGCGATCTCGGTCAGGATCAGGTCCGGCGGCATATCGGAGCAGGCAAGATCGGCGGCGACGCCGATGGCCCTCCGGTCGCAGGCGAGGCCAAGCATGAGTTCCGCCTCCGGTCCTGCTGGCAGTGCGGAGGCTCTGGCCTCTTCCTCGACCTCCGAACTCCGATGCCCGCCGTGGTGGTGTGCCGCGAACAAAGCCGGAAGGGAGGCCGGATCGAGCGCCTTGGCGAAGCGGCTTCCTTCCATGAAGTCGCGCAGCCACCAGGGCGGCCGGTAGACGTCCGCGGAGTCGGGCCCGGCCATGGCGAAGCCGATGTTGGCGACGGCCATGCCGGCTTCCCGCGCGCGGCCGGCGATCGTCGGTACCGCGATGTCACCCGGCGTGGCGCATCGAAAGGTCGTGCCGTCGAACACATGATTGCCAAAGACGCCGTGATCCTGCGAGGGTCGGCCGGTGAGCATGCTCGCTCGACCGGGCATGGAGGTTGCCGGGACCGGGGAAGAGAGCCGGCGGATCCGCGTGCCGCCGGCTGCCAATTGCGAAAGATACGGCAGCTGCGTTGTGTGTTCCTCGTAGTAGTCCGCACTCAGGCCGTCGATCAGGACAACGATGAGTTTGCGTTCCGCTTTCATGCTCTGTTCCTTTCATGGCGGGATATCGAGAAGGGCTCGGCTGCCGAACTTGCTCCCGGGGCTAAGGGCGGTGCAGGCAAGCAGCAAAGTGACCGGGGGCGACTTCGCGCATGGGCGGCACGATCTCGGCGCATTCAGGGGTGGCGATCGGACATCGGGTGCGAAAGACACAGCCCGACGTCGGGTCGAGCGGGCTCGGAACGTCGCCCTGCAACCGGATCCGGGCCGCTCGCCCCTTCGACCTCACGCGCGGTGCCGCCGAGACGAGCGCCGTCGTGTAAGGATGGACCGGATTGTCTTGAAGCGCCTTTGCCGGCGCGCTCTCCACGATTCTCCCGAGGTACATGACGAGCACTCGGTCGGCGACAAAGCGGACGACGGAGAGGTCGTGGGATATGAACAGCATGGCGAGTCCCAGCCGGTCCCGAATGTCGAGCAGCAGGTTCAGCACTTGAGCCTGAACCGAGAGGTCCAGCGCGGAGACGGGCTCGTCCGCCACCAGGAAACGCGGTTTCACCGCCAGGGCGCGGGCGATCCCGACGCGCTGACGCTGTCCCCCGCTCAAGCTGTGCGGATACCTTCGGGCCATCTCCGGCGGGAGGCCGACTTCGCTCAGCAGGCGGGCGACGGCCTCCCTTCGGTCGCTCCTGCTTCCCAGTCGATGGATCGACAGCGCCTCGCCGACCAGGCTTCCGAGACGCCGTCGGCGGCCCCGTCGTCAACGTCCGCATGATCGCCTTCGACGTTGCGAACAAGAGCCCGCTCCGGAACAGGAAGGTGCGGCAGGCGCTCGCTCATTCGATCGACTACGAAACGATCGTGAACGTGCTCTGGTCCGGGCAGACCAAGGAGGCGACGGGTTTCCAGATGCCGACCTTTGGCGAGATGTTCGTGGAGGACTACGAGCCGCCGAGATTCGATCCGAAGCGTGCAAAGGAACTGCTGGCCGAAGCGGGCTACGACGGCGAGGCGATCAACTTCTATTCCTTCCCCGACTACTATCCCAACGAACTGACGGTCGGGCAGTACGTGCTGCAGACCATGCAGGACATCGGATTCAACATCAACTACGAGATCAGGGACGGCGCGCACCGCAAGACGCCACAGCGCCACATGAACATGCTGTCGAACACGGCGCATTACGCCCATCCGATCGCGATCATGGCGGCCAACTGCCCGGGCGGTGCCTACAACCTCGACAACAACCCCGACGGCGGCCGCTGGCAGAACGACGAGTTCGACAGGCTTTGCGGCGTCCTGAACGCTTCGACCGATACCGCCGAGATCAGGGCCGCGATGAGGCGCATGATGGACATCATCCTGGTCGAAGACCCCGCCATGCTCGTGCTTCATCAGAATGCGATCATCTTCGGCAAGAGCGACAAGATCGCGTGGCAGCCTTCGAGCATCTTCGCCATGCCCTTCGGTCCCGGCCAGTTCTCCATGCGGGCCGACTAGCTGACCGACTAGGCGACGAAGCCGGGACGCCGGAAGCCGCGCCCTTTCCGCTCATGAACGACCAGGCAATCCTCCAGGTCTCGAACCTCACCGTCGATTTCGACGACGGACTTTGCCTGACGAGGGCGCTGCACGGCGTGGACATTGCGCTCGCGCCGCATGACGCCCTGGGGATCGTGGGCGAGAGCGGCTGCGGAAAGTCCATCACCTGGCTCGCCGTCCTTGGCCTTCTCGGCCAACGTGCGAGGGTTCGCGGCTCGGCCCGCTTCGGTCGGGAAGAACTCCTGGGCGCGGCCGAGGAAAGCCTCTCCCGCGTCCGCGGCGGGCGCATTGCGATGATCTTCCAGGACCCCTCAAGCGCGCTCAACCCGGTCCACTCCGTCGGCCGCCAGCTCGGCGAGGCGCTGCGGCTTCACCGCGGTCTCAAGGGGGCCGCGGCGAGGGCGGAGATGCGGCGCCTTCTGGACCGCGTGGGCATCGGCAATGCCGGCCGGCGGCTCGACGAATACCCGCACGAGCTCTCCGGCGGCATGAACCAGAGGGTCATGATCGCCATGGCCCTGGCGGGGGAGCCCGACATTCTCATCGCCGACGAACCCACCACGGCGCTCGACGTTACGATCCAGGCCCAGATCCTCGAACTCATCGCCGAGATTCGGGCGGAGGAGGGCATGGCGCTCGTCCTGATTTCCCATGACCTCGGCGTCGTCGCGGAGCTCGCCGAACGGGTCATGGTGATGTACTGCGGCCGGGTCGTCGAAAGCGCGCCGGTCGCAGACGTCTTCGACCGCCCCGCCCATCCCTACACGCGCGGGCTGCTCGACGCGCTGCCGTCGCTGCATGGGCCCCGCGCGCCGCTCACGGCCATTCCGGGGACCGTTCCGCAGCCCCGGCGCCTGCCGCCGGGCTGCAGCTTTGCACCCCGCTGCGCCTTTGCGGTTCCGGCGTGTCAAGTCGCCGTCATGTACCTCGGCCGGATCGTGGAAATCGGTGCCCCGGAGGACGTCTTCCATGCGCCCGCCCACCCCTATACGCGGGCGCTCGTCTCGGCGATCCCGGATCCGCGGCGCCGCGGGCGCCGCGGCATCCTGCTGACAGGCGACCCGCCGAACCCCATCGACCTGCCGACCGGCTGTGCCTTCCACAAGCGCTGCCCGGACGCCCGCGCTGCCTGTGCCGCCATCCGGCCGGCGCTACTGCCCGTCGGCGAGCGCAAGGTGGCCTGCCACCTCGTCCATCCGCCGGGGCTCGGGAGCAGGGGATGATTCTCTGGCTCCTCGGCCGTCTCGGGCGGGCCGCCGTGACGGTCACGCTGATCGTCACCTTCGCTTTTGTCGTCCTGCGGCTCTCCGGCGACCCGGCCGAGCGCTTCTTCGACCCCGGCGACACGCCGCCCGATGTGATCGAAGCCTTCCGCAAGGCCTGGGGCCTCGACCAGCCCATTTGGGTCCAGTACCTCCGCTATGTGGAGAACGTCGCCCGCGGCGACCTGGGCAACTCGATCCGCGAAAACCGACCGGCCATCGATACCGTCATGGAGCGGCTGCCCATGACTCTCGCCATCATGGTCCCGGCGCTCTTCGTCAAACTGCTGCTGGGTCTGACCGCCGGCGTCGTCGCCGCTCTCTATCGCAACACTTTCGCGGACCGCCTGATCATGGGCGTCTCCGTCTTCGGATTCACGGTTCCAAGCTTCGTTCTCGGCCTTCTTCTGGCGCTGCTCTTCGCCGTCCAGTTCCGTCTCCTGCCGTCCGGCGGCTCCTCGACGCTCGCCCACTACGTCCTGCCGGTACTCACGCTTGGCTTGAGCGGCGCGGCGGTCATCGCGCGCTACACGCGCTCGGCGATGATCGAGGTCATGGGGCAGCCCTATGTGCGTACGGCCTCGGCTAAGGGCGTACTTTGGCACCGGGTCGTCTCCGAGCACGTTTTTCCCAACGCGGCGATTCCGATCATAACCGTGATCGGCTTCATGATCGGCTCCCTGGTCGCCGGCGCCGTGGTCGTGGAAACGGTGTTCTCCTGGCCCGGGGTCGGCTCGCTCCTGGTGAATTCGGTCAATGCCCGCGACCTTGCCGTGGTTCAGGTCATCCTGCTTCTTGTCGGCTTCTCGATGGTCGCAGCAAACCTCGCAGTCGACCTCCTCTACGGCTTCATCGACCCGCGCCTGCACCGGGCACGCGGCGGCGAGGACTGATCCATGACCAGCCTGGAGACGAGCGGCAGCCGGATCGAGCTCAAGGACCGCCGCACCGCCTTCCTCGAGGCCTTCCCGCCTTCGGTGCTCGTCTCGCTGGGCTGGATCGGCGCCATGCTCGTCCTGGCTCTCGCCGCCCCCTTCCTTGCGCCCCACGACTACCTCCGCGCCGACGTGCTGGTCCGGCTGCAGCCGCCTCTGCTTTTCGGCGGCACCTGGGAGCACCCCCTGGGCACCGACGAGCTCGGCCGCGACCTGCTCTCGCGCCTGCTGGTGTCGATCCGCATCTCCATCGTCATCGCTCTCGTCGCCACGCTGATCTCGACGTCGATCGGCCTGCTCCTCGGCTTCGCCGCGGCCTACTTCCGGGGGTGGACCGAGGAAGCCATCCTCGTCCTCGTCGATGCCCAGCTCGCCATGCCCTTCATGATCATCGCCATTGCGGTCCTCGCCTTCTTCGGCGACTCGCTGGCGCTCTTCGTCTTTCTGCTTGGCTTCAACGGATGGGAGGCCGTCACCCGGATCGCACGCGGCCTGGCAATCTCCGCCACCGAGCAAGGCTACGCCCAGGCCGCGCGCGACATAGGCGCATCGCCCTGGCGAATCTACTTTCGACACATCCTGCCGAACATCGCCGCAACGATCATCGTAGCCATGACGCTCAACGTTCCCGGAGTCATCATGCTCGAGAGCTCTCTCTCGTTTCTCGGCATCGGCATCCAACCGCCCGAGACCAGCCTCGGCAGCATGGTGGGCTACGGACGGCGCTATCTTCAGTCGGCGCCGTGGATCCTCCTGATGCCCTCCTGCATCATCGTCCTGACCACGCTCTCGATATCGCTGGTCGGCGATTGGCTGCGCGACCGCCTCGACCCCACGATGTCATGAAGACCGGATCCTTTACCGCCCACCCCTTGCCGGCCCCCGGGAACGGGCGTGCCAACTCGCCGCACCCCGACATCCGCTGCGTCACTTCACCGCGCCGAGGTTCAGCCCGTCGACGAACCAGCGCTGCGCGAAGAGGAAAGCGACGACCAGGGGGGCGACGATCAGCGTCGCGCCGGCCATGAGCGGCCCGTAGTCGGAGCCCGCCTCCTCGTTCTTGAAGGCCATGATGCCGAGCGGGGGCGGCATCAGTTCCTCGGAGCGCACCGCGATCAGGGGCCAGAACAGGTCGTTCCAGTGCGCCACCACGGAGAAGATGGCGAAGGCCACCACCGCCGGCCAGGCG
>JAKSBE010000138.1 GCA_022361275.1 Kiloniellales bacterium
CTGGCCGCCATGAAACACGAAACCCAGTACACGAGGTTGTTCCGCTCATGACTGCTTCCGCTTCGGGCCCCCTGAGGGTCGGCATCGGCGGGCCCGTCGGCTCCGGCAAGACGGCCCTGATGGACGCGCTGTGCAAGACGCTGGCGCCGCGCTACGACATCGCCGCCATCACCAACGACATCTACACCCGCGAGGACGCGGAGTTCCTGACCCGCTCGGGCGCCCTGCCGCCGGAACGCATCCTCGGGGTGGAGACCGGCGGCTGCCCGCACACGGCGATCCGCGAGGACGCCTCGATCAACCTGGCGGCCCTGGCCGACCTGGGCGAACGCTTCCCGGCGCTCGACCTGGTGCTGATCGAGTCCGGCGGCGACAACCTGGCGGCGACCTTCAGCCCGGAGCTGGCCGACATCACCCTCTACGTCATCGACGTCTCGGCCGGCGACAAGATCCCGCGCAAGGGCGGGCCGGGCATCACCCGCTCGGACCTGCTGGTCATCAACAAGACCGACCTCGCCCCGCTGGTCGGCGCCAGCCTGGAGGTCATGGACCGGGACGCCCGCAAGATGCGCGGCGAGCGGCCCTTCGTCTTCGCCCAGGTCAAGGCGGGCCAGGGCGTGCCCGAGATCGCCGCCTTCGTCGAGCGGCTGGGCGGGCTCGATCCCGGCACGGAAACCTCGGCCGCCTAGCTCCTGGCGTGGCGGGTAAAGGGAAACATAACACCAGCGAGCCTATGAGGGGTTATTTGCGACTTGCAGGCCTTCGGCCTCCTCATGCTTCGACAGGCTCAGCATGAGGGGGTCTTTCACCTCGTCCTGAGCCTGTCGAAGGGCGAGGTCGGCACGCCCGCGATGATCGTCGGCCGAGTCCTTCTCACAGGCTCGCTGGTACAAGACACATTAAAGGGGTCGTGGCGCGGAGCGGGGTGCGTGCAGCCCCGAACCTCCTCTGCGTTCCATCGCACGAGACGGCGAAGCTGCGCCCGCGAGCCGCGGTCGGCTTGACCATTTCAAGCCACGCGATAGACTGCATTGTTAGTTTTCATATTGATAAGAAAATTGGCAGTGCATACGGAGCACACGGTTCTCCTGATTTCGGCGGACGGTCGTGTCCATGACGACGTGGCGCGGGCCCTGGGGGTCGACCCCGGCTACCGCCTGATCATCTGCCGGAGCGAGTCGGCCGCGGCGACCCGCCTCCACGAGATCGAGGCCCATCTGATCATCTGCGACGCCGACCTCATCGCCGATCTCGCCGCGAACGTCCTGGTCGACGCGCGCATCTCCCACCCGCAGGTCGCCCGGGTCCTCCTGGGCTCGGCGGAGGCGCCGGAGCACTGCGCCCAGGTGGCGCGGCGGGCGGCGACCTACCTCTACGTCCTCAAGCCGGCACCGGCCGACCTGATCCGGCTCCTGGCCAAGCGGGCGCTGGAGCTCAGCGAGCTGTCGCGGCGCCATCGGGTGCTGTCCCGCGAGCTGAAGATCTCGATGGACGACGACATCTTCGTCGAGAGCGAGGAGTTCTCGGTCAAGGGCGGCTGGTCCCAGTTCGAGAAGCTGGTCTACGTCAGCGCCAAGATGGCCGAGCTCTGCGCCCAGGCGAAGCAGGCGGCCCGGACCGAGCTGCCGGTCCTGGTCCAGGGCGAGACCGGCACCGGGAAGGAGCTGCTGGCGCGCGCGATCCACTTCAACTCGAAGCGCATGAACTCGCCGATGCACGTCCAGAACTGCGGCGGGATGTCCGACGACACCTTGCACTCCGAGCTCTTCGGCCACGTGCGCGGCGCCTTCACCGGCGCGATCTCCGACCGGCTCGGGCTGTTTCGCGCCGCCGACGGCGGCACGGTCTTCCTGGACGAGATCTCGGAGATCTCGCCCGGCTTCCAGGTCAGCCTGCTGCGCTTCCTCCAGGAAGGCGAGGTCAAGCCGCTCGGCTCGGACCGGCTGTCCCACGCCGACGTCC
>JAKSBE010000205.1 GCA_022361275.1 Kiloniellales bacterium
GGCCTTAAATCGCTCTTCGCTTCCCCTACCTGAGAGATCCATGAGTGCCACCGACCATCGCTGAGTAAACCACCACTCTAGCAAAGATCGGCTCCGCGCGAATCTACTCTGAAAAGCCGGTTTGTGACTCAGTAGGACTAGGTGTTTAGTGCGGGCAAAGGGCTAGGGCCCTGCGGCCGAGCGGCGGGCACGAAGCTGCCGGTCCGTCCGAGGTCAACTCAGCTCCAGCACGAAATCGTTCTCCGGCACGGAGAATTCCTGAATGTAGAGGGTCCTGTCGTTGGCCGCATAGGCGACGGCTTGAAGGAAAAAGGCGGCCTTCCGATCCGTATACGGCCGCCCATCGATCCCCGAAAGCTGGCTGCGGCAATAGACCTTCTTCTCGATGCGATGGACGCGGATCCGCTCGCGGCGTGCGATCATGATCTTTAGGCCGAAGCCGTCGAGCTCTTCGGTCGAAAGCGAAACCAGATCGGGAAACTCCTCGCTCACAGCGATGAGACGCGCCGGAACATCCATCACGCCGTCGATGCGGAGCCTGCGGTCGATGACGACAAGCTCGCGGCTGCCTTGCGGCAGGGTATCGGACCAGTCTCCCTCGGCAGCGGTGGTCCAGCGATCGACGATCTTCGCCCGGATCGAAAGAAACTCCGTCTCGCCGGGCCGGTGGAAGCGAAGGTGCCATGGCGAGCGCGGCGGATACTCGGGAAAGGCGACGACACTGCCGCTGCCGCGCCGTCGCGTGACGAGACCGGCCTCGACCAAGCCGCGGAAGGCGCGCTGGATCGTGGCCAGACCGAACGGCAGCGCGCGCGTGAGCTCCGCCTCGGTCGGAAGTCGCGATCCCGGCTTCCAATAGCCGTCGGCAATGGCCTCCGCCAGCATGCGCCTCACCTGCTCATGCTTCGGGACATCCGGCTCGTCACGCCAGTAGCGTGCGAGGTAGTCGAGATCCGGCGAGATCCCGGAAGAAGGATCAAGCATGGCGCGAGCATCGCGCATTGGCCTTCACGAAGAAAGCGCCGTAGTCGCCGATCAGCCCCGCCACCGGGGTCAGATCCTCGTATGTATAGGCGTAGGCCTTCTGGAGCGAACGCATCACGATCGGGACCGACTGCACCATCAGCGTGCCTTGCTGCTTGCCTGCCGTCTCGACGAAATGCGCGAGCGCCTTGCCGCCGCCCGACATGTTCTCGAAGGAGGCGTTTCCGACCAAGCCCGACTTGGTCAGCGCCTCACCGGTGCCGCGCGCGGTGCCGTCCCAGCCTCCGCCCGCGCCGCCGGGGATCAGAAAATGGATTGAGTCTAGTGTCCCGATTCTGAAATTCGCGAGAGCGAATTGCAGAATCAAAGGGACACTAACTCGTTGAATCTCGTGTGATTCAGCTTCCAAATCTCGGCACGTGAAATGTGCCGGACTTTGAAACCATTACACTAGTTCCTGCGCCGTGGCCGGCGCCGAAAGGACAAGCACGGCGAGGCATAGCGCGAAAGCGCTCCTTGGCAAGCGACTGTGAGTCATGGTCCGGTTCCTGTTCGATTGGCGGCGACCTGCAGCATGTCCCGGCCTTATTACTTCGCTATAATTACACCGTAGTGTAAGCTCTGACGCAGGATCAAGCTACAAGCATCGCGTCCCAGCTTTCGCAGGAAGCCTTCACGGCCAAGCTGGTCCAGCCGTCCGAGAGGGTTCTGGAGCAGCCCGCGTTCATTCGAACGCGGATAAGCTGCTCTAACTGTATGAAATAGATCAAATTATCTGCGCCTAATCGATTCCAATCAGGCGCAGTTTGATCTAGCGCCTTTCGGCCAGCAGATCCTTCAGCAGGGTGGCGTGGGTGAGCGCTGCGTCACGGGCGCCGTAGAGCAGGGTCAGGACCTCATGCGCCTGCCGCAGGCGGCGCAGGCGATCCAGTGCGGCCGCGCGCTCGGGCGTCTTCAGTTCCTCCCGGTAGCGGCGGGCGAACTCCGGCCAGCGCGCGGGATCGTGCCCGAACCACCGGCGCAGCTCGGTCGAGGGCGCGATCTCCTTGAGCCAGAGCGCGACCGCGGCGGCCTCCTTGCCGAGGCCGCGGGGCCAGAGCCGGTCGACCAGCACCCGGTAGCCGTCCTCCGGCGCGGGCGGCGCATAGACACGCTTGATCCGAACCATGCCCCCTCCTGGGCTCGACGGCGGACGGTGCATTACTTATCTTATCGTCCAGTATGGTAGGAAGATTTGCAATATGGACGTCCTGAGCGACATTCTCGATGTCCTGCAGCTGCGCGGGACCCTCTACTTCCGGACGGCCTTCACCGCGCCCTGGTCGGTCGCGGTCCCGGCCCAGGGCCGCGCCGCCCGCTTCCACCTCGCCGTCCAGGGCCGCTGTCATGTGACGATCGCCGGGGCGCATGACGTCGCCCTCGACCCGGGCGACATGGTCATCATCCCGCGGGGCGCGGCCCACGTGCTCTGCGACCGGCCGGGCCGGGCCCCGGCAGCCCTCGAGGACGTGCTGCAGCGCAGCGGCTACCAGGGCGAAGGCGTGCTGGTCTACGGCGGCGAGCCGGAGGCCGAGGCCGACAGCAAGCTGATCTGCGGGCACCTCAACTTCGCCGCCGGCGCCGAGCATCCGCTGCTGCGGGCCCTGCCCGCCTACCTCCTGGTCACCGCCGAACTGCGCGCCCGCGCGCCCTGGCTGGACGAACTGATGCGGCTGATCGTCCGCCAGATGTTCGCCGCGTCGCCCGGGGTCACGGCCTCGGTCATCCGCCTGTCGGAAGCCCTCTTCATCGAGGTCGTGCGGACCTGCGCCGACCAGGACCCGGCGCTGCGCGGGATCGTCGAGGCGCTGGGCGACCCGCGCGTCGGCCGGGCCCTGGGCCTGATGCACCGCAGCCTGGAGCGGGACTGGACCCTGGAGCGCATCGCCCGCGAGGTCGGCATGTCGCGCAGCCGCTTCGCCGAGCGCTTCCAGGCGCTGATGGGCTGCGCGCCGATGAGCTACCTCGCCGAACTGCGGCTCCAGAAGGCGCGGAACCTGCTGGCCGGGACTCCCGAGCCGGTCCAGAGGATCGCGGCCCAGGTCGGCTACCGCTCGCCGGCCGCCTTCTCGCGCGCCTTCACGGGCCGCTACGGCCAGAGCCCCCGCGCGTTGCGCCAGGCGCCGCCCGCCGCCGATCCGGCATAGAGTCGGCGCCATGACCGCGCTCTATCCCGAAGTCGAAGCCTTCGACAGCGGCTGGCTCGAGGTCGGCGAGGGGCACCAGGTCTACTGGGAGACCTGCGGCGCGCGCGCCGGCAAGCCGGCGCTGGTCCTCCACGGCGGCCCCGGCTCCGGCTGCACCCCGAAGGCGCGGCGCCACTTCGATCCCGGGGCCTATCGGGTCGTGCTCTTCGACCAGCGCGGCGCCGGGCGAAGCCGGCCGCATGCCAGCACGGCGGCGCACGACCTGGCCAGCAACACGACCGGCCATCTCCTCGCCGACATCGAGCGGCTGCGGCGACACCTCGAGATCGATCGCTGGCTGGTCTTCGGCGGGTCCTGGGGCTCGACCCTGGCGCTGGCCTACGCCGAGCGGCACCCCGAGCGCGTGACCGAGGTGGTCCTGGCCGGCGTCGTCACCACCACGGCCTGGGAGATCGACTGGATCACCCGCGGCGTCGGGATCTTCTTCCCCGAGCCCTGGGCCCGGTTTCGCGACGGCGTCCCCGAGGCCGAGCGCGCCGGCAGCCTGGTCGAGGCCTACCATCGCCTCCTCATGAACCCCGATCCGGCCATCCATGGGAAGGCGGCCCGGGACTGGTGCGATTGGGAGGCGGCGGTCGTGGCGCTGCACCCGGATCGGGCGCCGCCTCCGCGCTACCGGGACCCCGCCTTTCGCCTGGGCTTCGCCCGCCTGGTCACCCATTACTGGCGCCACGAAGCCTGGCTGGGCGACGGCGCCCTGCTTCGGGACGCGGACCGGCTTTCCGGGATCCCCGGCGTCCTGATCCACGGCCGCCTGGACATCGGCAGCCCGCCGGTCACGGCCTGGCGACTGGCGCAGCGGTGGCGTGGCAGCGAACTCGTGATCGTCGACCAGGCCGGGCACGACGCCGGGGATCCCGGGATGCAGGCGCACATCGTCGCGGCCACGGATCGCTTCGCCGCGGCCGGATAGGCGTGGTTTCATCGGAGTCCGCCCCTCGGGCCGGCCACCTGTTTCGCATTTTCATTGCAGGTCATCCTGTTAAGTTTGCATATAGAGCCAAAAATCGGCCGTATCGTTGCTCAGAAACCTCCGTCTCCCAGATCAGGATGGTGCCGGGCGAAAAGCAGCCGGCACGTCAACCGAACCCGAGAGGAGAAGAGCAATGAAGATCTCGAAGCTCGTGATGGCCACGGCGGTCGCCGCCACCCTGCTCGGCGCGCTGGGGCCGGCCCAGGCAGCCGACGAACTCAACGTGGTGCCCGGCCTGTCGATCGCCGGCGCGCCGCTGGCGCTGCACGGTTACGATCCGGTGGCCTACTTCACCCAGGGCAAGCCGGTCCGCGGCTCCGATGCCCTGGCGCACGTCCACGAGGGCGCCGCCTACCGCTTCAGCAGCCGGGAGCATCTGGACCGCTTCAAGCAGGACCCCGCGCTCTTCCTGCCGCAGTACGGCGGTTTCTGCGCCTACGGCGTCTCGATCGGCAAGAAGTTCGACGGCGACCCGCGGCTCTGGAAGATCGAGGACGGCAAGCTCTACCTGAACCTCAACGAGGAGATCTACGCGACCTTCCTCCAGGACGTCGACGGCAACATCGAGAAGGCCGACGACAACTGGGGCGAGATCGAGCACACTGCCGCGCGCGATCTCTGAATCCACTGGCGTCGCCCGGGACGCAGGCCTCCCCGGGCGACGCCCTCCACACCCACCGTCTCCTCGCCCTCACGCGACTTTGAAGACCCCGCGATCGCTTCGTGTCTTCCCAGCCCTTCGCCCCGGCCTATCTCACATCTCATGAGTCACCGGCCTCCGGGCCGTGCTGGCGTCAGGGGCGGTCTCGCCATCCGCCGCCGTCGAGGGCCGATCCTCAGCATGGACCACAGCATGACGTCGCAGCCGAGGGAGACAGCGGAGCGCCTGGCGCGCCTCGCCGCGAACGCCCGCGCCGGGCAATGGTCGGCGACCGGGGACATCGACTGGCGCCGTGAACCGAGCCTGCCCTTCTGGGTGACCCGGGCACAGGTCCGTCACGCGATCAGCCAGCTCCATCACGGCGAGACGGCGACGGCCCGGATGTGCCGCCGCCTGCTGTCCGAGCTCGGGGCCGGCGCCGCCCGCGACTGCGTGGCCTTGCAGGCCGCCGACGAGGCCCGGCATGCGGAGGTCTACAGGCGCTATCTCGACCGCCTCGGCGGCATCGCCCCCATGGACGGCAACCTGGCCTCGGCGCTGGAGGGCGCGGCCGAGGGGCCGGCCGGATCCCTGGGCGCCATGGTGGCCTTCAACGTCGTGGTCGAGGGTGAGGTCCTGCGGCTCCAGGACACCATAGCCGAGTTCCTGCCCTGCCCCCTGCTCAAGCAGATCAACCGTCTGATCGCCCGCGACGAGGCGCGCCACGTGGCCTTCGGCCGGATCTACCTCACCGAGGCGCTCGCGAGCCTCTCGCCGGACAGCCGCGCCCGGCTCTACGACTGGGTCCGCGCGCTTTGGCAGGAGGCGAGCGAGTCGACTCTGGCCAAGCGGTCGCGCAATCCTGCGGTGCGAAGAGTTCTGCGGAACTGGCTGGGCAAGGGATGGAGTCACCACGAGGCCGCGCTGAAGCGAATCGGACTGACGCCGGGCCCCGCCGCGGAACGCCGGAAATGATCTCGGTCGTCGTTCCGACCTTGAACGAGGCGCGGAACCTGCCGCGCCTGCTGGACCAGCTCGCCGCCGAGACAGCGGGCCACGAGGTCATCGTCGTCGACGGCGGCAGCGACGACGGGACCGACGCCGTGGCCCGCCGGGCCGGCGTGCGCCTTCTGCCTTCTGCGCCCGGCCGCGGCCAGCAGCTCGCCGCCGGCGCGGCGGCGGCAAGAGGCGAGATCCTGCTCTTCCTCCACGCCGATTCCCGCTTTCCCGCCGGCGGGCTGATGCAGATCCTCGAGACCCTGGCCGCCCGTCCGGCCTGTCCCGGCGGCAACTTCCGCCTGGTCTTCGACGGCGACACGCCCTTCAGCCGCTGGCTGACCGGCTTCTACGCCAGGATCCGAGGCCTGGGCTTCTACTACGGGGACTCGGCGGTCTTCGTCCGGCGCAGCGCCTACGAGGAGATCGGCGGCATCCGGCAGATCGCGCTGATGGAGGACTACGACTTCGCGCGGCGCCTGGAGCGCAAGGGCCGAACCTGCTGTATCGAGGACCCGCCCCTGACCACCTCGTCACGGCGCTTCGAGGGCCGGCGACCCGTCGCCATCGTCTGGGGCTGGATCGAGATCCACCTGCTGTTCCACCTCGGGGTGCCGCCCGCGATCCTGGCCCGGCGCTACGAGGCGCAACGCCGCCGAGGCCGCAGGCGCACCGCGGCGCGCAGGGGGATCGCCTGACGGTGAGCGGGCGTCCCGATCAGCGCCCCCGGAAGCGCGGCGGCCGCTTCGCGAGAAAGGCCTCGATGCCCTCCCGGTAGTCGGCGCTGTCGCAGGCGCCATAGGGCAGCTCGGCCTCGGCGGCGCTGAGCGGCGCGGGGTCCGTCAGACGGTTGAGGCAGGCCCGGTGCAGGCGTGCGGCCAAAGGCGCCCCGGCGGCGATCCGCGCCGCGGTCGCCTGGACCTCCGCCTCGACCTCGGCGTCGGGCAGGACCCGCTGGACCAGCCCGCGGGCCTGGGCCTCGGCGGCGGTCAGGATTCGGCCCTCGAGCAGGAGCTCGGCGGCCCCGGCCCTCCCGACCAGGGTGACCAGGGCCTGCAGCCCGGGATAGGGCAAGGCGTGGCCGATCCGGTTGATGGGGATGCCGAGGCGCGCGCTTTCGCCGCAGATCCGGATGTCGCAGAGCGCGGCCAGTTCGAGGCCGCCGCCGCTGCAGGCGCCCAGGATCATGGCGACGCTGGGATGCCGGCAGCGCTTCAGGCCCTCCAGGGCCGGCTCCATGCGCGCGGCATAGGCCTTGGCCTGGGCGGCCGAGGCCCGGAGCGCGGGGAATTCGGCGATGTCGGCGCCGGCCGCGAAGGCGGCCTCGCCGGCGCCGCGCAGGATCAGGCAGCGCAGGCTCTCGTCGGCGTCGACCTCGGCCAGGAGCGCGCCCAGGCGCTCCCACATCTCCAGGGTCAGCGCGTTGCGCTTGTCCGGACGGTTGAGGACGATGGTCGCGATCTCGCCGTCGCGCCGAAGCCGTACCGAATGGGTCATGAAGCTCCCCGCCAGATCAAACCCCGTTCAATTGGAATAAATTGAACGGGGTTTGATCTATTTCATATAGTTGCTGCGGGGCGCAGTTTAGGCGGCCCGGCTCCACTCGAGCAAATAGCCCGAGAGTTCCTTCAGGGTCCGGCGGTTCTTGAGGATCATGTCCTCGGCCAGGAGCTTCAGGACCCGGATGTTGGAGCGGCTGGTGTCGTCCATGTCGTCGTTGCCGACGTCGAGGCGGACCTGGAAGCGGTAGTACTTGGGCCGGCCGTTGGCCCCCTGCTGCAGGATGTGCCGGATCTGGTAGTCGACCGAATGAGAGACGCCGTCGCACATCAGGGAGAACAGCGGCTGGGCCCAGGTCGCGGCGCCCCAGTTGCGGCAGACCTCGTAGGGCAGGCGCCGGGTCAACTCGCCGGCACCGAGGGAGACCATGAAGATCTCCCGGTTGCCGCCCGCGATCTCCTGCGCCTCGACCAGGGCGCAGAGCGCCGGGTTGTAGGCGAAGACCGCGCCGTCCACCAGGGCGAAGTAGTCGTGCCCGTCCTCGGAGGGCACGTGGGCCGGCTCGAAGTAGGTCGGCGCCGCCGTGGTCGCCCGCACCACCTGGGCCATGGGGAAGTCGTAGCCCTCCCGGGCCTGGGCGTTGCGGCTGCGGAAGAAGAAGGGAATCCGGCGCTCGATCTCGTAGGAGGTCGCCATGACGTTGGTCAGGGCCTCCGAGAGCTTGGTCTCGCCGAACATCTCCGCCAGCACCCGGTTGAAGCCCTCCTCCGGGTACTTGCTGTTGGCCAGGTTGCCGACCGCGGACACCTTGTGCCAGAGCGAGCGCTCGAAGACCCGGTCGGCGTTCTTCTCGATCAGCCGGGAGAGGGTGCGCGCGGAGTAGCGAGGCTTGCCCTCGGCGTCGGGGGTCACCAGCGCCAGGCCGATCAGGCCGCCGATCGAGGTGCCGACGATCAGGTCGAAGATCTCCGAGATCGGCTTGCCGACCCGTCGCTCGATATCGGCCAGGACCAGCGCCGGGATGATGCCGCGAATCCCACCGCCGTCGATCGACAGCACCCGCAAGGGCTGCGTCGAACGGCCCAGAAACCGGGTGAGGCCGGCTGTGCGTGGGACCTCGTTCACCAAGCCATTCCTTGTCTTTGGCCGCTTGTTAACCCTTGAAAGCTTAACCCTTGAACGCCTTAGCTTAGCACAGGACGCTGCACCTTGACCTACGTCACCGCCCTAGTCGCATTTCGTCACGATAGCAAAGAATTTACCTATGAGGCTGTTAGTCGAGTCTTAATGGTATGGCAATGACCGAGCAGAACGCGAGCCGCGACTCCGGATCCCGAGCCTGTGCGGACCCCTGGCCGCGCGGCGCCGAGGTCCGCCGGATCAATCTGGCGCTCCAGGGCGGCGGCGCCCACGGGGCCTTCACCTGGGGGGTCCTGGACCGCCTGCTGGAGGACGACCGGATCGAGATCGAAGGCATCACCGGGACCAGCGCCGGGGCCGTCAACGGCACGGTCATGGCCTATGGCCTGACCGTCGGCGGCCGCCCGGAGGCGCGCCGGGTCCTGCGCCGCCTCTGGGAGCGGATCGCCAAGGTCGCCGCCCTTTCGCCGCTCCAGCCCAGCGCGCTCGACCGCCTGATGGGCCCCGGCCGTATGGACTTCTCGCCCGGCTACTGGGTGATGGACATGATGTCCCGGGTCTTGTCGCCCTACCAGTACAACGTCTTCGACCTGAACCCGCTGCGCAGCATTCTGGCGGAGATGGTCGATTTCGAGGCCCTGCGCGGCTGCGAGGCGGTCAAGCTCTTCGTCTCGGCGACCAACGTCAAGCGCGGCCGGATCAAGGTCTTCGAGCTTTCGGAGATGGAGCTGGACGCGGTGGTCGCCTCGACCTGCCTGCCCTTCCTGCACCAGGCGGTGGAGATCGGCGAGGAGGCCTATTGGGACGGCGGCTACATGGGCAATCCGGCGATCTATCCCCTGATCTACAACACCGACAGCCGCGACATCCTGCTGGTCCAGCTCAACCCGATCAATACCGACAGCGTGCCGACCAGCGCCCAGGAGATCATGGACCGGCTGAACGTCCTGACCTTCAACGCCAGCCTTATGCGCGAAATGCGGGCGATCAACTTCGTCACCCGCCTGATCGACGACGGCTTCGACCACGGCGGCCGCCTCAAGCGCCTGCTGCTGCACGTGATCCACGCCGAGGACGTGATGGCCGAGTTGGGCGTCTCCAGCAAGCTCAACGCCGACCGGGCCTTCCTGGAGCACCTCTTCGAGATCGGACGGGCCCGGACCGACGCCTGGCTGGCCGCGCACTTCGACCGTGTCGGCCAGGAATCGACGGTCGATATCGAGGAGATGTACCTCTAGCCCGCATTTCTCAACGTGGTCACGGTCTGCACGGCGCTGCCACGGGGCCGGCGGCGCGTCTCGGTTGAAGGCCTCGCCTGCCCTGGCCGATCAGGACGAAGACTGCGAGGAGAGATCATGAGCCTCCTCAGGCCAGTTCGGCCTTGAGCCATGACAGCAGGGCTTCGGCTTCGGGGCGGGATCGGGCCCTTTTCCCCCGATAGACCGAAAGGCCGTCCCCCAGCACCAGGCTTTCCTCGAAAGGCTGAACCAGACTGCCGGACTGCAGAAGCTTCTCGACCGCGCGCCGCCATCCCAGCCCGATGCCGTGACCTTCCACCGCGGCCTGGATCAGGACCGGATAGCTGTCGAAGACCGCACCTTTGTGGCCGACCCGCAGGTCGAGGCCCAGCCGCTCCAGCCAGTCGTCCCATTCCAGCCAGTCCTGCGGCTCGACCTTGTGGTGCAGCAGGCCGTGGTCCGGCAGGCCGGCCAGGGAGAGCGGCGTCCTTCGTCCCGCCAGATAGTCCGGGCTGCACACCGGGAAGACCTCGTCCGCAGCGGTGAAGGCCAGGACATGGGCGCCGCTGGCACGGTCGGAGGTCTGCAAGGCGACGTCGAAGTCCTCATGCGCCTGGGCGACCGGCAGGGTCGACGCGGTGACCCGGACATCGATCCGGGGTTGGCGTTGGTGAAAGTCGGAAAGCCGGGGCATCACCCAATAGAACGCGTAGCAAAGCTCGGCGAAGAGGACCACCTCGCCGCTTCGCGCCTGGCCGCGCAGTGCGCTCGCCCGGGCGGCGATGCCCTCCAGCCCCGCGGTCACCGCGCGTCCGAGATCGCGGCCCGCTTCGGTGAGGAACACGGCCCGATGGCGCCGCTCGAAGAGACGGACTCCCAGATCCTCCTCCAGGGCCCGGATCTGACGGCTGACGGCGGCCTGGGTCAGGTGCAGCTCCTCGGCGGCCCGTGTGAAGCTCTCGAGCCGGGCAGCGGCCTCGAAGGGCAGGAGGCTGGCCAGAGGCGGCAGGTTCTTGCCCAGCTTATTCATAAGTTTGAGTAATGCGTTTTGATCAATAACTCATTTGAAAATCGAATTTAGCACAGCCTAATACTTCACCCAGAGTTATTTTCTGACAGATCGTGCCGGCCTCAAGCTATGGACCGATCGGCCGGCCAGACCCGGGAAGAGACAATGCTTGGGATCATGCGGTCCTCATACGCTCTCGCCATGATCATAACCCGCAGCAGGGGCATCGGTGAGAAGCCGCTGCTGCTGTCCCTGGTCTTGAAGGCTTCTTTCTTGCTGGCCGGCCTCGTCGCGACCGGGGCGATCGCCATCCGGGCGCCCGGTCCGCGAGAAGCCCCGGCCGATCCGTTCCTGCTCGGGCACTGGGCGCCGATGGGCGCGCGAGAATGGGTGCTCCTGGCGCTTATGGCCCTGCTCGTCGTCGCGGTCAGCGCGGGCGTCGCGAAAGCCTACCAGTCCGGCCCGGCGGCGATCATCGCGACTTTCGACTACGCCTATCTGGTCTTCGCGGCCCTTTGGGGTTTCGTGTTTTTCGCCGAGAGGCCCGATATCGCGACGGTCATCGGAATGATCCTGATTGCCGGGGCAGGCGTCCTCGCCATGCGGCAAAGCGGATCTGCGCGCCGCCCGATCACGGCAGACGCCGATCACAGCAGACGGGGCCCTCTGAGGAGCCACCCAGGGTGAACGCCGGTGTCCAGGGTCTACTGTGGTGCCTTACCTTCGTCGCTCTGGAGGCGGTTCAGGCCGTATACTTCGGCAGTGTGTTTCAGCGAATGGATTCTTTCCTGATCGGCTCGCTGGTGTTCGGAATCAGCGCCTCCGCGGCGGTCGGGCTGACCTTGCTGCGAAGGCCGGAAGAAATCACCCTGGCGCTCGCCGATCCAGGGGCGCTGGCCCTCGTAAACCTGTATTCCGCGGGTGCATGGATCGCCTACCTCCTTGCGGTTCAGCTCATCGAACCTGCCGTTGTCTTCGCCATCTTTTCCGGTTCGGTGCCGCTTACGACGCTTGCCGCCGCTCGGCTCGGGATGCCCCAGGCCTCTTCGGCGCGGAATCGGCTCGAGGCCCTTGGGATCTCCATCATCGCGCTCGGGCTTGCCGTTCTGATCTTCATCACCCTTGCGGGATGGTCCGGCTTCGTGCGCGGCGGTCCTTCCGTCGCTGCTGCCGGCGTCACCCTTTCGACGGCGTCCGGTTCTCTGATCTCGTTGCTGCTGCTCTACGCGCGCCGCCTCGACCGTCGCGGCGTCGGCCCCGTGGCCCAGTTCGGCCTGCGCTTTCCGCTCTACGTCTTGCTGTCGGTCGGCGGCATCGCGCTCGGCCTCGACGCCAAGGGCCCGGTCACGGGCGAGGACGTCGTCTTGGTGGTCATTGTCGGGCTGTTCCTCATGGCCTTCCCGATCTTCGCCATGCAGAAGGCGGTGGCGCTCGTCTCCGTGCTGACCATAGCCGCCATGACTTCACTTGGGCCGGTGCTCGTGTTCGGCTTCCAGATGATCGAAGGGCGCGTGGACCACGCCCCCGCCACCCTGACCGGCCTTTTGGTCTATTTCGTGGGCGCCTTGCTGGCGACGGCCGGTAGCTCCAAAGCTGCAGGGCGGGGAGGCAAGGCGCTTACAGAGGTTCGCTAGTCAGGGATCGCCGGACCTGAGGGAGGACTTGCCGTTGACAGCAACCGCCTTCATTTCAGCCGTCCTGCTGTTACTGGGCCTCGCCACGGCACCCTCAGTTTCTTCGGCTGCGGAGCCCATTTACATCAACACCTACGGCAGCGACTGGGGCCTCTGGGCCCGAGGCCATTGCCTGCTCAGCGCGCGCGCAGAGGTCGAGACACTGGAGATCGAGGCGGTGACCCTGCAGCCCAATCGCAACTATCCCCAGGCCCTGGAAATCGCCGGCTTCGGCCTCTCGGCCGCCTATGTGAACGCGGCGACCGGCGAGCCGCTCGGCCGTCAGGCCGCGAGCGGCCCCCGCATCGACTACGCCGTAAGCCTGGCACCGGACGGGAAGCACGTAGTCGAGGACCTGATCCTTCAGGTGCCACGCGGTCGCTTGCCCGGCGCGAAAGCGGCGCGCGTGCTTGTCCTCCACATCTTCATGAGCTCCGGCAGCGCCTTCGAAATCGAGGTCGCAAGGAGGATGGAGAGCTAGTCCGCACTAGGCTGAATCGACACTCATGGTATCCATAGCATTGCAGATGCAATAGCTTGTTGAAGCAGCGCTTGATGCGGTTGCGGGCCTTTTAGATGTTCTTGTCTTGCGGGATCAGGTGTTTGCGGGGATTTCAGGGGATGACGGCGCTGGCGCCGATGTCGGCGATACAGGCCCGTATGTGGTTGCTGTCGTAGGCGTCGTCGGCGAGGCCATGCTTGGCCCTGAAGCCCTGGATCAGGGCTGGTGCTTGTGGCGCACCGCCGGCCTGGCCCGGGGTCAGGATGACGCGAAGCGGCCGGCCCTGGGTATCGGTGACCAAGTGGATCTTGGTGGTCAGTCCGCCTCGGGAACGCCCCAGAGCCTGGTTCTGGTCCCCCTTTTCCGGTGGCGGCCTGCTGATGTGCCCGGACCAAGGAACTGTCGAGCATCAGATAGTCGTTGTCCGGATCGGCGGTCAGGCTCTCAAAGACACGCTCCCACACGCCGGCCTTGGCCCAGCGGGTGAAGCGCTTGTGCACGCTTTTACACTTGCCATAGCGCGGCAGTAGGTCATGCCAGCGGGCGCCTGAGCGTCGCACCCACAGAACACCGCTCACGAACCGCCGGTTGTCGTCTCCCGACCGGCCTGGGTCGCCGACCTTACCGGGTAACAGATCGGCGATCCTCCGCCACTGATTAGCGGACAATTCATAGCGCTTGGCCATCCCACAACCTCCAACGGCAAAGCAGTTGGAGATCTAGGAACCACAGAAAAAACGAACCGTGAATCCTGAATGTCGATTGAACCTGGAACAGCCCGCGTTCATTCGAACGAGGATAAGCTGCTCCGAGACCGAAGGCCGCAAGCCCCGTCCCTGCGTCCTGGCGATCCTGCGTCGGCGGAGCGATGGGCTGACCGAGGTCCTGCTCGTGCCCATCACGTCGTCCGCCGCCTATGCCGGCAAGGCCTTCGCGGTCGAGGTCCCGCCGCTTGAGAAGCGCCGCGCCGGCCTTGATCCGAAGGTCCCTATGTGGGTAATCGCCGACGAATTCAACCTCGACGTGCCGGCGCGCAGCTTCTACTTCGAGGCTGGGAACAAAGTCGGCGCATTCAGCAGCCAATTCGTGAAGCAGGTACAGGCTGTGATGATCAAGGCGATCCAGTCTCGCCAAGCAAAGCGGGTCAATCGGACCTAGCCCCACACCTTCTACCCCGAAGCTGCCCATAGCTCGTGCAGCGTTCGTGCCAACGTTGGCGCATCATCATGTGCTTGATGGCTGGGCTGACAGAGCACAGTGCGGCGATATCAGGATCGACCTGGCCGGCGGCGATCCGCCGGCGGCCAGGTGTCGCTTCACCGTGAACCGCATAGGCAAAGGAAGCGTTGCCGTTGCCATTGAATCACCGTTCTTGGCTGGACGAATACCAAGGCGCTACACCAGCCTTGCCAAAAGCGGGCAAGCAGAGACCAGAGCCAACGATCGCGCTGACCAATGACCAAACGCCGCCTTCGCTGCCCCATGGAAACGGCCCTTGATTATCCGGCTTCAATCGGAATTTGCAGGTATCATAGATCTTCTCGAGAGTAGGCAGGGACGAGTCCTCTAAACATTGTGAACCCTAAGTAGAACAGGATAAAGCCAAGAATTGGCAACGAAAGGCAATGGCATGCAGAACGCTGGATGCGGTAGAAGCTGCGCCTTACGGAGCCCTGTGTCCCAGGGTACGGGATCGGATCCTGCGTTGAAGCGACGATGTTAGCACCGACACGACCAGCGGGTTGAGGACCAGGAGCATTAACGTTTACATTTTCTTCAGAGATCAATACGGATTGACTTGCTCCTTGAGAGAAACCCAAGAAGACATTGTTGACTCTGATAAGACCGCCCGTCACTGGTGGTGGGTGCGCTATAAATCTAGCATCCCAAGTCTGGGAAATTAGCGACGTTTCCACTGATAGCATAGGGCGGTTCGGTGCACCGCTGACACGATATACAAAATAGCCGATCAAATCCATCATGCCTCGCTGCAGGCGAGGCGCGATCGCCTGATTGAGCGCGCCATCTGTCACTTGATGACCGACACGCAAGTTAGATAGCGCGCTGGATAGCAGTTTAGCAAGTTTCGTTGCTTGATTTGCTATCGGCACACCCGGCGGATGACGCCTCAAATAGCCGTCAAAAAGAGTAGACGCCTGTCTGAGCGCCCTAATCCATTCATCCCAGATGATAAATAGTCTCTTAGGAAGGATCACATCTATCCAGCTTGTCGAAAACAGTATGCTTAGACAGTTAAGAAATTCCCCTAAAGTAATAATATCGTTCAGATAGTCGCAAATCAACTGCTGGATATTCTGATCCGAAACATGATGTGCACGTCCTGTATGTTGGTCAAGTGCCAAGGCTCCTGCTGGCCCTTGTTGGTGTTGACCGTTAGGGCCGCGGCCTGCGAACATCCTCTCGGCAGGACCGAGCGGATCCAAGCGATCCCAGCGGTTCAATATAGGAAGGTTATGAAGACTTCTAGTGTGTTCATCGATCTTTCTCCTCGCTGCATTAGTAAAGCCGACCCGACCCACCACACTATATGGTAATGGATTGCCAGCGGTATATTGTATCGCCATGCTTCGTTCCTCGTCTATTTCAACAATTAGAATGTTGCAGTAAGCGGTTTGATGAGCAAGTCATGTCACAACATCCATTTTACTTTATTTTCTTACGCCAACTCGCGTCGCGGGGTAGTGTCAGAGGAAAATCCTTAAGTGTCCATCGGCGCTCACCTACCGTCCGAGTATAAAGAATCCATTTCGATACTTCAAGACATCGCCAGAGGTCATTCGCCTCGCCGCGTTGATGTACA
>JAKSBE010000280.1 GCA_022361275.1 Kiloniellales bacterium
GGAAGAGTCGTACAGGACACATGAGCCACGAGGGACCGTGCTCAGTGACGAACAGAGGCGCATTGCCCTGACGATATACTTCACGGTCGTCAGATTCTCGTATTTGGAGGAATCGGGGCGAATACGACGATGGCTCCTGGGACAACGATGAGTATGCCGACTTTGATGCTGATGCTGCATACTTCCAGGAGTCTTGCAATGACCCGGCCGAAGATGACTATGGCTTTGACCCTGCGGAGTATGATGAGTGTTTTGCGAGCTACATGGATGCCCGCAAACGTTTCAATGAGCTGAGAATGTCACGTGGCTTCTTCCCTGTGGTTGCCTACGACCCCCAATGCTGCTGGTTCCTCCAACACTAGCCAATCACCGATGCCACCAAAAGGCAAAGACAAGAAAGGCAAGAGCAAGGGGCGTGGCAAGAACCTCTTTAAGTACAACAAGCCGCCGATGAAGCCACATGATCCAAAGGGTCGTGCACAAGCCGCCATTGGTCCTCAATGTCTTCGATGTGGATCTTCGACCCATAAGACTGCTCAGTGCACTCAGGGGACATCAAAGCCAACTCCGAAGGCATCACCTGCTGGTCCCAACAAACGTCATGCTACGGAGGGTATTGCAGTAACCTCCATATGGACCCTGAGAATGGCATGGTGATCTTCGAAGATCAAGAGGGTTCTCAGAGACCCGACTGTGCAATGATGGACCCGGGAGCTTCATCCTTCCTCATGGGATTTGGTCCGCTGTCACGATACATCGACCACCTGAAGAAGCTCCAGTTTCCGGTGCATGAGATTGTCTTGAAGAAGGCCAACAGGACTTTCCATTTTGGCGGCGACCACAAGGCAATTAGCTCTTGGACTGTACACCTGCCGATCTTTGTCAACCACAAGTTTGGCTTGATACAGGCATTTCTGCTCCGAGGAGAAACCCCTATGCTGCTTGGGCGACCAATTTCAAAGGCACTCGGAATGGCGGTGGACTTCCTGAACGACCGCATTAAATTTGATGGCAGTGAATGGCGTGATGTAACTCTTGGCCGGCATCATGAGTACTTGCTGCC
>JAKSBE010000372.1 GCA_022361275.1 Kiloniellales bacterium
CACCGCTGGCCGCGTCGCGCGACACATAGTCCGCGCCCTCGAAGCCGGAGCCCGCCGTCATGACGTCCCAGACGCCGACGGTGCTGAACCCGGGGTCGCTGTTGTCGATCAAGATGCCGCCGTCGACGCCCTCCGGCGGGGCCGGGCGCACGAGGTGGTCGGCGCCCTCGTAGCCCTGGCCGGCGGTCGAGGCGGTCCAGGTGCCGCTGGGCGCGGTGCCGGCGGCGCCGTTGTCGAGGATCACGTCGATCGGGGTCCCGGCGCCGCCGCCCGGCTCGACCTGGGCGATCAGCAGGCCGTTGAGGTAGACGTAGCTGCGCGGCCAGGCGCCGGTGCCGTCGCTCTCGGCCAGGAGGCGGCCGGCCTGGTCGTAGTGGAAGTACTCCGGGTCGAAACCGCCGGGCGCCTGCTTGACCACCCGCTCCCCGGCGCCGTTGTGGACGTATTGCTTCAGCGGCAGGCCGCCGCGGTTGACCTGCACCAGGCGGTCGTCCAGGTCGTAGTCGAAGGTCAGATCCGGGTCGGCGCCCCGGTCGTCGGCGACGATGTTGCCGCTGGCGCCGTGGGTCACGCTGCGCAGGGTCCCGCCGACGTCGACGCTCAGCAGGCGGTTGGAATCCAGGGCATAGCTGTAGGCCTCGCTGGTGGTCACCGCCCCGACCGTGACGTCCCGGGTCTCGCGGTTGCCGACCGGGTCGTAGGTGTAGGCGATGTCGCCGTAGGGGCCGGAGGCGCTGGTCAGGCGCGAGAGGGCGTCGTAGCCGAAGCCCTGGTCGCGCGCCGGGTCCAGGTTGTCGGTGATGGCGGTGATGTTGTCGCGGCCGTCGTAGCCGAGGGTCAGGTCCTGGACCGCCGCGACGCCGCCGCCGGTGTCGATGTCCGTCAGGCGGTAGTCCTGGTCGTAGCCGTAGGTCACCGTCAGGCCGTTGCCGAAGGTGAGGGACTCCATGGGCCCGAAGGGCAGGTAGGTGACGTCGCCGGCGATGGTCACCGGCACCGCGGCGGCGCTCTCCTGGGTCGTGACGCCGGCGACCCGGCCGAGATCGTCGCGGTCGTAGTTGACGATGCGGCCCGAGGGATAGGTGACCTTGACCACGTTGTCGGCCAGGTCGTAGGCGTAGCCGGTGGTGAAGGTGGCGGCGCCGAGGGTCCGCGCTTCCTCCACCAGGTTGCCGCGGTGGTCGTAGCGGTAGGCGGCGCTGCCGCTGCGGTCCGTCATCGAGGTCAGGCGCCCGACGCCGTGGTTGCCGCCCGTGGTGTCGTCGTAGCCGTAGCCGACGTTCTGCGCCGCGTCCGCCGGGAAGGTCCTGGTCAGCGGCCGATGGAGGGCGTCGTAGGTGAAGTCGGTGATCACGCCGCGGGCGTCGGTCATCTGCGTGACGTTGCCGGCCGGATCGACGAGGTAGACGGTGACCCCGGTGTCCGGGCTGTCGCGCTGGATCACGTCGCCGAAGGCGTTGTGGACGTAGGTCGTGGTCAGCATCCGCTGGTCGGTGACCGCGGTCAGGTTGTCGCGGGCGTCGTAGGCGTAGCCGGCCTCGCCGAGCGCCGGATCGGTCACCTGGATCAGGCGGTCCAGGGCGTCGAAGGCGCGCAGGGTCTCGCCGGTCGCGGGATCGGTGACCGTCTCGAGGTTGTCGTTGTCGTCGTAGGCATAGACCCAGGTCTGGCTCGCGGCGCCGATGCTCCGCAGCAGGCGGCCGAGCTCGTCGAAGACCCTCGTCTGGGTGCGCTTGATGGTGCCCGTCGCGGACTTCACGGTCTCCGCGGTGCGGTTACCCATGGCGTCGAGGACATAGTCGATGCGCTCGCCCAGGTCGTTGCGCACCGCCGTCAGCCGCCGGGCGTCGTCGTACTCGTAGTGCAGGCGCGTCCCGTCGGGCTGGGTGATGGTGGTCACCTGACCTGCCGCATCGTAGTCGAAGGTCGTGGCCGCGTCGCCGGAGGGGTGCTTGACCCGCCGCTCGATCAGCCAGCCGCGCGGGTTGTAGCCGAGCTCCGTCTCGACGTTGTTGGGATCCACAAGGGTCAGCGGCAGGCCGCGGCCGTTGAAGGCCGTGACATGCGTCGTCTGGCCGAGCGCGTTGATCACCTTGTCGCGGTTGCCCCGGGCGTCGTACGCGAAGGTCGTGACGTCGGTGACGTCGGACCGGGGCCCGTCGACGGTCAGGACCTGGCCGGAGGCGTTGTAGGTGTAGGTCCAGGTCCGGGTCTCGCCGTTGGTGCTGTAGGGCACCGTATGGCCGGTGGTGTCGGTCACCGTGACCGAGGTCATGCGGCCCTGGGCGTCGTAGTCGAAGTCGGTGGTCCGGCCCGGCTCGGTGACCACGTCCTGGAGCCGGAAGCTCGGATGCCAGGTCGTGGTGATGGTCCGCTCCTCCGGCGTGCCCACCGCCTCCGTCCGGCTGGTCTGCAGACCCCGGGCGTCGTGGACATAGGTCGTGACGTTGCCCTCGAAGTCGGTGCGCTGCTCGATGAAGCCGTTTGCGTCGTAGGTGCGGGTCTCGATCGCCGCAGGAACGTTGGCGGTGGCCTGCCGCTCCAGCGAGGTCAAGCGCAGCACGCCCGCGATCTTCGTGTAGCGATAGATGGTCTGCTGACCCAGCGGGCCGGTCACTGTGCGGCTGCCGTCGGGGTTGTAGGCGATGGTCACCCGGCCGGCCCCGCCGGCGTGCTCGCTCAAGGTCGTGCGCCCGTCGGGGTTGTAGGCCCAGGTCGCGAAGCGGACGCCCCTCTCGTCGGTGATGCCCGTCAGGTAGCCGACCAGTTCGGGGTCTTCGTAGTGGTAGACGGTCTTCGGCCGTTCCTCGGGCAGGACGTCGCTCGGATGGTGCACCTCGACCAGGCGGTTTATGTCCATGTAGGGCTGGCCGCCCGTGCGGTCGTAGACGTAGCCATAGGTGCCGCCGTCGGGGATCGTTAGGCTGGTCAGGCGCTTGCCGGCGAACCCGAAGGCGAGGGTCCGGCCGTAGCTGTCGGTCACCGTTTCCAGCCGGCCTTCGGCACCATAGGCCAGGGTCTGCTCGTAGCCGTTGCGCGTCCTGATGGCGACGAGGCGCAGGTCGCCGTCGAAGACGTGCACCGTGTCCGCGGTGTCGGTGAACTCCCAGGTGCCGGCCACCTCCTCCAGCTTCACCGGGATCGGCGCGGGCGGGGTCCAGACCGAGCCGACCAGGGTGAAGGTCAGCAAAGAGCCGTCGGGATGGAAGAGCTTTCGGGTGCTGGCGTTCGGCGCCGACAGATAGATGTCGAAGTTGCTCTGCCAATGAACTCCCAGCGGCATCGGAAACACGCTGGTCTGCGCCCGGCCGTCGCTGTTGTAGTAGCGGATGAAGCTGAGCGCATTGACCCCGCCGGTGGTGAAGTCGACCTCCACCTGCCATTTCGTGCCTTCGGCGATGCAGACCGGATTTCCAGTAGACTGAGTCGAACTCGGCGCGCCCGGCGACGATGTGTTGTTGCTGCAGGAAAGGAAGGGCTCCTTCTCCGCCACACAGCCACCTCGGGTGCTTTCGGCATCCGGCCGTGAGCCGGCCGGGCACCTCAGACGGGAGGTCGCTTTGTAGATTGCGCCGCAGCAATAGGCTGGAACCTTGCCCTCGACCGACGTGGAGGACGTTGGGCTGCAACTGATCAGCTTGGACTCCGGATTCTCCGTGTACCAAGCGTAGGCGATGGCGGTGCAGGCTTGCCGCACGCTTTTACATGGACCGCCGCCACAGTAGTCGCCGGGGCTAGGGTCCGACCAATTTCCCTCGGCTGTTCGGCCGTCTCCTGCTGGAATCGCGAACAAGACCGCCGCGGCGATTGCAACCAGGAAGAGAAGTCGTGACAACCTTGTCATGGCAGGGCTCGCGTCGTTGGACCGGACGCGCTCGACGCGGCGGGAGGTTGGTTCGAGCGATCGAAGAACAAGGATCGCGCAGTGTGTGGCGGCGGGCTGCGCCCGTCGACGGATCTGACCCGCCGTTCGAGCCTGTGACCTCCGACGTCATCACCGCGGCTGACGCCTTGGCGGTTCGGCATGGTGTTTCCCCCCGTTTTTCGGCCGCGCCGCGATCCCCGTGACGCTGCGCTGCCGACCAGGACCCTTCTCGGATCCATACAATCCATAGTCGAAAGCCTCAGGATCGTGTTAACCATGCTTTCATAGGGTCGGGCCAAGAATCAACATAAAAGTTGTATTTCTTTTCTATTATTCTTTTTATACGAGTAGTCACACGAAAGAAGGAAGGTTGGCGAGGGACGAGGCCGGAGTTGGGGCCGAGATCCCGAAGACCTGGGCCTGGGGGCGGTCGGCCGGTTGAACCCCGGCGCCTTTCCTGATCCGATGACTGGGTTGCAGCGAATAACTTGCGCTCGGCGGTGTTAGCGCAAGGGAACTCGAACGGAGGGAAGACATGTCCAAGAGAACCACGATGCTGGCCCTGGCCCTGGGGCTCGCGCTCTTCGCCCTGCCCGGCCTGGCCGGCGAGACGGCGGCGCCGGCCGGCGCCAAGGTCTACTTCATCGGGCTGGCCGACGGCGACACGGTCTCGAGCCCCCTGGTCGTGCGCTTCGGCCTCTCGGGCATGGGCGTCGCACCGGCCGGAATCGAAAAGGAAGGCACCGGCCACCACCACCTGATCGTCAACGCCGAGCTGCCGAGCCTGGACGAGCCGATCCCCGAGGACGAGAACTATCGGCACTTCGGCGGGGGCCAGACCGAGGCCACCATCGAGCTGCCCGCCGGCCAGCACACGCTGCAGCTGCTGCTCGGCGACCATAACCACATCCCCCACAACCCGCCGGTCGCCTCGGAGCGGATCACGATCACGGTGAGATAGCGCGCGGGGAGAAGGCGCACGGCGGCGCCACGGCGCCGCACGACGGGGCCTTCTCCCGCTCAGGCTCAGGCTCAGACTCCGGCCACCAGCCGCTGGCCGAGGAAGAGATAGCTGCGCCCGCTTTCGCCCCGCTCGACCGCATCGCTGAAGCCGTTGCGCCGGTAGAAGCCGACGTTGCGGACGCCCGGCGCGGTGACCAGGTGGACGCCAGGCAGTCCGGCACCGCGACAGAGCGTGACGAAGTGCCGGACCAGGCGGCTACCGACGCCGCGGCTGCGATGGTCGGGATGGCAGTTGATGTGGAAGTGGGCGGGATAGTCGCTGTGGAGGTCGGCGAAAAGCCGGTAATAGGGGTGCAGGTCGCGGAAGACCTCCGCCCCAAGGCTGTCGGGACAGCCGGTCAGGACCCCGAGCACCCTGCCCTCCTGCTCTTCGTCCAGCGCCAGGAGGAGCTGCTCCGGGTAGTCCGCGAGGTAGGGCGTGAGCCAGCGGTCCAGGAAGGCGGCCTGCGAAGGTTCCGCGGCGACCCGGCGCGGGTTGGCGGAGACCAGGAGGATCGCCTCGACCTGGCGGCGCAGAGGCTCGGGCGCCGCGATGTCGCCGTAGGCGCGGATCCGCAGCGGCGGCGGATCAGAAGCGGTCGACACGATAGGGCGCCAGGTCCATGCCGGGGTCGCGGCCGGCCACGAGATCGGCGATCAGCTTGCCGCTGCGCGCGCTCAGCATCAGGCCGCAGTGGCCATGGCCGAAGGCGAAGAAGGCCTTGCGGTGGCGCCGGCCGCGCGAGATCACCGGCAGGGAATCCGGCATCGAGGGCCGGTGGCCCATCCAGGGCTCGGTCTCGCGGGTGTCGAGCCCGGGGAAGAAACGCCTGGCGTGGGTCAACAGGACCTCGGCGCGCTTCCAGTTCGGCGCCGCCTCGAGGCCGCCCAGCTCCACCGTGCCGGCCAGGCGCAGGCCGTGCTCCAGCGGCGTCGAGACGAAGCCGTAGGTCGTCGAGTAGACCGGGATACGCGGCGCGACGCCCGGGTTCGGCAGGTGCATGTGGTAGCCGCGCTCGGTGTCGAGCGGCGGGTTCTCGCCGAGCTGCCGGGCCAGGCCGCGCGACCAGGCGCCGGCCGCCAGCACCACCGCGTCGCAGGGCAGCGGCCCGGCCTCGGTGACCACCGCGCTGGGGGCCGCGCCGTCGCCGCCGGCGAAGTCGAAGCCGCGGACCTCCTGGCGGCACAGGGTCCCGCCCTCCCGGGTGAAGGCGGCGGCGAGCTCCTGGACCAGGCGGAAGTTGTTCACCGTGTGGCCGACTTTGGGGTAGTAGACGCCGCGGTGGAAGCCCGGCGCCAGGGCCGGCTCGAGCTGGCGCAGTTCCTCCGGCGGCAGGACGTCCAGGGCGACGCCGCGGCGGCGCTGCACCTCGAGGTAGGGCTGGGCCGCGGCGAAGTGGTCCTCGGTCTCGTAGACCCCGACCCAGCCGCCGCGCTTCAGCATGGCCTCGGCGCCGGCCAGCTCGAGCAGCGGCTTGAAGGCGTCGAAGGCGCCGTCCATCAGCGCCTTGAGCGCGATCGAGATGCGCTCGACCTCGGCCGGCCGGCTGGCGGCCACGAAGCGCAGCAGCCAGGGCGCCAGCCGCGGCAGATAGGACCAGCGGATCGCCAGCGGCCCCAGCGGGTCCAGCAGCATGCCCGGGACCTTGCCGAGGATCCCCGGCATGGCCACGGGCACCACGGATTCCTCGCCGATCACCGCGCCGTTGCCGAAGGAGGCGCCCTCGCCCGGACCCTGGCGGTCGACCAGGGTGACGGCGTGGCCGTCGCGCTGCAGGTAGAGGGCGACGCAGACCCCGACGACGCCGGCGCCGATCACGACGATCCGCTGTGCCGCGCCGGAGGGCGCCTGCGCTGCGGCGACGGTCATCTCGGCGCCTGGGGCCCCACGGCGGCGGCCAGACGGTCGCGCGCCGCCGGCAGCGGCCGGTCCTGGGGATGGAAGATGTGCCGCTCGAGAAAACGGCCGGTCAGAGCCAGGCCTTCGGCGACCTCGCGCGCGCCGCCGCTGCCCTTGCCGATCAGGAATCCCGGCAGCGCCAGCAGCTTGTCGCGATAGGGCTCGCCGGCGGCCAGGGAGACCGCCCGTCCGGTCCGCGGCGAGACGTAGGCCAGCTCGTCGTTGCCGCCGCCGGCGCAGGCGCTGAGGTCGAGGCCGAAGCCCAGCTCCTTCAGCAGGGACAGCTCCCAGACCACGTAGGTCTCGCCCCAGTGCTCGCCCTCCAGGGCCGCGATCAGGGCCAGCAGGCCGTCGTGGCAGGCCGGGTGCGGCTCGCGCTCCGGCAGGGCCTGCTCGCAGACCGCGAGCGCCGCCCGGAGCGCGCCGAGCCGCACCGGGTCGTCCAGGAAGCGCGCCGCCACCGCTTCCTCCAGCTCGCAGGTGAAGCTGCCGAGGTGCTCGGCCAGGCGGGCCCGCCAGGTCGCCCGGACCCGGTTGCCGGGCTGCAGCACGCCGCCCAGGCGCCGGCCCTGGCCGCCGCGCACCAGGCCGGCATGGCGGCCATGCTGTCGGGTCAGAAGCTGCACCACCGCACCGGCCTCGCCGTGCGGGCGCAGGCCCAGGACCACCCCCTCGTCGCTCCACTCGATCATCGTGCGCAGACTAGCACCGCGCGGCGCAGCTCGTCGACGCTGCGCCGGAGCCGGCGATTGACCGCGCGGGCGATTGACCACGCGTATGACGCCGCCCTCCCGCAGCCCCCCCAAGGCCTCTCCCCAGGCCCCCTCAGGCCCCGGCGTCGGACCATGCCGATCCGCGTATGGGCCCCGTGGAATCAACCGGGGGTTACGCTGGCCGCGGTCTGTGCTATTCACTGGCGCCGTCTCTAAACCGTGCCGTTTGTGCCCCGGCGGTCGCGCCGGGAATGACTTCCTGTGACCCATGACACGGCGGGATGCCTTCGCCCGGAGGCAAGATACCTGAGCAGCGAGACGCCAGGTGTCGAGGTCTGAACGCCCCGGGGAATCGAGGCCGCCGAGGGACGAGGTTGTCTATGCCGACACTGCTGGGAAAGCCGGCCGGCGCAGGCTTTGGGTGACTGGGCAACGCGCCGCCGAAGGGAGAAGACGTTTGGAGCGTATCTCCGCCAGGGAGACCACGACGACCTCGGCCCCCGACACCGCCACGCCCGGCGTGGCCGCGCCCAGCAAGCGGCCGTCGCTGCTGCTCCTGGTCGGGCTGGCCGCGGTCGGCCCCTTTGCCATGAACATCGTGGTCCCGGCGATGCCGGCCCTGGCCGGGGTCTTCGATACCAGCTACGGTGTCATGCAGCTGGTCCTGACCGCCTACCTGGCGGCGACCGCGGCGATCCAGCTGGTCCTGGGGCCGCTGTCCGACCGCTTCGGCCGCCGTCCGGTGATCCTTCTCGGCCTGGGAATCTATCTCCTGGGCAGCGTGATCTGCGCCTGCGCGACCACGGTCGAGGCGCTGATCGCCGGCCGGGTGATCCAGGCGGCCGGGGCCTGCGCCGGGCTGGTCATCGGCCGGGCCATCATCCGCGACGTCTTCGGGCGCGAGCAGGCCGCCAGCAACATCGGCTACGTCACAATGGCCATGGTGGTGGCGCCGATGCTGGCCCCGGCCGTCGGCGGCTACCTCTTCGACCACCAGGGCTGGCAGGCCATGTTCTGGCTCTCGCTCCTGCTCGGCCTGGTCATCCTGGCGGTGAGCCTGCGGCACCTGCACGAGACCCGGCAGCCGAGCCTCGACGGCGAGGCGAGCCTGAGCTGGAGCGCGGTCCTGGGCCTGCTGCGCGACCGCTCCTATTGCGGCCACGTGATCGTGCTGTCCTTCTCCTCGGGCATCTTCTTCACCTTCCTCGCCGGCGCGGCCTACGTGGTCACCGAGATCATGAGCCGGCCGGCCAGCGAGTACGGTCTGTACTTCATCCTCTCGGCGATCGGCTACATCGTCGGCAATTTCCTCTCCGGCCGCTACGCGGTCCGGGTCGGATTGCATCGGATGATGGCCATCGGCTGCGGCTTCGCCGTGCTTGGCCTGGTCCTGCTTTGGGCCCTGAGCGGAATACATCACACCGCGGCGCTTTTCGGACCGATGTTCGTGCTGGCGCTGTCCAACGGCCTGACCCTGCCGAGCGCCATGGCCAGCGCGGTTTCGGCCCGGCCGCGCCTGGCCGGCACCGCCGCCGGCATCGCCGGCTCGGCGCAGGTCGGCCTGGGCGCTCTCCTCGCCTTCCTGGTCGGGATCCTCCAGGAAGGCAGCGACGGCGCCCTGCCGATGATGATCATCATGACCGTCGCGGGCCTCGTCTCCTTCGCCGGCTTCTCCATGACCCGGCGCGGCTGAGGCGCTCCGCCCCCGGAACGGCCTCCGGCGGCCCGGCAATTGCGCATAGCGCAGCTGCAACGATGCAGCGCAGCGGCGCCGGGACCGGCGGCGGCATCCGGCCGCCTCAACGATCTGTTAACCATTTCAAGCCTTAGTTGGCCGCGGCGGTATCTTCCCGGATTTGCCTTGCTGCGCCGCACCGGAATAACATTGCGCCGCAAAGACGATTCGGGAAACGAATCCACCGCGCGGACGGCCGGGGCGCAGATCCCGGAGACCGCGCCGACGCAACTGGCCGTACAAGAGGCCAAGGACCGGGGATAGTCGCGCTGCCATGAACTACCACACCTACGAGCTCGCCCACGCCCTGATGACGCCGCTGCGCTGGGGCGCCAAGAACCTGAAGTACCATCTCGACTCGCCGCTCAATCCCTTCGCGGTCATGCCGCTCGCCCGCCACATGGCGGCCGGCTGCGAGGTCTTCGAGAACGTGACCCGGCGCTACGGCAAGCCGGCGTTCGGCCTGACCGAGACCCGGATCCACGGCCTGCCGGTGCCGCTGACCGAGGAAGTGGTGCTGGAGACGCCCTTCTGCCGGCTGCTGCACTTCGCCCGCGACGAGTCCCTGGTCGGCAAGCGCTACGATCCCAAGGTCCTGGTGATCGCCCCGCTCTCCGGACACTACGCGACCCTGCTGCGCGACACGGTCCGGGCCATGGTGCCGGAGCACGAGGTCTACATCACCGACTGGGCCGACGCCCGCACCGTCTCGCTGCGCGAGGGCCCCTTCGACCTGGACGACTACATCGACACCCTGATCGGCTTCATCCGCTTCCTGGGCTCCAACACCCACGTCATGGCGGTCTGCCAGCCCTCGGTGCCGGCCCTGGCGGCGACCGCGCTGATGGCGGCCGAGGACGACCCCTGCCAGCCCGCTTCGCTGACCCTGATGGGCGGGCCGATCGACACCCGGCGCAACCCGACGGTGGTCAACCGCCTGGCCGCCGAGAAGCCGATCTCCTGGTTCGAGCGGGCGGTGATCTCCCACGTGCCCTTCCCCAACGCCGGCTACGGCCGCGCGGTCTATCCCGGCTTCATGCAGCTGACCGGCTTCATGACCATGAACCTGGAACGCCACATCGACGCCCACGAGCGGCTGTTCGAGAACCTGGTCCGCGGCGACTGCGATTCGGTCAAGCAGCACCAGGCCTTCTACGAGGAGTACCTCTCGGTGATGGACCTGCCGGCCGAGTTCTACCTGCAGACCGTCGAGACCGTGTTCCAGTCCCACGCCCTGCCCGAGGGCACCCTCACGCACCGCGGGCGGCCGGTCGACTGCGGCGCCATCACCCGGACCGCGCTGATGACCGTCGAGGGCGAGAAGGACGACATCTGCGGCCTGGGCCAGACCGACGCCGCCCACGACCTCTGCCGCAACGTGCCCCAGGACGAGAAGTACCACTACGTCCAGCCCGGGGTCGGCCACTACGGCGTGTTCAACGGCACCCGCTGGCGCAGCGAGATCCAGCCGCGGATCCGCGAGTTCATCCGCACGGTCCAGTTCAAGCGGACCATGGGCAGCCCCGAGGCCCGCTTCGGCCTGCCCTACCGCAGCCTCCAGGAGACCCGCGAGCCCGAGGTCGACTGGCGCAGGACCGCGCTGAACTGAGGGGGCGCACAGCGCTCTCCTCGGACAGCGTGCCGACCTCGCCCTTCGACAAGCTCAGGACGAGGTGAAGGAATGCGCTTGGGTCGGAGCTGTCTCACCTCGTCCTGAGCTTGTCGAAGGGCGAGGTCGGCACCGCGCTGGACCGGACACCTCGCGCTTCCCAAGGCCGCGCGCGCCTCACACCTCGTCGTCCAGGTGGTCCATCGCCTTGACGTAGCGGCCGATGGCGCGGGCGGTGCGGGTGCCGATCTGGCGGTAGGCCAGCAGGGCCAGGACCGCCACCGTGGCGACCATGCAGGGGATCGGCCCGATGAAGAGAAAGAGGGCCGCGACCGCGAAGTAGTAGCCGCGGATGCCGGAGTTGAAGCTCTTGACCGCCTCGGTCAGCACGGTCCCGGTGGCCTCGACCATGTCGTGGCGGGCGCCCTCGGCCGGCACCTCCTGGATCTCGGCCTCGGGCAGGCCACCGGCCAGGGCCACGGCGTAGATCAGCTTGCGCAGGGCGTAGGTGAAGGAGAAGAAGCTCGCCAGCAGCAGAAGGAAGATCACCGCCAGCTTGAGCGCGAAGAGCTCCAGCGACATGGCGTCGATCATCGGCAGCTCGACCACGATCCCGTGGACGCTGGTCACGCTGGCCAGGGTGCCGACCAGGGCGGCCAGCACGATCAGGGTCGCCGAGCCGAAGAAGGCGACCGAGTGAATGATGTGCCCCAGCATCACCGCGTCGAAGGTCCGGTTGTCCCGCCCGACCGAGATCGCGATCCAGCGCGTCCGCACCACCCCGAGCTGAACGTTCAAGGTCCCCCGCGCGAAGGCCGCCAGCAGCGGCGTATAGCCGGCCCAGGCGGCCGCCAGCAGGCCGATGGCGGCGATGTGCAGGAGGTCGAGGTCGGCGGGGAGCATGGCGTGTCTGGGGTGCGGAGAGAGTATTCCCGGAGCTTATCGCCGAAGCCGCAGGAAAAGGCCAGCGTGGTGACCGACAAGCTCTGCTATAGAAACCGACAGCAAATCTCCTGCCCAAGAAAGCCCCGTCCGTGACCACCGTCTCCGACTCCGCCGCACAGAAGGCCCCCGCCCTCACCGTCCTCACCGCCCTCGGCCCCTTCGCGCTGGGGTACTTCTTCTCCTACCTCTTCCGGGCCGTGAACGCGGTGGTGGCGCCGGATCTGGTGGCCGACGTCGGGCTGTCGGCGGCGGAGCTGGGGCTGGTGACCTCGGCCTATCTCTTCGCCTTCGCCGCGTTCCAGTTGCCGCTGGGGCTGCTGCTCGACCGTTACGGGCCGCGGCGGGTGCAGGCGGCGCTGGTCTGCAGTGCTGCGGCCGGGGCGCTGCTGTTCGGGCTGGGGCGGGACGTCGCGACCCTGACCGCGGCGCGGGCGCTGATCGGGCTCGGCTTCGCCGGCGGGCTGATGAGCGGCTTCAAGGCCGTGGTGCTCTGGGTGCCGGAGCCGCGCCGGCCGCTGGCCAATGCCTGCGTCATGTCCTTCGGCGCGCTCGGCCTGCTGGTCGCGACCCTGCCCATGGAGCTGGCGGTCCAGGCCTGGGGATGGCGCGAGGCCTTCATGGGCCTGGCCGGGCTCTGCCTGGCGGTGGCGCTGATCATCTTCCTGGTGGTGCCGGAGCGCCCCACGACGGGCCGGCCCGAGAGCCTGGACCGGCAGCTCCGCGGCCTGGGCGAGATCTTCCGGACCCGCGCCTTCTGGGTCCTGGCGCCGCTGCTGGCGAGCACCGCCGGCTCCCACATCGCGGTCCAGACCCTCTGGGCCGGGCCCTGGCTGCGCGACGTCGCCGGGCTCGATAGGGCCGGGGTGGCCACGACCCTCTTCGCCATGGCCGCCGGCTTCCTCGCCGGCGTGCTGGGCAGCGGCGCCCTGGCCGACGTCCTGGTCCGCCGCGGGGTCTCGGTACTGACGGTCATGCTCGGCTTCCTGGCCGTCTTCCTCGCGGTGCAGCTCGGCATCCTCCTGGAGTGGACCGGGATCGGCACCGCGCTCTGGGTCGTCTTCGGCATGACCGGCCAGGTCGCGATCCTGGCCCATCCCTGGCTGTCCTCGCACTTCGGCGCGGCGCTCTCGGGCCGCGCCAACACGGCGATGAACCTGCTGATCTTCGGCACCGCCTTCGCCGTGCAGTACGCGCTGGGCGGGATCATCGACCTCTTTCCGGCCGGCCCGGACGGCGGCTATGCCCCGGGGGCCTACCGGCTCGGCTTCGCCATCCTGCTCGGCCTGCAGCTCCTGGCGCTGGCCTGGTTCCTCGCCAGGCGGCGGGCGCTGCGGGCCCGGGCGGACGACGGCTGACGCCCCGGCGGCGTCACAGCACCTTGTAGAGCCGGTGGCGGCGGTTGCTGGTGAAGGGGCGGACTTCGCCGGGCCAGCGGCCGGCCTCGACCGCCTCGGCCCAGGCGGCGCCGGTCAGAACCTCGGGCCCCTCGATCTCGTAGATCGCGCTGTAGACCGGGCCTTCGGCCGGGACCTCACGGCGCTCGCCGCCGATATTGACGGCAAAGGCCTCGCCCTTGATCCGGGTCACGGCGAAGACGCCGGGCACCTTCATGAGATTCGGCACGTGCTCCTGGTCGTAGACCTCGTTGAACAGCGCCTCCTTGTCCGGCGCCACGTCCATGCTGGCGATGAAGAGATAACGGCTCCCGATCGGCATCTTGCCCGGCCTCCCCTGCGGTTGCGTCGGCCCGGCATTCTGACCAAGGCGGCCCGAGACCGCCAGGGCAAAGCGGGATCCCGCGCGCCGTCACTCGACCGGGTCCGGCTTCGCCTCCGCCAGGGCGGCGATGCGCTGGTAGGCGACGTAGTACTTGTAGATGTTGCGGACGTAGACCACCGGCTCGCGGCTGATGGTCCGGGCGGCGGCGATCTCGACCTGGCCGAACCAGCGGTTCGGGTCCAGGCCCATCTTCGCGGCCTTGCGCCGCGCCCGGGCAATGCCGCGGGGGCCGGCATTGTAGGCGGCGAAGGCAAAGAGCACCCTGTCCAGGGACGAGATTTCGGGCTCGCTGTAGTAGCGGTCCTTGAGGAAGCGCAGGTACTTGACCCCGGCATGGACGTTGGGGCCGACCTCCTCGATGCCCTGGATGGCGACGTTGGGATCGGCGGCTGTGGTGGGCAGGACCTGCATGACCCCGATGGCCCCGGCCTGGCTGCGCTTGCTCTGGTCCAGCTTGGATTCCTGATAGCCCTGAGCGGTGATCATCAGCCAGTCGATGTCGTATTTCCCGGCATATTTCTTGATGATCTCGACGGTCGCCTCGTAGCGCTCCCGCGCTTTGCCGCTGCGCACGTCGTCGATCCGGCGGGGATCGCCGAGGTAGCGGTCGATCAGGATGTTGCCCAGCAGGGTGCCCTTGCGCGCCTTGCGGACGAAGCCGTTGACCGCCTCCAGGAGCTTCGGGCTGCCCTTGCGCAGGGCCCAGGCGATGTCGCCGTCCCGGTGGATTGCCAGGTCGTCGTGGACCGTGATCTCGTCGTAGACCTGGGCCCAGAGCGCGGCCTTGTGGCTGTCCACGATCACGGCCGGGATCAGGCCGGCGTTGACCATCTCCAGCAGGTCGTAGTCCTCCAGGCGCTCGTCGGCGGCGGTCACGGGGATCGCCGGCAGGCCCTCCAGGCGGCGGCGCTGGTTGAGCACGGTGAGATGCTCGAAGTAGCTGCTCGACTCGCGGACCTGGACCTCGGTCGCGGTCAGGTCGTCGAGGCTGGCGGTCGGCGGCGCGGCGGGACCGGTGACGACCAGTTCGTCCACCCCCGGATAGACCGGATCGGAGAAGTCGACCAGGGCCTTGCGCTCCGGGGTGATGGTCAGGTTCGCCGCCACCAGGTCGCCCCTGCCGGCCAGCAGGAAAGGCAGCAGGTCGTCGCGGGCGACCGGGATGATGATCACGTTGAGGCTGCCCGCCGTGCGGCCGGTGATCTTCCTCAGGTGCTTCTCCAGGGCCCGCGCGAACTCGACGGTCAGGCCCTTCTGGGCGACCCCGTCATAGGTGAAGTAGATCGGGTTGTAGACGGTCAGCAGCCGGACGAAGCCGCGCTCCATCATGCCGTCGAAGTCGCCGGTCCAGGGCTCCATGGCATGATCGAGAAGCGCATCCTCGGCCTCGGGCGGCGCCTTGGCGGGCGCTTCGGCGTCGGCCTGCCCGACCTCCGCCGGCTCCTCGCCGGGCCAGAGGCCGCCCAGGGTGAAGACGCCCAGGATGAGGACACCCAGAAACAGCGCCGAGACGCCAGCGCCGATCAGCAGATAGAGCCGTGCTTTCACCATGGCGCCCGGTCCCAAGAGTCACGATTCGGCCCCCGAAAGGTTATCAGGAAACCTCAGGTGAATCGAAGGAGATGCCGCTTAACAAAGGCTTAATGCCCGGGCATGGCGTGTTGCAGGGCGTGGGGCAGGGCGCCGTCACTCGACCGGCGACGGCTTCGCCTCGCCGATGGCGGCGATGCGATCGTAGGCGACGTAGTACTTGTAGATGTTGCGGACGTAGACCACCGGCTCGCGGCTGATGGTCCGGGCGGCGGCGATCTCGACCTGGCCGAACCAGCGGTTCGGGTCCAGGCCCATCTTCGCGGCCTTGCGCCGCGCCTTGGCAATGTTGCCGGGACCGGCGTTGTAGGCGGCGAAGGTGAAAAGCATCTGGTCCAGGGGCGAGATGCCGGGCTCGCTGTAGTAGCGGTCCTTGAGGAAGCGCAGGTATTTGACCCCGGCGTGGACGTTCGGCCCGACCCGGTCGATGTCGGCGATCCCGACGTTGGGATCGGCGGCGGTGGTCGGCAGGACCTGCATGACGCCGACGGCCCCGGCCTGGCTGCGCTTGCTCTGGTCCAGCTTGGATTCCTGGTAGCCCTGGGCCGTGATCATCAGCCAGTCGAAGTCGTATTGCCCGGCGTACTCCTTGATGTGGGCGACCGTCGCCTCGTAGCGCTCGCGCGCCTTGCCCGAACGCACGTTGTCGATCCATTTGGTGGTGGTCAGGTAGCGCTTGATCAGGATGTTGCCGAGCAAGGTGCCCTTCCGCGCCGTCTTCACGAAGCCGTTCAGCGCCGCCAGGAGCTTCGGGCTGTCCTTGCGCAGAGCCCAGGCGATGTTGCCGCCCCGGTGAACCGCCAGGTTCTCGTGAACCACGATGTCCTCGTAGACCTGGCCCCAGAGCGCCGCCTTGTGGCTGTCGACGATGACCGCCGGGATCAGCCCGACGTTGACCATCTCCATCAGGTCGTAGTCCTCGAGGTTCTCGTCGGCGAGGACGATGGGGACCTCCGGCTGGCCGGCCGCCTTGCGGCTCTGGTTCAACGCGGAGAGATGTCCGAAGTAGCTGCTCGACCTGCGGACGTGGAGCGTGGTGGCGACCAGGTCGTCCAGGCTGGTCACCTCGGGCGCCGCGGGCCCGGTGACCACGAGTTCGTCCACGCCGGGATAGGTCGGGTCGGTGAAGTCGACGACGGCCTGGCGCTCGGGCGTGATGGTGAGGTTGGCCGCCACGACGTCGCCCCTGCCGGACAGGAGGAAGGGCAGCAGGTCGTCGCGCGGCAAGGGGATGATGACGACCTGGAAGTCACCGCGCTTGCGGCCGGAGAGCGCCTGAAAGTGTTCCTCGAGGGCCCGCGCCAGCTCGACCGCCAGACCCTTCTGCTCGACCCCGTCGTAGGTGAAGGAGATCGGGTTGTAGGCGGTCAGCAGGCGGACGAAGCCACGTTCGACCATGCCGTCGAAGTCGCCGGTCCATTCGTCGAGCGCGTGCTCGAGGATCGCGTCCTCGGCTTCGGGCTCGGACTCCGGTCGCGCCTCGGCCTCGCCGGCCGGCTGCGTCTGGGTCTCCGGCGCCGCCGCGTCCGGAGCGACCGCGGCCGCCGTCTCGACAGCGCCGCCGCCGCCCGCGCTTGAAGCTGCCCCGCTCAAGGTTTCCCGGGGCCAGAATGCGGCGAAACAGGCGCCGCCCACGAGCAGGGCCGCCAAGCCGGCGAGCCCCAAGACCTGAAGTCCCTTCTTTCCCATCCCGATCGAGCTCCGCCAAAACGCGATCCCGGGATCAAAGTCTAGCAACTAAGGGCCTAAACCTAAAGGCCGATGCACGTTCGTCGCGAATCTGATCGAAACGGCCGGGGAGCGGAACCGGCCCGCGCCCTTCGACAGGCTCAGGACGAGGTCGCGCTAACGTGCTGCTGAGCTTCCCGGAGTATCCGGATCGGAGGGCGATCGACGCCCCGCCTCGTTAGAGCACCTGCCTGCGCAGCTCGGGAAAGACCTTGGCGACCTTGCCCAGCAGGCAGTCGCCGTACCAGCAATAGCTTCCAAAAGGCAGTTCATGGGCGTTGGATCTCAGGGAATGCGCCCCTCAGGTCGCGAAGATCCGCCGGCGGGGCCGCGGGCGGAAGAAGAGCCAGCCGGCGAGGATCCAGATCGCGATCTCCAGCAGGAAGACCCAGTGCAGCAGGAAGCTGAAGATCCAGTGCCGGTAGCGGGCCGGCACCTCGATCAGCTCGACCCGGCCCTCGGCCAGCGGCATCAGCCAGTAGACCGGCGAAGCGATCGAATCGAGCGCGAGGTGCAGGAGGACCCCGAGGAAGAAGGCCAGGGTGGCGTCACGCAGCAGCGTCCAGCCGGCCAGGCTCGCCGAGACGATCAGCGGCAGGCAGAGCGCGGCCCAGAACAGGGGCCAGTGGGCCGGATAGAGATGATGGTGCACGGAGCCATCATTCACGAGGTGGTAAAAGAGTATGTCGATGTCGGGGATGACCGCGCCCAGCAGCGCCGGGAAGAGGATCTCTGCCCTGGGCCGGCGGCCCGAGAGCGCCCGCCCCATGATGTAGCCCGCTGGAAGATGTGCCGTAAGCATGACCGGTAAGATGGCCGGCCGATCCGGCGAAAGCGGGCCGGAAGCGAGGAGACCTCGTGACCGAATCATGACCATCTTCGGGCGGGCCCTGCGCGCTCATCGGAGCGGCGGCATCGGAG
>JAKSBE010000528.1 GCA_022361275.1 Kiloniellales bacterium
CAGGTCGACAGTCCCGAGGCGCTCTACGACCGGCCGCGCACCCGGTTCGTCGCCGAATTCATCGGTCAGTCGAATCTGTTCGCAGTGAAGCCGGGGGCCGCCGCGCAGCGCGCCGCGGTTCCCGAACTGGGCATCGAAATCCCGGTGGATCTGACCGCCGCGGTGGCGATCAGCCTTCGGCCGGAACGCGTTCGGCCCGTATCCGGACAGGAGCCGGACGGTTGTGCCGTTTTCGAAGGTCGGGTGGAAGATCAGACCTTCTTCGGTCCTGTTGTGGCGCAAAGCGTTCGATTGGCGTCGGGCCGGGTCATGGAAATACGCAGCCAGCGGTCGGGACATGACCGACTGCCGGCGACCGGCGAGGTTGTCCGTCTCGCCTTCGATCCGGCCGACGCCGTGCCGTTGGTCGCCGAGTGAGTGAAGTATCAGAAGGGAGAGAAGCATGAATTGCATCAAATCCGTCCTTGCCGTCGCGCTGGCGACCGGCTTTTCCGCCGGCGTGGCGCTGGCCGACGACTCCATCACCTATGCGGGCTCCGGCGGCGGCCTAGCACAGGTCATGAAGAGCGTGTACGACGATCCGTTCGCCGCCGAGACCGGCATAACGGTCAATGCGCTGGCCACGACCGACCGAGCATCCGCCATCAAGGCGATGGCGCTGGCGGGCAATGTCACCTGGGACGTTGCCGAGTTGAACCCGGTCGACTACGCGACGGCGTCGCTGTCCGGCTGGCTGGAACCGCTTGACTGGGCAAAGATCGACCCCGATGGCGTCCTGCCGGAAGAGGCGAAGCTGGCCGATGCGGGCATCGCCGCAACCTACTCGACCATCATGGCCATCCGCACCGACAAGCTGCCGGAAGGCAGGCAGATGACCAGCTGGGCCGATTTCTGGGACGTTGAAACGTTCCCCGGCGGCCGCGCGCTGCAGAACCAGCCGATCGACAATCTGGAGTTCGCACTGATCGCCGACGGTGTCGATCCGCAGGATGTCTACACCGTTCTGGCCACCCC
>JAKSBE010000342.1 GCA_022361275.1 Kiloniellales bacterium
CGCCGGGGCAACGGCCGGGGCAAGGGCTGATGGCTGGCGGCGGCGACAAGACCGACCGCGGCGGGGCCTTTCTGAGACGCTGGGCGCGGCGCAAGGAGGCGCAGCGGCAGGCGGCCTCGGCCCCCGATCGGGCGCCGGCCGGCCCGGTCCCGACCGACGATGCCGAGGACGCGGGGCGGGCGGAGCCGCCGCTGCGCGTCGAAGACCTGCCGGACATCGACAGCCTGGACGAAGGCTCGGACTTCACCGTGTTCCTGAAGGACGGCGTGCCGGAGAGCCTGCGCCGCCGGGCCCTGCGCAAGCTCTGGCGGCTGAACCCGGTCTTCGCCAACCTCGACGGCCTCAACGACTACGACGAGGACTTCCGCGCCGCCTTCAACTTCCCCGAGGGCGTGAAGACGCTGTACCAGGCCGGCAAAGGCATGGTCCAGCCGGAAGAGGAAGAAGACGAGGCAGAGGCGGCCGAAACCGCCGCCGGTCCGGCCGAGGCTCCGGCGAGGGCGGCGGAGTCGGAGGACGCCGCAGCCTTGCCGGAAGAGCCTGCAAAGCCGCTGCCGGAGCCTGGGGAGCCGGAGCGGACGATGACCTCTGCGGTCGCGCCTTCGCCGGCCGAGGCTGCCGCGCCATCCCAGGCGGCGCGAGGCAACGCCGTGCGGCGGCGGTGGGGCGGCTTCGAACGCTAGTCCTTATCTAGACCGTTGATTCCTCTATGCCTTTGATGCTTTGCGGCCCGGCGGCGCGGCCTGGGCCGTCTTGGACCGCAAGACCCGGCCTGCGCGACCCTTGAGGCGGTGCGGCTCGGACCGTTCAGGATGCCGCCGACACGTCTTCGCACCTGCAGCAAGGCCATTTGTTGACTTGCCGCGGGAACCGTCGTCTAATTCCTAAAGTCAATAAAAGCCGCAACTTAGTTAAGGTTTCTCGAAACTCTTCAGATTTGCGGGCAGGAGTGGCCAACACTCCGGTGGTGTTAGGAGCGAGGCACGACTTGACGAAGTCCGACCCTAGAGGCGAGGTGCCTGAGGAAGACCAGCTCAGAGCACAATGCTACTGGCTTTTGGCGCGCCTTTTAGCCTGCGCGCCGGATCGGGATTTTCTCGACCACATTGCGCGCCTCGAGGGTGACGAGACCGATCTCGGCCGGGCGATCGACGCGCTGGTCGCGGCCGCCCGGGGGGCCGCTCCCTCCGCCTTGGAGGAGGAGTATTTCAACCTCTTCGTCGGCGTCGGCCATGGCGAGCTCGTGCCCTACGCCTCCTACTACCTGACCGGTTTCCTGCACGAGAAGCCGCTGGCCAACCTGCGTCTCGACATGAGCCGGCTGGGCATTTCCCGGGCTGTCGGCGTCGTCGAGCCCGAGGACAACATTGCGTCGCTCTGCGAGATGATGGCCGGCATGATCATGGGCGAGTTCGGCGAGCCGGTCGATCTTCCGGTGCAGCGCGCCTTCTTCGACAGACACGTCGGATCCTGGGCGCCACGGTTCTTCGAGGACCTGGAGGCGGCCCGCAACGCGGCCTTCTACATGCCGGTCGGCACGATCGGCCGCCTGTTCATGGCGGTCGAGAGCGAAGCGTTCAAGATGGCGGCCTAGCGCCCAAAGGCAAGAGCAAGATGGGGGGCCGGCCCCGCTAGGCAGCATCCGGCCGGGTGGTTCACCGAAGTGGGAAGAGGTGAGCAGATGAGCGAGAGAAAGAAAGCAGAGCCCATGGGGCGTCGCGACTTCTTTAGGAAGGCGGGGCTCGGGGCAGGTGCCGCGGGCGCCGTCGCCGTCGCGCTGTCAAAGACGCCGGCGAAGGCGGCCGTGGCCGGTGGCAAGGCTGCCGGCGGCAAGGGCTACCGGGAAACCCGACACGTGAAGAAATACTACGAACTGGCCAGGTTCTAAGGCCACAGGAGAGGTCAATGCTGACACGGAAGACGAATGGGGTTGCGAATGGCCCCCGTTTGTCAAAAGCGCTGAGCGGCCTTGCCGGCAGCGCGATTGACCGCCGTTCCTTTCTGAAGAGGTCCGGGCTGGCCGTCGGCGGTGCCGCGGCGGCTTCGGGTCTGTCGTATGGGATGGTGAAGAAGACCGAGGCCGCGAGTGCGGGCGTCACCGGTGAGGTCACGCTCGTCAAGTCGGTCTGCACGCATTGCTCGGTCGGCTGCACGGTGATCGCAGAGGTGACCGATACCGGCGTCTGGGTCGGGCAGGAGCCCGGCTGGGACAGCCCCTTCAACCTCGGGGCCCACTGCGCCAAGGGCGCCTCGGTACGCGAGCACGCGCACGGCGAGCGCCGCCTGAAGCACCCGACCAAGCTGGTCGACGGCAAGTGGCAGAAGGTCTCGTGGGACGAAGCGATCAACGAGATCGGCGACAAGATGCTGCAGATCCGCGAGCAGTCGGGCCCGGACTCGGTCTATCTGCTCGGCTCGGCCAAGCACAGCAACGAACAGGCCTACCTGTTCCGTAAGTTCTACGCCTTCTGGGGAACCAACAACGGTGACCACCAGGCGCGGATCTGTCATTCGACCACGGTCGCGGGTGTCGCGAACACCTGGGGCTACGGCGCGATGACCAACAGCTACAACGACATCCACAACTCGCGCGCCATCTTCCAGATCGGCGGCAACC
>JAKSBE010000550.1 GCA_022361275.1 Kiloniellales bacterium
AAGCGAAAGCCCGCGGGATGATCCAGCGGGCTTTAGGTGCCTTGGTGCGGTCGAGAAGACTCGAACTTCCACGGGGTCACCCCCACAGCGCCCTCAACGCTGCGCGTCTACCAATTCCGCCACGACCGCAAAGGCTTGGCATCGACCTCGAACTCGCCTATGTGACGGGGGGAGATAGCAAATCAAGGGGTTGTGCGCAAGCGGTCAGCCATGCCGGAAACAGGGGCTTCCAGCGTCGAATGGCGGATCTCGGAGCGGCCGCAGGCCTATCCCGAGGCGGTCGCGGCCATGGAGGCGCGGGTCGCCGAGATCCGCGCCGGGCGGGCGCCCGAGCTGGTCTGGCTGCTGGAGCATCCGCCGCTCTACACCGCCGGGACCAGCGCCGACGACGCCGACCTCGTCGATCCGGGGCGCTTCCCGGTCTATCGCACCGGCCGCGGCGGCCAGTACACCTACCACGGCCCGGGCCAGCGCGTGGCCTACGTCATGCTCGACCTGCGGCACCGCGGCGGCGACCTGCGCCGCTACGTCCACGACCTCGAGGACTGGCTGATCCGGACTCTGGCCCGCTTCAACGTCAAGGGCGAGCGGCGCGCAGGCCGGGTCGGCATCTGGATCGCCAGGGACAGGGGACGCGAGGACAAGATCGCCGCCATCGGCGTCAGGGTGCGCCGCTGGGTCGCCTATCACGGCATCGCCCTCAACGTCGACCCGGACCTCGGCCATTTCGAAGGCATCGTGCCCTGCGGCGTCCGCAAGCACGGCGTGACCTCGCTGGTCGACCTCGGCCTGCCGGTCACCCTGGCCGACGCCGACGTGGCCCTGCAGGCCGCCTTCGAGGAGGTCTTCGGCCTGGAGACTGTCACCGACGCGTAGCCAGGCACCTGACAACATGCTGTCAGGGAGGCTCTGCTAGTGTGATGGTTTCAAAGTTCGGCACATTTCATGTGCCGAGATTTGGAAGCTGAATCACACGAGATTCAGCAAGTTAGTGTCCCTTTGATTCTGCAATTCGCTCTCGCGAATTTCAGAAGCGGGACACTAGCCTGCGGCTTCCTGACAGCAGGTTGTAGGGCGCCTCGCCCTTCGAGAAATTGAAAGGAAGAGCCGCAATGCCGGACGAGCTCGTCTTCTACACCCATCCCATGTCCCGCGGCCGGATCGTCCGCTGGATGCTTGAGGAGGTCGGCCAGCCCTACCGGACCGAGATCC
>JAKSBE010000313.1 GCA_022361275.1 Kiloniellales bacterium
CAGGGCGCGCAGGGCCAGGGCGAAGAAGGTCGCGTACATCAGGATGAAGGACAGCGCCGCGCCGAAGGGCCAGTCGTTGGCCGACTTGAACTGGCGCTCGATCACGTTGGCGATCATCTGGCTGTCGGTGCCGCCCAGCAGATCCGGGGTCAGGAAGGAGCCCAGCGCCGGGATGAAGGTGATGATCACCGCCGAGACGATCCCGGCCTTGGCCAGGGGTACGACCACGGTGAAGAAGGTCCGGAACTGGCCCGCGCCGAGGTCCAGGCTGGCCTCGATGTAGGAGGGGTCCATGCGCTCCAGCGCCGCGTAGAGCGGCAGCACCGTGAAGGGCAGATGGACGTAGACCAGTCCGAAGACCACCGCGAAGTTGTTGTAGAGCAGCGGCAGCGGCTCGAACTCGGCGCCCAGGAGCTGGTACTGGCCGAGGCCGAGCAGCGCGAGCAGCCAAGTGCCCTGCTCCCAGAACCATTCCAGGGTGAAGTTGACGTAGCCGCGGGTCCGCAGCACCGCGATCAGGGCATAGGTGCGGATCAGCAGGTTGGTCCAGAAGGGCAGGATGATCGCCAGCAGCAGCCAGGGCTTCCACTTCGGCGGGGCGAAGGAGATGCCCAAGGCGATGGGAAAGCCGATCGCCAGGCAGAGCAAGGTGGTGATCGCGGTGAACCAGAGGGACTTGGTGAAGATCTGCAGGTAGAGCGGGTCCATTGCCCGCAGGTAGTTGGCCAGGGTCCAGGTGACCTCGATATCGACGACGCCCCGCTTTTCGCCGAAGGAGAAGACCCAGATCAGGCCCAGAGGGATGAGGAAAAACAGGAACAGCCACAGGGTCGGCGGCAGGTTGATGACCCAGAAGACCAGGGGGTTTCGCCGCCAGCTCTCCATGCCCACCCCGCCTTTCGCCCTCTGCCTCGCGCCCCGGGAGCCGGAAGCGGCCCCGCCGGGGCGGGACCGCGTCTCCTAGCCGACGTCAGGCGGCGAGGACCCGGGTCCAGGCTTCGTCGTAGACCCGCTGCGTCTGCTCGCCGAGATAGAGCGCGGCCTCGCAGTTGGCGAGGGTCTCCTCGCTCGGGAAGATCGCCGGGTTCTCGGTATACTCGGCGGGCAAGAGAGCCTTGGCCGCCTTGTTGGGCGTGGCGTACTGAATGAAGTCGGCGATCGCGGCGCCGGCCTCGGCGTCCAGAAGGTAGTTGATGAACTTGTGGGCGTTCTCCGGATGCCGCGCGCCCGTGGGGATGCAGAGCGTGTCCTGCCAGACCAGGCTGCCTTCCTTGGGCACGACGTAGGAGATGTCGTCGTCCTCCGCCATGACCTGGAGAATGTCGCCGTTCCACTCCATCGTCAGGTCGACCTCGCCCGACAGCAGCAGGTCCTGGCCGTTGTCTTCGGCGAAGGTCTTGATGTGCGGCTTCTGCTTGGTGAGCAGGGCCTCGGCCTCGGCGATCTGCTTCGCGTCCGTCGCGTTGTAGGGATAGCCGAGGTACTTCAGCGCCACACCGAAGACCGCCCGGGCTTCGCTCAAGAGCGCGATCCGGCCCGCGTACTCGTCGGAATCCAGCAGCGCCTTCCAGCTCTCCGGCACGGCCGAGACCTTGGACTTGCGATAGCCGATGCCTTGGGTGCCCCACATGTAGGGCATCGAATACTTGCGGCCGGGGTCGAACCGGGCCTCCTGGAAGGCCGGGTCGACGTTGGCCCCGAAGTTCGGGATCTTGGCGTGGTCCAGGGGCACCAGCATGTCGGCCGTGATCATGCGCTCGACGAAGTCGTTGGTCGGCACGATCACGTCGTAGCCCGGGTTGCCTTCCTTGAGCTTGGCGAAGAGCTCGTCGTTGTCGGCGAAGAGGTCCATCTTGACCTCGATCCCGCTGGCGTCCTTGAAGTCGTCCAGCGTGTCCTCGCCGATGTAGGTGTCCCAGTTGTAGAAGTTGAGCTTGGGCTCCTC
>JAKSBE010000229.1 GCA_022361275.1 Kiloniellales bacterium
CGTTGTTCGGGTCAGCAGCTGCCGGCTGTCGTTTCCGGCTGCGCGGCGGCGCGCTCCAGGAAGTTGCCGAGCCGGCTGACGGTGTCGGGATCGCTGTGGAACTCGACGCCGGTTTCGCCGTCCTCGGTCCATCGCACGACCGCGGTGACACCGCCGAAGCCGACGATCTCGAGGCGCAGGAGTTGCATCTCCTCCAGCAGGCAGGGCGAGATCAGGCAGGCGCCGCCCGTGGAGATGTTGGTCAGGACGCAGGCGTACTCGAAGCCGCACTGCACCACGCAGGCTTTGATGTTGCAGGTCTGGCGCTGGTTCCGGCGTCGCTCGGGGAAGGCGACGGCGGTGTTGTCCATCGGCAGGATGGTGGCTGTCATTCGGCTATCCTCTCTACTCTTCTGCTGTCGCCGGTTCCAACTCTTGGGTCCTTCGAGTACAGGAAAGGAGAGGCTAAGTGGGTGCGAATTAAGAATACATGACCATCTAAAAGGTGGAAAAAATACCGCGCAACGAGGGCAAATATCGGCCAATCTTTTTCTCGCAAATATCTCGGGGAAATGCCTTTGTGTCTGTCCAGGCGTCGGGAATAGTGCGCTAAGACTCGTTTGAATTTGGGGTATTCCATTCGACCAGATGGACTGCAAAAACGATTCCGTCTGATCGGATAATGCCCTGGTATTAGGACCCACCACACGAGGCGAGCGCTTCGTAACGTCTGGTCCCGGAGCCGTAGGCGATCATCAGCACGGCGGGTCGGCCGCCGGGGTTCCGCAGATCGTGGGCGGCGCCCTCGGGGATTAGAGCCGACTCCCCCGCCTCCAGCAGGCGGGACTCGCCGCCGACCCGCAGTTCGACCTTTCCGGACAGAAGATGCAGCGCCTCCTGGCAGTCCGGATGGCGGTGCCTCGGGGCTGCCCGGCCGGGCTCCAGGGTCATGCGGGCCAGGCTGAGTTCGGCCCCGGCGCAGCTCTCCGCGTCCAGAAGCCAAGTCATGCTGCCCCAGTGGAAGGACTCCAGGCGCGGCTCTCGCCCGGTCTTGGTTAACGATTGGTTCATTTTGCTCAGTCTTGCTTAGGGTTTGGACCTGTGGTCCTGCGCTTATCCTGGAGAGTCAGGCATTTGGCGGATCTCGCCCGGCACTGTGACCCAAAGGACTCCCAGCGTAAAGCTGGGGCGGGTTGCCACAGATTTGTCGCTGCTGGTGGCGAAAAAGACCTCCGGGGGGCTTGAAGTCGAGGTCCGGAATACGCAAGTGAGTGTTCACTTACTTCGGGAGGAAAGCCATGCCACGAGCCTTGGCGACGAAAGCGAAGATCGAAAGCTCGGCGCTCAAGCTCTTTGCCGAAAAGGGTGTCGACCAGACGACGACCCGCGACATCGCCGCGGGGGCCGGCATCTCCGAAGGCGCGATCTATCGCCATTTCGAAGGCAAGGACGCCATGGTGCACGAGCTCTTCTCGGCCAATTACCTGCGCCTGGCGGGTGAGATCGACGAGCTGCAGGGCCGCGAGACCGGCCTGCGCCGGAAGCTCGCAGCCATGGTCGGGGCCTTCTGCGTGCTCTTCGAGGAGGACCCGGACATGTTCCGCTTCCTGCTTCTGGTTCAGCACGGCCAGCTGCAGAAGATGCCGGCCGACGCCAGGACGCCGGTCCGGGTCCTGCGCGACGTTATCGAGGACGCGGTCCAGCGCGGCGAGATCCCGGCCCAGGACCCCGACGTCGCCAACGCGCTGGTCTTCGGCATCGTCCTGCAGCCCGCGCTCTTCAAGGTCTACGGTCAGATCGACGCGCCGATGACGGCGCTGTCCGAGCGCCTGACCGAGGCCTGCTGGCTGGCCCTCAGCGGAGCGGCGGATTAGGTCCATGTCTCCTTTAACCCGCAGAGGCTCCAGACTGGGCCGCCGGCTGCGCCGTGGCCTCTTGGCGGTCGCGCTGCTCGCCGCCGTCGGCGCCGCCGCCTTCGCCGAGACCCAGCTCTGGCAGGACCGGGAATTCACGGCCGGCTGGCGGCTGCAGGTCCAGGCCGTGACTGGGCGCTGCCGGGTTCTCGATCCCGCCGGCGCGGCGGCGGAGCGCGGCTTCGGCGAAGCCTGCCGCGCGGCCTACCTGGCGCTGCGGCCCGAGGAGTCCGCCGGCGAGCTGGTGATCCTGCTTCACGGCCTCGGCCGCACGCCGCGGATGTTCCACGATCTGCAGCCGGCCCTGGAATCTGAAGGCCGGCAGGTGATCGCCCTGCGCTATCCCAGCCTCACCGCCGGCATAGAGGCGCACGGCCGCTGGCTGAACGCGCTGCTTGACCGTCATCCCCAGGTCTCCCGGGTCTCCTTCGTCACCCATTCCCTCGGCGGGCTCGTCCTGCGCGCGGCCCTGGCCCGGGATCCGGCCTGGCGCGCGCGGGTTGCGCTGGGGCCGGTGGTCATGCTGGCGCCGCCCAACCAGGGCGCGTTGATCGCCCGCAGGCTCGACCGTTGGACGCCGACCCGCTTCGTCCTCGGACCCAGCTTCGCCGAGCTGGCGGAAGGCAAGCCGCTGCCCGCGGCCCTGCCGGCGGAGGTCGCGCTCGGCATCATCGCCGGCGGCTGCTGCGCGGGGGAGGGCTACAACCCGCTGCTGCCGGGCGACGACGACGGCGTGGTCCGCGTCGTCGAGACGCCGCTCGACGGCGGCGACGCGGCGCTGCGGGTCGAGGCCCTGCACACCTTCATCGCCCGGAACGGCGATGCCATCGCCGCGACCCGCGGCTTCCTCGACGGCGGCCGGCTGCTGCCGGCCTCCAAGACCGACGACTTCTGATTCATTGGGGGGAACACGATGTCGAAGTCTGCCTATCACATCCTGCGGAGCCGGCGCTTCCTGCCGCTCTTCGTCACCCAGTTCCTGGGCGCCTTCAACGACAACCTCTTCCGGACCGCGCTGGTCACCCTGATCACCTTCCGCCTGGTGCAGGACCCGGAGCAGGGCAAGCTCCTGGTCACCCTGGCCGGCGGCCTCTTCATCCTGCCCTTCTTCCTCTTCTCGGCCACCGCCGGGCAGCTCGCGGACAAGTTCGACAAGGCGCGCCTGATCCGGGCGGTGAAGCTGCTCGAGCTCGGCGTCATGGGCCTGGCGGCCTATGGCTTCGCGACCGAACGCCCGGAGTTCCTGCTCGCCGTGCTCTTCTTCATGGGCCTGCAGTCGGCCTTCTTCGGGCCCTTGAAGTACGGCATCCTGCCCGACCAACTGAAGCGCGACGAGCTGGTCACCGGCAACGCGGTGATCGAGGCCGGGACCTCCCTGGCCATCCTCATCGGCATGATCGCCGGCGCCCAGACCATCCTGCGCGGCAACGGCAGCGACCTGGTGATCGGCCTGGTCCTGGGCGTCGCCGCCGCCGGCTGGCTGGCCAGCCTGGCGATCCCCCGAGTGCCGGCGGCGGCGCCCCGGCTCAAGGTCAACTACAACGTCCTCGGCGAGACGGTGAGGCTGCTGCGCCACGCCGCCGAGAAGGAGTCCGTCTTCCTCTCGATCCTCGGCATCTCCTGGTTCTGGCTGGTCGGCTTCGTCTTCTTGACGCAGGCGCCGAGCTACGTGAAGACCGAGCTGGGCGGCGACGAGGACGTCCTGACCCTCTTCCTGACCGTCTTCTCCGTCGGTATCGCGCTCGGCTCGATCCTCTGCGAGCGCCTGCTGAAGGGCGAGATCTCCGCCCGCAGCGTGCCTTTCGGCGCGCTCGGCATGGCGGTCTTCTCGCTCGACCTCTACTTCGCCAGCGTGCGCCTCGCGCCGGTCGGCGCCGAGCTGGCGCTGGCCGGCTACCTGGCCTCGCCCGGTGCCTGGCGGATCCTGATAGACCTGCTGCTGCTCTCCGCCGCCGCCGGCTTCTTCATCGTGCCGCTCTATGCGATCCTGCAGAGCGAGGCCGAGCCCCAGGAACGGGCCCGGACCATCGCCAGCAACAACGTGGTCAACGCGCTCTTCATGGTCGCGGCCGCGGGCGCCAGCTATCTCCTTCTGGAGTTCGGCTTCAGCATCGCCGAAATCTTCCTGGTCGTCGCGCTCGCCAACGTGCTGGTCGCGGTCAAGGCCTGCCGCCTGCTGTCGCACCACGTGGTCAAGGGCCTGGTCGGCGGGATCTTCCGGCTGCTCTATCGGGTCGAGGTCCGCGGGCTGGAGCACCTCAAGGCCGCCGGCGACACCGCGGTCATCGTGGTCAACCACGCCTCCTTCCTAGACGGCCCGCTGCTGGCCGCGCTGCTGCCCGGCCGGCCGCTCTTCGCCATCGACACCCACATGGCGCAGCGCTGGTGGGTGCGGCCCTTCATGAAGCTGGTCGAGGCCTTCCCCATGGACCCGACCCGGCCGCTCTCTACCAAGTCGCTGATCCGCGAGGTCGCCAAGGGCAAGCACTGCGTGATCTTTCCGGAAGGCCGCCTGACCGTGACCGGCTCGCTGATGAAGGTCTACGACGGCCCCGGCATGGTCGCCGACAAGGCCGGCGCGACCGTGGTCCCGGTCCGGATCGAGGGCGCCCAGCACAGTCCCTTCACCCGGCTCAAGGGCAAGCTGCGCCGGCGGCTCTTCCCCAAGATCACCGTCACCGTGCTGGCGCCGCGCCGCTTCGAGGTGCCGGCGGAGCTCAAGGGCCGGCGCCGGCGCCAGGTCATCGGCCGGCAGCTCTACGACGTCATGTCGCAGATGATCTTCGAGACCCAGAACCGCAAGACCGCCAGCCTCTTCGGGGCGCTGCTCGAGGCGCGCGCCGTCCAGGGCGGCCGGGCCGAGGTGCTGGAGGACATCAACCGCGAGCCGCTGCACTACGACAAGCTGCTGCTCGGCAGCCTGGTGCTCGGCGCCCGCATGGCGCGCCAGGTGCCGAAGGGCGGCACCGCCGGCGTCCTGCTGCCCAACGCCGCCGCGGTCGCGGTCACCTTCTTCGGGCTGCAGGCCTTCGGCCGGGTCCCGGCCATGCTCAACTTCACCGCCGGTCCCGCGAACCTGCTGGCCGCCTGCAAGGCCGCCGAGATCCGGACCGTCTACACCTCGCGGCGCTTCGTCGAGATGGCGCGCCTGGAGGAGACCGCGGCCGCCCTCGCCGAAGAGGTCGAGCTGGTCTACCTGGAGGACCTGCGCGAGAGCCTGGGCCTGGGCGACAAGCTGCGCGGGCTCTGGCGGCGCGCAATGCTGCGCTTCGGCCGGCACGGCGCGAGCCGCGATCCCCAGGCCCCGGCGGTGGTGCTCTTCACCTCCGGCTCCGAGGGCACGCCCAAGGGCGTGGTGCTCAGCCACGCCAACATCCTGGCCAACTGCAACCAGCTCGCGGCCCGGGTCGACTTCAACCCGACCGACGTGGTCCTCAACGCCCTGCCGGTGTTCCACGCCTTCGGGCTGACCGGCGGGCTGCTGCTGCCGCTCTTCGCCGGGACCCGGACCTTCCTCTACCCCTCGCCGCTGCACTACCGGATCGTCCCGGAGGTCGCCTACGCCATCAACGCGACCATCCTCTTCGGCACCGACACCTTCCTGACCGGCTACGCCCGGGTCGCGCATCCCTACGACTTCTACGCCCTGCGCCACGTCTTCGCCGGTGCCGAGAAGCTGCGCGAGGAGACCCAGCGCACCTGGGTCGAGAAGTTCGGCAAGCGGATCCTCGAAGGCTACGGCGCGACCGAGTGCGCCCCGGTCCTCGCGGTCAACACGCCGATGAACTATAGGGCCGGCACGGTCGGCCGCCTGCTGCCCGGCATGGCGGCGCGGCTGGAGCCGGTGCCCGGCATCGCGGAAGGACAGCGGCTCTCGGTCTCCGGCCCCAACGTCATGCTCGGCTACCTGCGGGCCGAGAATCCCGGCCAGCTCGAGCCGCCGCCCGACGGCTGGTACGACACCGGCGACATCGTCGACATCGACGCCGAGGGCTACCTCCGGATCCTCGGCCGGGCCAAGCGCTTCGCCAAGATCGCCGGCGAGATGGTCTCCCTCTCCGCGGTCGAGACTCTGGCCGGCGGCCTCTGGCCCGACAGCCTGCACGCCGTGGTCAGCCTGCCGGACGCGCGCAAGGGCGAGCAACTGGTCCTGGTGACCGAGCAGGCGGACGCGGCCCTGCCGGCCCTGCGCGACTGGGGCCGCAGCCAGGGCGCGACCGAGCTGATGATCCCCAAGACCATCCTGACGGTGAAGCGCCTGCCGGTCCTGGGCACGGGCAAGACCGATCACGTCGCGGCCAGGGAGCTGGCGCGCCGCGAGATCCTGGGGGAGCAGGCGGCATGACGGCGCTTGTAATGCCTCCGGCGGATCGGCGCGCCTACGTCACCGCGCTCGGCAAGTTCCTGCCGGGCGACCCGGTCGGCAACGACGCGGTCGAGGGCTACCTCGGCCCCCTCGACGCCCGGCAGCGCCGGATCAAGACCAAGGCGCTGCGCCAGAACGGCATCGCCACCCGCCACTACGCGCTCGACCGGGCCGGCCGGCCGCTGCACAGCAACGCCGGCATGGCCGCGGCCGCGGCGCGCGACGCCCTGGGGCGCAGCGAGCTGACCCTGGGCGAGCTGGAGATGCTGGCCGCCGCCTCCTCCCAGGGCGACCTCCTGGCCCCCGGCTTCGCCAGCCAGGTCCAGGGCGAGCTGGGCCTGCCCGAGGCCGAGATCGCCAGCTTCCTCAGCTTCTGCGCCAGCGGCATGATGGCGGTGAAGTCGGCCTGGTCGAACATCCTCGGCGGCCAGCGCCGCAACGGCCTGGTCTGCGCCTCGGAGTTCGCCAGCCGCTTCCTGCGCGCCGGCTACCTGGAAGGGGCCGAGACCAGCACCGACAGCGAGTTCCTGCGCTGGATGCTCTCCGACGGCGCCGGCGCCATGGTCCTGGAGGACCGGCCGAACCGCCAGGGGGTGTCGCTGCGGGTCGAGTTCGTCGACCTGGTGTCCTACGCCGGCCGCTTCGAGACCTGCATGTACGGCGGGGCCTTGAAGAACGGCGGCAACCGGCCGGGCCTGCCCTGGAGCAACTATCCCAGCCTCCGGGAGGCGGTCGCCGACGGCGCCTTCCACCTGCGCCAGGACCTGAAGCTGCTGGACAACATCGTCCTGCTCGGCGTGCGCCGCTACTTCGAGCTGGTCGAGGCCGGCCGCGTCGATCCGGACGGCATCGATCACGCCCTCTACCACTTCTCCTCGGAGGTCTTCCGCGGCAAGACACTCCGGGCCGCGGCCGAGGCCGGCTGCCCGATCGACGAGAACAGGCTCTTCTCCAACCTGGCCAGCAAGGGCAACACCGGCTCGGCCTCGATCTTTATCATGCTGGAGGAGCTCTTCAACGAGCGGGCCCTGGCGCCCGGCCAGAAGATCCTCTGCGTGGTCCCCGAAAGCGGCCGCTTCATCGTCGCCACCATGCTGCTGACCGTGGTCGGGCCGGAAGAGGGAGAGGCGACGGGCATCCGGGTCGACCTGCCGTCCCCGCCGCCGGCTGCGGCTACAGCGGAAGAGGGACCTTCGGCTGCGGCGCTCAAGGCCTCGCTGGTCCGGCAGCTCACCCTCGTCTGGTCCGACTTCGAGGCCGAGCTGAACCGGGTGCCGATCATCGACAAGCTGAACCGCGGCAAGCTGCGCCTCGATGATTACAAGCTGGTGCTCCTGAACCTGCGCCAGCAGGTCGTCGAGGGCGCGCGCTGGATCGCCCGCGCCGCCTCCAACATCACCGCCGAGGGCTTCGACCTGCGCTCGACCTTCCTCGGCCACGCCCACGAGGAGCACCGCGACTTCCAGATGCTGGAGCGCAACTACGTCTCCGTCGGCGGCAGCCTGGAGATGATCCAGAACGCCGAGAAGAACATCGGCTCCGAGGCGCTCTCGGCCTGGATGTTCCACAAGGCCAGCCGCGAGAACCCGATCGACCTCCTGGGCGCCATGTTCGTCATCGAGGGTCTGGGCAACCGCCTCGCCCTGAAGTGGGGCAAGGCCTTCCAGGACCAGCTCGGCCTGGCGCCGGAGCAGGTGAGCTTCCTGCTCTACCACGGCGAGAACGACGACCGGCACCTGGAGAAGATGTGGGCGGCCTTCGACGGCGGCCTCCTGACGCCGGCGCTGGTCAAGGACATCGTCAAGACCGCCAAGGTCACGGCGCGGCTCTATCGCCTGCAGCTTGAGGAGTTGGGCAAGA
>JAKSBE010000464.1 GCA_022361275.1 Kiloniellales bacterium
GAAGGTCGAGGCCGTGGTGGTCGATCCGGCCTCCGACTGGCCGCTCTTCGCCGAGAAGGCGCGCGAGCTGCTGGAGAAGGAGAAGGTGGCCGCGGTCTTCGGCTGCTGGACCTCGGTCTCGCGCAAGTCGGTCCTGCCGGTCTTCGAGGAGCTGAACGGCCTGCTCTTCTACCCGGTGCAGTACGAGGGCGAGGAGAGCTCGCGCAACGTCTTCTACACCGGCGCCGCGCCGAACCAGCAGGCGATCCCGGCGGTCGAGTACCTGATGAGCGAGGACGGCGGCGGCGCCGAGCGCTTCGTGCTGCTCGGCACCGACTACGTCTATCCGCGCACGACCAACAAGATCCTGCGCGCCTTCCTGAACGCCAAGGGCATCACCGACGCCGACATCATGGAGGACTACACGCCCTTCGGCCATTCCGACTGGCAGACCATCGTCGCCGAGGTGAAGGCCTTCGCCTCCCAGGGCAAGAAGACCGCGGTGGTCTCGACCATCAACGGCGACGCCAACGTGCCCTTCTACAAGGAGCTGGGCAACCAGGGCATCGCCGCCGAGGAGATCCCGGTCGTCGCCTTCTCCGTCGGGGAGGAGGAACTGGCCGGCCTCGACACCGGGCCCCTGGTCGGCCATCTCGCCGCCTGGAACTACTTCATGAGCGTCGAGTCCAAGGCCAACGACGCCTTCATCGAGCAGTGGCACGCCTTCATCGGCGACAGCGACCGGGTGACCAACGACCCGATGGAAGCGACCTACATCGGCTTCAAGATGTGGGCCCAGGCGGTCAAGCAGGCCGGCTCGACCGATGTCGACGCGGTGCGCCAGGCCATGTACGGCCAGACGGTGCCGAACCTGACCGGCGGCACGGCGGTGATGAACGTCAACCATCACCTCTCCAAGCCGGTGCTGATCGGCGAGATCCAGGACGACGGCATGATCGAGACGGTCTGGTCGACCGAGGGCGAGGTGCCCGGCGACGCCTGGAGCGACTTCATCCCGGAAAGCGCCAAGCTGAC
>JAKSBE010000378.1 GCA_022361275.1 Kiloniellales bacterium
AGACCCTGTTCTGGGTGGCGCTGCAAGTCGACGAGACCAACTTCGCGATCTTCGATATCTTTGCCGACAATTCGGGCCGAGACGCGCATTTCGCCGGCAAGGTCGCAGGGCTGCTGAAGGAGCAGGCCTCGGTGCTGGTCGCGGGCGGCTGGGATGCCGGTGTCGTGGCGAATGTCAGCAACTTCGACATCCTAGCGATCAAGTGAACCGGTCCAAAAAATCGCCCCCGGAGTTGAAAACGCCGGGGGCGATTGGGTTTCGCCAACAGGAGCGAAATTCGCAGTTCTGGGCTGGCAAGGAAGACGTTCGATGCGAGCGTCGCAACAGCAAAGTAGAAATCCCATCTTTGGCCTTCCGGAGAATCAGATAAAATCAACCAGTTAACCCTCGCGCATCAACCCGATTTTGCTTCACTTGTGGTTGGTTTGTGGTTCACTTGGGGATCGATTTGACAATACCTGGCAACGGCGCAGCACTGGATCTGCCGAAGATTCTGCCTTTCAGGCGACCATAGAGAGCGGCGTTTGGGAATGCTCAAACCCCGGGCACGCAACCACCGAAAACCACACTTGTTGGCCGTAACTGTGTAGACGGCTGGCGCTGTTGGGCACAGTGCGGCGCAAAATACAAAACTTTTCTGTTTAACGTTCAGGATTGCACCTATCTGACAGTTGTCAGCTATTGAGGCGCCGTCTCATTTCCGCAGGAGCGAGTTCCTAAGCCAAGTCCGAGGATTGAAGACGGCGAACCCCCGCAGCCTCCATTTCGGCCCAGGCCGCTTCAAGCGACCCGTTGAGGTCGATGGCGCGGGTGGCATCTTCGATGACGGTGACGAAGAAACCGGCGTCGCGGGCGTCCTGCGCGGTCCAGCTGACGCAGAAGTCGGTCGCAAGGCCGACGACAAACACTTCTTCGACACCATGCTCTTCCAGATAGCTGGTGAGGCCGGTGCGGCGCTCGCGATCTGCCTCGGGGAAAGCTGAATAGCTGTCGATTTCGGGAATGTAGCCCTTGCGGATGATCATCTGCGCATGCGGGATGTTAAGGCCCGCCGCCAATTGCGCGTCCTCGGTTCCTTGCACGCAGTGATCGGGCCAAAGCACCTGCGGGCCGTAGGAAAGCTCAGCCGTCTCGAACGGCTCCTTGCCGTCATGGCTCGACGCGAACGAAGCGTGCCCGGGCGTGTGCCAATCCTGCGTGAGCACGACGTTGGTGAACTTCGTGGCCACATCATTGATGATGGGGATGACCTCA
>JAKSBE010000257.1 GCA_022361275.1 Kiloniellales bacterium
AAAGCGGCACTGCTGGCCCGCGCCGAGCGCGCTGGGGTGCGGCCGAGCCGCATCCTCCGGCGCATGATCCGCGAGCTGGCTAACGGAACGCCGGACTATTTCGACGACGGCCTGACCGAGATCCGCGCCGCCCATCGGGAGCTGGCCGCGATCGGCCGCAACCTCAACCAGCTCACCAAGCTGGCGCAGCGGGGCGAGCACTTCGCCGCGGCCGAGCTCGGTGACGAGCTGCGCGACGTCGCCACCCGGGTCGAGACGGTCCGGTGCCTCTACCGTGGCGCCGTTGAAACGGCCCGCAAGCGCAGCGTGGCCTACGTGGAGATACCGTCATGAAGAATCCGGGCGGGCGGTCGAGCCGGTTCGCAGGCGATCAGGAGAAGGCCCCGCTTGAGGATTACAAGCGGGGCCGTCCGTCCAAGACGCCGAGCAGCCGCGGCAGCGAAAGACGGAGCTGGCCGACGATGAAAGGTGGCGGGTGGTCCGGATCGTTGAAACAGCGCGCCCGGGTCGCCAAGCGCCTGCCGCAGGCCGTGGTGAAGGTCACGAGTTACAACAAGGGCCTGAAGAAAGTCATCGAACGGATGGAGTATGCGGCGCGGGAGAACGCCGACCGCCTGGAGACGGAGCGGGGCGAGATCATCGTCGGCAAAGCCGAGATCCGGCAGTTGGCGGAGGACTGGTCGGTCGATTTCACGCAGCGGAAGAATGGCCGCGACGCTATGGCGCTGGTTGTGTCCTTGCCGGCCGGAACCGACAAGCAGGCGGCCGAAGCGGCGGCGCGGGCCTTCCTGGCCGACATCTTTGGCGAGAACCATCGCTACGTCTTCGCCGCCCATGACGATACGAAGCACTACCATCTTCATGCGGTCGTGAAGATGCGCGGCGAGAACGGCAAGCAGCTCCGCACCGATCGCGCCGTGCTCCAGCGCTGGCGCGAGCGGATGGCCGAGAAAGCCAAGGAGCAGGGGATCATGCTCGACGCCAGCCCGCGCTATGCCCGCGGCAAGGGCCGGAAGGCAGCCAGGAGCCCGGTCGATCAGATCCGCCGGCGGGGCCAGGTGCCGGAGGTCGACCGGGCGGCTACGGCCGCACGTACAGGCAAAGGGGCAGGCAAGGGGGCAGAGACGGAGCTCGAGCACCGGCAGGCGGCGACGAACGGCCGCGAGCGGGTCGATTACGCGCGCCACGCGGCCGCCGTGGCCGCCGAGGCGGCGAAGCTCAACGACCCGCAGCGCCGGGTTCAGGCGATGGAGACGGCCGCGGCCCTGGCCGACTACGCGCGATCGATGCCGGTTCCCCGGTCGCCCCGGCAGACCCTGGCTGATAAGCTCGAGCCGCGGGGGAGGGGAGGGGAGCGGCCACCAGGCCAGGCGCAGGCCGAGCCCTATCTGCAAACGACCGCGCGCGCCCTCGGCCGGATGGCTAAGGACGTACGCGATCCGGCACTGGTCGAGCGGGCACGCGCAGCGGCGGCAACAGCCGCCGGCAGCCGGCGCCAGAGCCGGCGGGAACAGCAGATCGAGCGGTGAGGGAAGGAAGGATCATGGCGAAAGCTCCCGTACAAGACGGACGGGCGAGTGATCAGGAACGGCCGGACTTGGAGAAAATGCTCCAGGCGGTGAAGCGTGCCGCCGGCAGCGTCCGAGATCCCGCCCGCGCCGCTCTGGCCGCGCGCCTGGCCGAAGAGATCAACCGGCGGGGCCGCCGCCTCGAAGCGTTGAGGTCCCGCGAACAGGATCGCGACGCGGGACCTGGACGACGAGTTGGAGCGCTAGACGTGAAGAAGAAAACTATGGGGTTTCGGACGGCGAACGTGATACAGCCGCTGGCAGAGCGGCGGTGCCAAGAAAGTCATGAAGACCTTGAGGCAGCCGCGCGCGTTCCACGGCCATTACACCGACGATTCTGCTGATGCCTGAAAACAAAGCTGACAAATGACCAGACCGTCTTTTTTGGCTGCCTGGACGGCTTCCAGGCAAATTTATGATCCAACGAACCCGGCGGCCAAGGTGGCGTAGGTCATCGGAGGTAAAGTTGCGGCAAACATCAACAGCCGAGACCCTAGGCTGCGTTGGCACAACACATGTGCGGTGCGCCTAAGCTATATCCTGAATCAAGCGGGTATGCTCATACCCTACATGGCTGGGAAAACTGTATCCGGTGCGGATAAGAGTTGGTACTTTTATCGGGTCAAGGACCTGATTGCCTTTCTGAAACAGCAGTGGGGCGAAGCTGAGGTCGTGGACTATCCGCCCTCTGGTGGTGGCATACTCGCAGGCAAGCAGGGAGTGATCCTATTTGAAGTGTCCGGTTGGACAGACGCTCTAGGCCATGCAACGTTGTTCAACGGCAGCACCTGCTATGACCACTGCTATTTCAACGAACCTGGAGTGCAGTATCGCACAGATCACGCAAACTTCTGGAGCTTGCCATGAAGTGGGGCCTGGTACGTATCCTGTTTGCGGCCTTTGCACTTTCGGCATCGGTCAGTCATGCGAAGGATGAGGCGATCACATCACCCCAGGGGGGTAGCAGAACCTACGCGCAGAATTACAAGGATATGGTGTTGGCTGAGTGCGTCGCCACGGCCTATAGAAACGAACCGGAGGGGGCTAAAGACGCCGGGAGCAGCGCTAGCGCCTTGCGCGATTGGACATATTACGACTGGGAAAAGAATCCGTATGACGTGGTCGTCCGGTTGGTGGCCAAGTATTTGGCGCGCGACTATCACAACCCTCTGGTCGAATCGGAAATCAAGGGTGTTCGTTTCGATTTCCTGAAGTGCCTGGATCTATACCACAGCGAGGAGCTGGACTTACTGGTTAAGCGTATAGTCATCAATCCCGAGCGCACTGACAGGGAAGATAAATAGCTGTGCTTTCAGGTTCTTGCCGGCCACGGCGGCCTCGGCATTGTCGTGACCTCCTGGCCCAGGAGCTTCTGGAGTTCTTGGACGAGGTCAAGGATTTCCGTGAAGTGAGTCTCGACGTCTGGATCGGGGCTGAGCGGGACCTGGACAACGAGCTGGAGTGCTAGACGTGAAGAAGAAAACTATGGGGTTTCGGACGGGGCGAGCGCCGCAGCCATCGGCACGCGAGTCGACTACG
>JAKSBE010000017.1 GCA_022361275.1 Kiloniellales bacterium
CCGGCTCGCCGGCCGGTCTTGCTACGTCTGCCGGACGTGGCGGCTCGGCGCGCCGTTCGCGCCGCGGGCCAGGCCTGGGCGGACCGGGGCGTTCTGTGGGAGCAGAAGCGCTATCCTCCTCGGGTCCGCCGAAATCAAGCCTTAATGCCTCCTCAACGGCCGATAGCGCCGCGTCGTTTGGATTCTTCGCTCTTGGATTCGTTGCCATGCTCTCGCCTCGCGCCCGTACTCATAACCATGTCGGCCGCTACCGGGCAGTACACACCCGGTTAGCACGAACAAACGCCCGTAATAGGAAGTTGCGCCTAGTCAGCGCCAAACGCTCCCCTCCCGCTACGGCCGGTTGCAGCTTGTTCAGGCCGGCAATACCGGCCAGGCTGGGGCCTCCATAACCCTTGCCGCTAGACTATCCTAATGGCACATTGATGGCAGGTGAACAAGAAAACTAAAGAAACCGTCAAAGTTTCACGACCCTGAGAATGCCGATTCAAACCCTGGACCCGGCCGACCGCCGCCGGTGGTGCAGCGCCTGCCGGCAAGCCGCGGGGCGGCGTGGCACCGGACACGTCTGAGACCCCTTGGGCGGCGCCTCCAGGAAGGTCCCGACCACAGACGGGGCGGGTGCCACTGTTTGGCTCCAATCGCCCCAGATCCGATCGGAAAGCCTTGGAATCCTGCGGTTTGAGCGGGCAGATCGAGCCGCGGTTTGGGAACGCGATACCCGGGACTTTGACGGTTCGCCGGTTGTTCAACTCCGGCGGAGCGGATTTCGATGATAGGCCCAATTGTTGAGCCTCTTGCGGGCATTCCCTGAACTGATCTGACAAGCCGGTAGACAGGCGTTGAAACCGCGTTAACGATAAATTAAGAAAATTTTCCCGATTGCCGTTGAAAATCCGAAATCGGACGATCAAAAGATCACTGCCAATGGTTAAGCATCGGGAAACTGGTTGCCATCTGAGATAGGTAAATTAGAATGATGACAATCAATGATTGCCGTACCGCTGTCGCGCCGTAACCAAATGCTCGACCTCGAACATCTTTCACGGCAGACCTTCGAGGACCCTGCTTTGCAGCGGCAAGTGCTCGAGTTGTTCGTGCGCCAGATAGACATACAGGTCACCCGGCTTCGCGTAAGCACCGATCTCCAATCTCTGCGCGATGCCGCCCACAGCATTCTCGGCTCGGCGACGGCCATCGGGGCCGGTGAGTTGGCACAGGCCGCCGATCGGATTTGCGCGAGCAGTTTGCGCTCCGACGCCGACGTCGCCGCGCTCGAGGCGACGGCCGACGAGACGCGGGCGTTCATCATCGACTACCTCACGCGTTAGCGACCGGATGGGATTAAACCGTCGATGGTATGGGACTCAGGGTAGCGGGCAGGCGCGAAATCGCCTATATGGGCGGCGCCGAAGCTTGGGACCGGCGCCTTCTGCTCTGTCTTCCCGCCGATATTGCGAACCTTGATGGCGAAAATCAAATATATTGCGTCGGACGGAACCGCTTACGATGTCGAGGCCGAAAACGGTTCGACCGTGATGGAAAACGCCATTCGCAACGGCGTCCCGGGAATCGAGGCGGAGTGTGGCGGGGCCTGTGCCTGTGCGACGTGCCATGTCTACGTCGACGAGGCGTTTAAGGAGATCGTCGGCGAACCCGAGCCGATGGAAGAAG
>JAKSBE010000050.1 GCA_022361275.1 Kiloniellales bacterium
CAGGGCGATGCCGCCCTCGGGGAAGTCGAAGATCTCGTGGCTGATCGCCTCGCCGCCGTCGGCCGGCGTGAAGGTCATTGTCAGCTTGCCGGGGCCGGGGACCAGGAAGTCGGTCGCGCGGTACTGGTCGCCGAAGGCGTGACGGCCGATGACGATCGGCTGGGTCCAGCCCGGCACCAGGCGCGGCACGTTCTTGCAGATGATCGGCTGGCGGAACACGGTGCCGCCCAGGATGTTGCGGATCGTGCCGTTGGGCGAGCGCCACATCTTCTTCAGACCGAACTCTTCGACCCGTGCCTCGTCGGGCGTGATGGTCGCGCACTTGACGCCGACCCCGTACTGCTTGATCGCATTGGCCGAGTCCACGGTGATCTGGTCGTCGCTGGCGTCCCGGCTCTGGACCGAGAGATCGAAGTACTTCAGGTCGACGTCCAAATAGGGGAGGATCAGCTTGTCCTTGATCTTGGCCCAGATGATCCGGGTCATCTCGTCGCCGTCGAGTTCGACGAGCGGGGTCTTGACTTCGATCTTCGCCATCTTCTCCCTCCAGCGGCCCCCCGGGCCCGCACGAGCAGACCGGCGCGGCAAGATAGCAGCCAGGATCGACATGGCAAGCCGGGCTCCCGCCCGGATCGGTGTCCTTTTGCGGGCCGTCTAGAGCCTGCGGGAATCCACCTTGACACTGGGTGGGCTCGCGGCCTCCAGGGCCGCGAAAAGCGCCTCGATGTCGTCGACCACCTGGAACAGCCCCTGGTGCTGCGGCCGGACGAAGCCGGCCTCGGCCTGGTGCGCGACCATCGTCAACAGCGGGTCCCAATAGCCGCCGAGGTTGACCAGCAGCACCGGCGCGTCGTGCAGGTCGAGCTGCTTCCAGGTGACGATCTCGAAGGTCTCGTCGAGGGTGCCGAGGCCGCCCGGCAGGGCGCAGAAGGCGTCGGCCAGTTCGAACATCCGCATCTTGCGCGCGTGCATGGACTCGACCACCTCGAGCCGGGTGAGGCCGTCGTGGCCGACCTCCTGCTCCTGCAGATGGCCTGGGATGATGCCGACCGCCTCGCCGCCGGCCTCGAGAGCGCCGTCGGCGACCGCGCCCATCATGCCGACCCGCCCGCCGCCGAAGACGATCCCCATGCCGCGCAAGGCGGCCTCCCGGCCGACCTGCCGCGCCGCCTCGAGGTAGCCCGGGTCGACCCGGTTGGAGGAACCGCAGTAGACGCAGAGGGCGGAGATCCCGGTCACGGCAGTGCGTCCTTTCATTGGGCCGAGAAGATCATCGCGTTACCCTGATTCGAGCCGGCCGGACAAGAGCCGGCCGCCCGCCGCGCGGTGCGACCGGGAATAAGCGGCCCGGGACACGGGTTTATCCGGATGTTACCCCGCCAGCGTAGCGCGATTTCCAATCAGGGGAGAGAAAATGAAGAAACTTTCAGCAGTCCTGGCCATTGCTGCCGCCCTGGGCCTCAGTTCCCAGGCGCTCGCGGTCGACGAGCCCGAGAACGTCATCAAGTACCGTCAGGCGGTGATGAAGGCGATCGGTGGCCACATGGCCTCGATCGCGGGCGTGGTGAAGGGCGAGGTCTCCTTCACGGATCACGTGGCGATCCATGCCAACAGCATCAACGCCATGTCGAAGGCCGTGACCGCGGCCTTTCCCGAGGGTACCGATAACGGCAGCTACAAGACCGCGGCGCTGCCCAAGATCTGGGAGGACTGGGCCGGCTTCGAGAAGGCGGCACAGGCGCTCGATACCGCATCGGCGAACCTCGCCAGCGTCGCCGCCAGCGGCGACAAGCAGCAGATCGCCGTGGCCTTCGGCGATCTCGGCAAGGCCTGCGGCGCTTGCCACAAGCCATATCGAGTCAAGCAGTAGATTGGACCGGCCTTGCGCTATCCCAGGACGGGCAGGAGCCGCAACAGACGGCGGGGGCGGAACGGCCTCGCCTGGATCGCGGCTCTCGGCGTTGCCGGCCTTGTGGTGCTTGCGAGGAGCGCAGGCGCCCAGGGCGATCCGACGAAAGGCGAATATCTCTTCCGTGCCGCAGGCTGCTACGCCTGCCATACCCGCCCCGTGTCGGGGGCGCGACCGCTGGCCGGCGGCCGCGCTCTCGAGACGCCCTTCGGGACCTTCTATTCGCCCAACATTACCCCGGACCCCGATCACGGCATCGGCCGCTGGCATCTGACCGACTTCGCCAGAGCCATGCGCCTTGGCGAGGCGCCGGACGGCAGTCACTATTTCCCGGCCTTTCCCTTTCCGTCGTACAGCGGCATGCGGGACCAGGACCTTGCCGACCTCTGGGTCTATCTGCAGGGCGTCGATCCGGTTCCCGAGCCCAGCCTGGAGCACGATCTCGTCTTTCCCTTCGGCTTCCGCGTCCTGGCAGGCCTTTGGAAGTGGCTGTTCTTCGAGGCCGGGACCTTCCAGCCGGATCCCCAGAAGGACGCCCGCTGGAACCGCGGCGCCTATCTGACCCGCCATCTGGGCCACTGCGGCGAGTGCCATACTCCGCGCAACCTCCTCGGCGCGCTGCAGGACGACCGCCACCTGGCCGGCACCCGCGAAGGGCCCGACGGCCAGAAGGTGCCGAACATCACGCCCCATCCCGGCGACGGGATCGGCGAGTGGTCCGAGGCCGACATCGCCTTTTTCCTCCAGATCGGGGTCATGCCGGACGGCGACGTGGCCGGTGGCGCGATGGAAGACGTGATCCGCGAAGGCACCGGGCACCTGACCGATGAGGACCGCAAGGCCATCGCCGCTTACCTGAAATCGCTTCCCGAGCGCCCAGGGCCTTGAATGGGCTTAGGATTGCGCCGGCTTCCTCGGCGTACTAGTTTGCTTGATCTGGCGGCAACGCCTGGAAGTCTTTGGGGAACCGCGACCGGTGAAACGAAGCGTCGTTATCGCTGCGGTTTTTGCCTTTCTCGCCCTGTTAGCCTTTGGCCTCTGGCAAATCCACGACCGGCAGGCCGGCGAGGCCCCGGTGGCATCGCAGCCTACCTCCGGCGCAGCTTCCGGGACCGCGGAGGCGCCTGCGCCGGCCGTCGGCGGCCAAGCCGCGGAGGCCGGCGACGCCGAGGCGGCGGGAGAAAGCGCGCCGGGGCCCGCTGCGACCGATCAGGGCGAGCCTGCGGCCGGGGCGCAGACGGCGGCTCTTCCGCCTGCCGGGTCGCAGCTCCAGGGGCCCGGGTCCGGCCTCGTGCCGCCGAGCTTCGACGTGGTCCGGGTCGAGCCGAACGGTGACGCGGTCATGGCGGGGCGGGCGCCGCCGTTCAGCGCGATCACCATCATCGACAACGGCCAGACCTACGGTCAGACGGAGAGCAACCGCCGTGGCGAATGGACCTTCGTCTCGGAGTTCCCGCTGGCCCCGGGCAGCCATGAGATCAGCCTCTGGGCCGAAACTCGCGAGGGCATTCGCATCGAATCGGAGGACGTCGTGGTCATCGCGGTGCCCGAGCCGCAGATCGCCGGGGCCGGCGGCCCGGCCCAGACCCCGGTCACGGTCTTGATCCCCAGGAGCGGCGAAGGCCCCAGCACGGTGCTGCAGGCACCGCGCGGGGAGGGCATCGCGGTCAACGACCTGGTCCTGGAGGCGATCGACTATGACGTGGCCGGCCGGCTCATCGTCAGCGGCCGGGCGACCCCGGACGGCAGGGTCATCGCCTATCTGGACAACCGGCCCCTCGGCGGGGCGACGGTGAGCGGGGAGGGGCGCTGGAGCGTCACAAGCCTAGAGGCCCTGGCGCCGGGGCTGCACGAGTTGCGCATCGACCAGATCGATGCCGGCGGCAAGGTCATCGCCCGGGTACAGACGCCCCTGTCGCGCTCCCAGTTGCTGACCCAGCTGTCCGACGATCAGTTCTTCATCGTCCAGCCCGGCAACAGCCTGTGGCGGATCGCCCGCGGCGCCTATGGCACGGGCCAGCGCTATACCATGATCTTCGAGGCGAACAAGGACCAGATCCGCGATCCGGACCTGATCTATCCCGGCCAGATTTTCGTGCTGCCCTCCGAAGACTAGATCAAGCGCCGCTCGACCGGATTCAATCGAGCGGAGATAACTCGATCTATTTCGTATCGACCGAATGGAGCAGCCGCTGCAGCTTGCGACCTACTGGGCCCGGTGACGGTAGGAGCGTTGCGGCAGGACCTCGGTGAGAAAACGCAGATACGGCAGGGCTTCCAGCAGCATCAGCGCGATTGCCGCGAAGACCTGGCTGATGGTCAAGGGGCTGGGGCGCGGGCAGGCGGCCTCGAATCGGATGTGCTGCCGGTTGTCGATGAAGATGCGGCCGTGGGGCAGGGCGCCGGCGGCGAGGATCGCACGCTGGGCGTAGCGCCGGCCCAGCGGCGATTCGGCCGTATAGGGCAGTTCGCCCAGATCGGCGGCGAGACGAACCTCGTCGCTTCCGGCACCCGAGATCTCGATGTCGAAGGGAACGCCCAGATAGTGGAAGCGGACCTGCAGCGGCTTCTGCGGATCGCGCGGCGCCACCCGGCCCTCGGCGTCGAGTTCGACCGCGCCGAACTCCAGGGGCAGATTTTGCCTGGCGAGGGCCTCGATGGTCGGGATGGCGGACTCGATGGGCTGCGGGGTCGTGTCGCTCCGACCTGGTTCCATGTCGAGGGGCTTTCGCTAGCGGTGGAAATCTGATTGTGTCCCATTAACTATCAGTCCAGATTTAAGGAGCGGTAAAACCTCTGCCGCCGCGCAAGGTTTGGATTTGCTTAACCTTGTGGCCCTAGGCCTTGGACTTGGGGCCTTTACCACTGGCCAAGGGCCCGTTCTCACGAGACCAAGCCGGGACGGCAGCCGCTTCGGAGCAGCGCGGAACTGAACTTGCTGAAATACGTCATCACCCCCATACACCCAGCGGGCTGGCCCTTCATCGGCATCGCGCTGGCGGTCACCGTCGTCCTGGGCCTGTTTTCCGGGCCGGTGTTCTGGCTCGGTGTCGCCCTGACCCTGTTCTGCCTTTACTTCTTCCGTGATCCCGTGCGGGTGACGCCGCAGCGTCAGGGGCTGGTTGTCAGTCCGGCGGACGGCGTGGTCACGGCCATCGAGCGCGCGCCGCCGCCGCCCGAACTGGGTCTGGCGCCGCACCCTCTGACCCGGATCAGCGTCTTCCTCAGCGTGCTGGACGTCCACGTGAACCGGGTGCCGGCCGATGGCAAGGTCCTGGCCTCCGCCTACCATCCCGGGCGCTTCTTCAATGCCGCGCTCGACAAGGCCTCGGAACACAACGAACGGCAGTCGGTCAGCCTGCAGACCCCGGACGGCCGGATCGTCGTCTGCGTGCAGATCGCCGGACTGATCGCCCGTCGCATCATCTGCGACCTGAAGGCGGGCCAGGAGGTTCTTGCCGGCGCGCGCTTCGGCCTGATCCGCTTCGGCAGCCGGACCGACGTCTACCTGCCGGACGGCACCGCGCCCCTGGTCGCGGTCGGACAGCGGATGATCGGCGGCGAGACCGTCCTCGCCGACCTGGCCACTCAGGAAGGGCCGCGGCCGGGAGAGGCGCGCTAGATGAGCGGCGCGCGGCGACGGCGGCTGCGGGTCCTGCCGATCTATCGGCTGGTCCCCAACGCCATCACCCTGCTCGCGCTCTGCTCAGGGATCAGCGGGATGCGCTTCGCCCTCGAGGAGCGCTGGCAGATGGCCGTCGGCGCCATCGTCCTGGCCGCCGTGCTCGACGGCCTCGACGGCCGCATCGCCCGCCTCGTCGGCAGCACGACCAAGCTGGGGGCGGAGCTCGATTCCCTCTCCGACGTGGTCAGCTTCGGCGTCGCGCCGGCGATGATCGTCTACCTCTGGGCCCTGCAAGGCCTGCGGGGCTTCGGCTGGGCGATCGCCCTGGTCTTCGCGATCTGCTGCGCCCTGCGTCTGGCGCGCTTCAACGCCGGACTGGACGATGAGGATCCGCCGCCCTGGTCGCACCAGTACTTCACCGGCGTGCCCGCGCCCGCCGGGGGCCTGCTGCTGCTGTTGCCGCTGGTGGCGACCTTCGAGTTCGACACCGCCTTCTTCGCCTCGCCTTGGGTCAATGCCCTGATGGCCGTGCTGGTCGGCGGCCTGATGGTCAGCCGGTTTCCGACCTTCTCGCTCAAGGGCGTGAAGGTGCCCATGCGTCACGCCTGGCTGACCCTGCTGGGCTTCGGCGCCTTCGCCGCCTTCCTGCTGTCCAACCTCTGGCTCACCATGCTCTGCACCGGGGTGGTCTACCTCGGCTCGATCTTCTTCGCCTACCGCAGTTTCCGCCGTGTCCAGGCACGCTCGCTGCGCACCGAGGCCGCGGCCGAAGACCTCCACGACTGACTGGCCGAGCGCCTCCCCGCGGTCTACTCGGCGGCTTTCGGGAGCATCGGCGCGCTCGGGCCGGGTGCCTCGGCCTGCGCGGTGCGGCGACGGCGGCGCCTGTCGCGCCAGGACCTGACGTTCTCGCGCAGCATCAGCGCGGAGGGCGTGACGAAGAGGGTCAAGAGGGTGGCGAAGCCGAGGCCGAAGACGATGGCGGTGGAGAGCTGACGCCACCACTGGGTCGAAGGCGCGCCGATCTGAACGGCCCGGTCGATGAAGTCGATGTTCATGCTCAGGACCATGGGCATCAGGCCCAGGATCGTGGTCACCGTCGTCAGCAGGACCGGCCGCAGGCGCTGCGCGCCGGTCTGCAGGATCGCCTCGCGGCCGTTGGGCGCGCTCTCCCTCAGCCGGTCGAAGGTGTCGATCAGGACGATGTTGTTGTTGACCACGATACCGGCCAGCGCGATCACCCCGATGCCCGACATCACGATACCGAAGGGCTGGCCGGTCACCAACAGGCCCAGCATGACCCCGATCGTCGACATCACGACCGCGGAGAGGATCAGAAAGGCGCTGTAGAAGCTGTTGAACTGGGTGACCAGGATGATCGCCATCAGGAACAGCGCGATGGCGAAGGCCTTGATGAGAAAGGTCTGGGCTTCCTTCTGCTCCTGGTCCTCGCCCTTGAAGCGGACCTTGACCCGCGGATCGATCTCGGTCGCCGCGAGCCAGGTCTTCAGCTCGCTCACCTTGTCGTCGGCCAGGATCTTTTCGCCGGTCATCGCGTCGAAGCCGACGTCCGCGCGCAGCGTCATGGTGCGGCTGCCGTCGACCCGGCGCAGCAGCCCGACCCGCGGCTCCGGGCTGCGGGTCACGAAGTTGGAGATCGGCACCAGCCCGGTCTTGGTCTGCACCCGGATCTGGTCCAGATAGTCGACCGTCCGATAGACCTCGGGCAGGCGGACCACGATGTCGATCTCGTCGTCGCTCTCGTCCGGCCGGTACTCGCCCAGCTTCATGCCGTTGGTGACCATGCGCACGTAGGAGCCCAAAAGGCTGACGTCGGCGCCGTACTTGGCCGCCTCGGCGCGATCGACCTCGATCTGCCACTCGATGCCGGGCATCGGCAGGCCGTTCTCGATGTCGATCAAGCCCTCCATGCGCCGCAGCTTGTCGTAGATCTTGCGGACCGCGGGCTCGATCAGCTCCGGCCGGTCCGAGGCGATCTCGATCTGAATCGGCTTGCCGACCGGCGGGCCGGCCTCCTGCTTCCTGGTTTCCACGTAGATGCCGGCCAGATCGGCGCTGCGTTGCCTGACATCCGCCATGATGGCGTCGGCCGGCCGCCGCAGGTGCCAATCGACGAACTCGAGCCAGATCTTGCCGACGATGTCTTCCGCTTCGTCGTCTTCCCGGCCGGAGTAGGCGAGGCTGCGGGCGTAGATGGCATGGAACTCGCCGCGTTCCCGCTGCAAGTCGAGCACCCGCGCCTCGACCTGGCGCAGCAGGGCGTCGCGTTCCGCCACCGAGAGGTTGCCGCGGGCGTGGATCTGCAGCGCCGCGTTGTCCGGCTCGACGTCCGGGAAGAACTCGATCCCCTTCCCGAACTGCACGTAGACGACCTGGGCCCCGATCAACAGGATGACCGCGGCCAGCAGCACCGTGCCCGGGCGCCGCAGCAGCAGGTGCAGGACCCGCAGATAGGCCCCGGTCATGCCGTGGACCCGGTCCAGGTTCATCGCCTGCCCGGCCGAGATGGCCTTCGCGGTCTCAGGGTCGGCGTTGCCGCCGGCCCTGCCGACAATGGCACCCAGGGTCGGCACGAAGATCAGCGCCATCAGCAGCGAGGCGGTCAGGGTCGCGACCAGGGTGATCGGCAGGTACTTCATGAACTCGCCGACGACGTCGGGCCAGAAGATCAGCGGCAGGAAGGCGGCGAGGGTGGTCGCCGTGGCGGCGATGATCGGCCAGGCCATGCGCTTGGCGGCGAGGCCGTAGGCGCTGCGCTTGTCCAGGCCTTCGCACATCTTGCGGTCGGCGTACTCGGTCACCACGATGGCGCCGTCCACCAGCATGCCGACCGCCAGGATCAGGCTGAACAGCACCACGATGTTGACCGTGAATCCGAGGAGCGCGAGCACCAGGATCCCGGTCAGGAAGGACCCGGGTATGGCGACCCCGACCAGCCCGGCCGAGCGCAGGCCCAGCGCCGCGACGACCACGATCATGACCAGCAGGATCGCACTGGCCACGTTGTTCTGCAGGTCGGTCAGCATGGTCCGGATGTCGGTCGACTTGTCCTGGCTGTAGGTGACGACCAGGTTCTCCGGCCAGTCGGCCTGCTGCCGGGCGACCGAGGCGCGCACGCTCTCGATGGTCTCGATGATGTTGGCGCCGGTGCGCTTGCGCACTTCCAGGGCCAGGGCCGGTTTCCCGTTGATCCGGGCGAAGCCTTCGGGGTCCTTGAAGGTCGGCTTCAGGAGCCCGATGTCGCCGAAGGTCACCGCGACGTCGTCGTCGACCTTGATCGGCATGTTCAGGATATCGTCGACGGTCTCGAAGAGGCCGGGCACCTTGACGGCGAAACGCCCCTGGCCGGTGTCGACGGCGCCGGCCGCGACCAGAAGGTTGGAGCGCGACACAGAGCTGATGATGTCCTCGGCGTCCAGGTTGTAGCTTTCCAGGATCAGGGGGTCGACGATCAACTCGACCTGTTCCTCGCGGTCGCCGCCGATGGTGACGTCCAGAACGTTGGGGATGCGCTGCAGCTCGTCCTTCAAGTTGCGCGCGATGCGCAGCAGGGTCCGCTCCTGCAGCTCCCCGGACAGGGTCACCACGATGACCGGGAAAAGGCTGAGGTTGACCTCGTGAACCGTGGGCTCCTCGGTCTCGTCCGGCAGTTCGGGCTTGGCCAGATCGACCTTCGCGCGGACGTCTTCCAGCGCCTTGTCGGCATCGAAGCCGGCCTCGAACTCGAGCAGGACGTTCGCGCCGCCCTCGTGGGCGGTGCCCCGCTGCTCCTTCACCCCTTCGATGCCTTCGAGCTCCTCCTCCATCGGCTTGACCAGCAGGCGCTCGGCGTCCTCGGGTGAGATGCCCTCGTGCGACATCGACACGTAGATGATCGGAATGTCGATATCCGGATCGGCTTCCTTGGGCACGGTGAGGTAGGCGTAGGTGCCGGCGATGAGAATCAGAAGCAGGGTCGCCAGGACCGTCCGGGAACGCCCGAGCGCCGCATCGATCAGCGCGCTCATTTCAGCGCGCCCCGCTGCACCGGCTCCAGGGTCGCCTCATCGACGGCGTCGACGAGCTGGCCGGGCGTGACGTAGTCCTGCCCTACCGTGATCAGGGTTACGCGCTCGGGCAGCCCGGCGAGCCAGACGCCCCCGGAATCCTCGCCGATGATCCGCACAGGATGAAACTCGACCCTGTGGTTCGCGCTCAGGGTCTTGACGCCGACGGTGCCCTCGTCGGTCAGGCTGAGGATCGCCGGCGAGACCCGGTGGGCCGGGGTCTCCTCGGACGGCAGGATGAGTTCGGCGATCAGACCGTCGGGGATCTGGGACCCGGGGTTCTCCGCTTCGATCTCGAGGCGGAAGGTCCGGGTCTCCGGATCGGCCACCGCGCTCAGGAAGCGCACCCGGCCTTCGAGCTCTTGCCCGCCGACCAGGCGAATCCGGCCCGGGTCGCCGACCTCGAGCTGGGAGATGTCGCGCTGTGAGGCGAAGCCGACGGCCAGGATCGGGTCGAGATCGACGATCCGGGCCACGATGTCGCCGATGTCCGCGAAGTCGCCGACCTCCATCTGGCGGTCGTCGACCACGCCGTCGAAGGGGGCGGTGATGACCAGGTTGGCCAGGGCGACCTCGGCCTCCTCGACCTCGGCGGCCGCGGCTTCGACCTCGGCCTTGGCCTCCGCGAGGTTCGTCTCGGCGCGGAAGCCCTTCTTCGCCAGCTTCGCGGCCGCTTCGTATTCGATCTCCCGCTGTCTGAGCAGGGCCTTGGCCTTCTGCAGCCGGGCCGGCCGGTACTCCGGAGCCAGCCGGACGATGACGTCGCCGGCCTTCACGCGGCTGCCCTTCTCGACGGCCACCTCGATCACCCGCCCCCGGGCCTCGGACTTGATGTCGACCGACCGCTCGGCCTGGGTATCGCCGCGCAGCAGGGTGCTGTTGCTGCGTGCCACGGCGTCCTGGGTCCGCACGCGCACCTTGGCAGGTCTGCCGGCGACGGAAAGGTCCGCCGGCGGCTTCTTGGCGACCTGCTCCTCGGCGCCGTTCAACTGGCCCGAGGCGACCCAGGCGATCGCGGCGACCGCAAGGAGAAGCGATATGATGTAAGACCGCTTCATGAAGGGATCCGGCTCCGGGCGTTGCTCTGGAGTGTTACGTGGTGTGTTACGTAACGCTGGGGCGTTTCGTTCATCGTCGGCGCTCGCCTATTCCGCGACCAGGCGCTGACCGCCTTCGGCCTCTTCGAGGAAGCGGTCGCGGTTGGCCAGCAGGTAGTCGCGGGCGCTCCTGTAGAGGGCAAGGCCGAAACCATGGACGAAGCCGGGACCGGGCTCGATCTGGCAGGCGCCGTCGATGCGGCTTTCCATGGCCGCGATCCGCTCCTCGTAGAGGGCGATCCGGTCGTCGATCAGGCGGCGCAGCTGCGCGCCCGACATCTGATCGGCCAGGAACAGCATGAAGAGGAAGTCCGATCTGAAGCGATCCGGTCCGGGCGGCGTGGCCAAGGCCTCGATCAGCGCGGTGCGGCCCGAGGGGGTGATGGAATAGACCTTCTTGTCCGGCCGCTTCTCCTGAGGCATGGCGCGGCCGGTGACCAGGCCGTCCTGCGCCAGGCTGCTCAGTGCCGGATAGATCGAGCCGAAGCCGGTGTCCTGGAAGTGGCTGAAGGGCGGGTCCTCGAGCGTCTTCTTGATCTCGTAGCCGCTGGCATCGCCATGGCTGAGAACCGCGAGGCAAAGCGTTTTGGCGTCCATGGGGCCTCCACCGTCGATCAGTGGTATATATCGGTTCAGAATAGGCTATTCCACTATATATCTGACCGATATATGTAAAGGCAAGGACCGGTGGATTGCAGAGAATTTTATGCAAATTCAAATATTTGTATCGAATCCCGTCTTGGCATAAGCTCTTCGACAGCTTGTTGGAGGGCCCATGAATCCCGTCTTCCAGATTGCTGTGTCCGGCTTGAACGCCCAGTCGGCCCGGGTCGCCGTCGCTGCCTCGAACATCGCCAATGCCCGCAGCCTTGGCGTGAATCCGGATCCGGGCGCGGACAACAGCGCCGCCTACACGCCGCAGCGGGTCCAGCAGATTTCGGCCGCCGACGGCGGCGTGCGGACCGAGACACTGCCGGTTTCGCCGCCCGCCCTCCCGATCTTCGACCCGGGCAATCCCGCCGCGGACGGCGAGGGCGTGGCGTTCCTGCCGAACGTTTCCCTGGAAGCCGAATTCGTCGAGGTCTTGCAGGCCTCCGCGGCCTTCGAGGCGAACCTCAGGGTGATCCAGACTCAGGACGAGCTGCTCGGCAACCTGGTCGATATCAAGTCCTGACTTCTTTTTTCTGTTCCAACAGGTTAGAGAGCGTTTTCCGAGGCCGGCAGCTTCGGGCGGGGCTGCCACATTTCCCGCCGCGACGCTAGAAATGACCGCGTGTCGGTCACATTCCCGCCGTTTCCGATCCCCGTCGGACCACATTCCGCGACGATCTTTGGGTCAGTCAGATCGAATGTGGAGGACGGGACATGAAAGGCCCAATTCTTTTGACCCTCGCTGCTTCCGCGCTGTTCCTGGGCGCCTGCTCCGAGGTCCGCGACGTTCGTTTCGTGGGGAGCCTGACGGATCCCTACTGCGCCCCCGACGGCTCGGTCGTCCTGGGCGTCTTCCCGACGTCCCAAGGCAGCTACGAGCCGATCAGGTCGGCCCCGGAAAACTGTGCTTGGCACGCTGAGAAGAAGGCCGCCCCGCGCCCGGTCGAGGTGGCGACCAACTGATGCCGGCCCCGGCCGACAAGACGGGGGTCTCCAACGCCGGGTTTCCCAGGGGAAACCCTCCGAGGCCGGAGCCGACGCCGAGGGCGGCGGGCTCCGGCTCGGTTGACCCGAGGGCGAACGACGCCATGCTCAGCCCCTATCTGCGCCGCCGCTTGCGCAGCCTGGCCGAGGCCCTGCGCGACTCCGCCGGCCGCGGCGAGGCCGGCCGCCCGGCGACCGGAGCCGCTTCGCCCTCGGAAGCGGAGGGCCGGGGGCCGGAGACGGCGCGCAAGCGGGCGCCCAGGGAAGACGACCGTCACGACGACGGCAGATCGGCCGTCGTCGAGACCTTCGGTGACGGCCGCGCGCCGTTAATGCGACGGTAACCGAAGCAGGCGAACATGACGGGCCCTGCCGCGCAGCCACGTGGTCGCGGCCAAAGCTGAAATCCGAGCCTTGCCCCGAGGCTGCGGAGCTGCGCCGTCCGGACGCCGGCCCTGCCGTGCCCCGGGGTGGCACGGCTGCGATTCGAGCGCCGGGATGTGACGATGACCGACCTCTTGCAAGAGTTCTTCCAGGAAATCGACCGCAACCTCTCCCAGGTTTCCGCGGATCTGGACCGTTGGGAAGGGGCGACCGGCGATCCCGAAGCGCTGAACGCCGTGTTCCGCATCGTCCATAACGTCAAGGCCACCTGCCACGTGCTCGGCTTCCGGCGGATCGAAGCCCTGGCCCATGCGGCCGAGGACCTGCTCTACGCGATCCGCGAAGGGAGCGTCGGCGCCAGCCCGGAAGCGGTGGCGACGGTGCGCCAGGCGGTGGCCCGGATCGAGACGCTGGTCGAGGGTGTGCGGGACGAGCAGGTCGAGCCCGCAGGCGAAGACAACGATCTCCTCCTGGTGATCTCCTGCCTGGCGGCGCCGGGCGCGGCCGAGGAGCCCGTCGTCATCGGGGACTTGAGCGGCTTGATCGCCGGGGCAGCGGCCCAGGGGGCGCAGGACGATCACCTCCTGCCCGGCCTGGACGAGATCACCGAGGTCGGCCTCTTCCCGGAGACCGAGATCCCCTTCGCGCAATTGCCCGAGGTCGAGCTGAGCCCGGCGCCCGCCGCCGCTGCGCCGGATATGAGCGCCGAGGAAGAGACCCTCAGGGACATTGCGCCGCCGCAGCCCGCCGCGGAGTTCTACGCCGAGCCTGCGAGCGACGAAGCCGCTGCTTGTTTCGAGATCGCCGTCGCCGGCCTCCCGGATCTTCCCGAGTTCCCCGGCGCCGAGACGCCGACGGCGGACGAGGAACTCGACGCCATCGCCGCCAAGATCCTGGGACCGGCGGCGCAGGCTGAACCGCCGACACCGGCGGCCCCGCTGGATACGCTGGACCAAGAGGCCCCGGCGCCGATGCCCGAGCCGACCCCGGAGCCGGCCCCCGAGCTGGCCCCCGAGTCGGCCGCAGTGCCGGACCTCGGTGCCGCGGCGCCCGCCGATCCGGCCGTGGAGCTGGCGGATGCCTTGCACGAGGCGGCGCTGCCGGCCGTCGCGGCAAGCCAGGTTTCGATCGGCGCCCTGCACCCCAACCCGGGCCAGCCGCGCCAGCGGATCGACGAGGCGGCGCTGCGGTCGCTCAGCGAGTCCATCACCGCGCACGGCCTGCTGCAGCCGATCCTGGTCCGGCCCCACGCCGAACTGGCCGGCCAGTATCAGATCGTCGCCGGCGAGCGGCGCTGGCGCGCGGCCGCCCTGGCCGGTCTTCAGGAGGTCCCGATCGTCCTGCACGAGTTGGGCGACGAGGCCGCGCTGGCGCTCAGCCTGGTCGAGAACCTCCAGCGCGAGGACCTGAGCCCGGTCGAGGAGGCCGAGGGCTATCAGCAGCTGATCGCAGGCTTCGCCCTGACCCAGGAGGTGGTCGCCCGGCGGGTCGGCAAGAGCCGCAGCCACGTCGCCAACACCCTGCGGCTGCTCGCCCTGCCGCCGGCGGTCAAGGAGATGCTCCACCAGGGCGCCCTGACGGCGGGCCATGCCCGTGCCCTGCTCGCCTTCGCCGAGCCGGAGCCCGTGGCCCGCGAGGTCGTCGAGAAGGGCCTCAGCGTCCGGGCCACCGAGGAACTGGCCCGCCAGCCGGAGCCGCCCGCCGCCCTCGAGGCCGACACCGCACCGGCCCCGGCCGTGCGGAACGAACTCAAGGTCCTGGAGCGCGAGCTCTGCGCCCAGCTCGGGGCCAAGGTCAAGATCCACCTGAGCGGCGAGACCGGCGAGATCCGCCTGCGCTTCGAGAACCTGGCGGATTTCGAGGCCCTGGTCGGCCGCCTGCGCCAGGTCCCGCAAAGCTCCGCCGCCTGATCGTCTCTGTCCCGATCCGTCGGGCGCCGCCGGTTTCGTGGCGGAGCTTTGGGCGGAGCCTTGCCCGCCGTGCCGCTCTTGCGGCAGATTGCCGGGCTGCGAACCCGCCGGCCAAGGGCGGGGGGCTGAAAGCGGGAGGTGGACCATGGGTTCGAAGAGACTGTCGATGCTGCTGGCCGCGCTGGCGCTGCTGCTGCCGCAGGCCGCGCCGGCCGAGACGCGGGTGACCTACAAGTCGGCCAAGTCGACCTCGTCCTACTACCAGATGGCGGTGCAGATCGCCCAGGCCATGAAGGCCGGCTCGGGCGGCGGGATCATCGTCACCGTCGAGGAAAGCCAGGGCTCGGTCCAGAACGTCAAGGAAGCCGCGAACCGCAGCGGCAATTACGTCTTCACGACGCCGCCGGGCCTGGTCGAGCTGGCCCGCGCCGGCAAGAAGATGTTCGAGCCCAAGAACCCGGCCTACGATCAGATCCGGGGCCTCTTCGTCGTCCCCTCGCTGACCATGCACTACGTGGTCCGGGCGGACTCCGGCGTGAAGAGCTTCGGCGACCTGGCGGGCAAGGACTTCCTGATCGGCAAGGGCAGCTTCGGCGCCCGCGAGGCGGCCAAGAACCTCGAGACCTTCGGCCTGAAGGACAAGGTGTCGCTGGTCGACGTCGAGCTCAACGCCGCGGTGCCGGCGCTGAAGAACGGCCAGATCCAGGGCTTCGCCACCGCCGGATCCTACCCGGCGCCCAACGTCATCGAGGCGGCCGCCGGGACCGGGATCCGCCTGCTGTCGATGTCCGACGACCAGATCGCGGCGACCAAGCGGACCCGCCTGGTCATCCCCGCCGGGACCTATGCCGGGGTCGACTACGACGTGGTGACCGTAGCGCTGCCGGTCGGCGCCTACACCACCACCGCGATGGACGAGGAGACCGCCTACCAGCTGACCAGGACCTTCTGGTCCGGCAAGGCCGAGCTGGCCGAGGCCAATCCCTGGTGGCGCGGCGTCGCGCCGGAGATGCTCTCGACCCTGGCCGGCGAGTTGCATCCGGGCGCCCTGCGCTACTACCGCGAGGCGGGCTTCGACCTGGAATAGGCCGGGGCGTCACTCAGGCCAGGGCGATCGCGGGGGCCGGGGCAATTCCCGGGGATGGCAGGCTCCGGACCGCAGTCCTGGGCGGTCTCGCCCTGGCGACGGTCGGCTTTCACCTCTACCTGGTCTTCTCGGGCCTGGTGCCGAACCTGGTCACCCGGCCCCTGCACATGGCCCTGGTTCTGCCCTGGGTCTTCGTCATCGGCAGCCGGCACGAGGGCTGGCGCCGCTGGCTGGCCTGGGGGCTCTGCGGCCTCGGCCTTGCCGCCTGCGGCTTCATCCTGGCCGAGCGGGCGAGCCTCGACGAGCAGTACGGCACCTTGCAGGGGCCGTTGCAGCACACCGTCGCGATCGTCCTGCTGCTGGTGGTGCTGGAGATGGCGCGCCGTGCCGTCAAGCTGGCCCTGCCGGCGGTCGCGGTCCTGGCCCTGGCCTATGGCGTCTTCGGCCAGCACCTGCCCGGCGAGTTCGGCCATCTGGGCATCCCGCTCAACGCCTTCCTCGGCACCCTGACCATCGCCGAGGGCGGAATCTGGGGCCAGCTCACCGGGGTCTCGGTCAACGTGGTCGCGGTCTTCGTCATCCTCGGCGCGGTCGTCGGGGCGGGGGAGGGCGGGGCCGGCTTCATGGCCCTGGCGACCCGCCTGGCCGGACGCCTGCGCGCCGGGGCGGCCAAGGTCTCGGTGCTGTCCTCGGCCTTCTTCGGCTCCATTTCCGGCTCGGCCTCGGCCAACGTCGCCTCGACCGGGGCGATCACGATTCCGACCATGAAGCGCCTGGGCTATCCGCCTTCCTTCGCGGCGGCGGTCGAGGCCGTGGCCTCCAGCGGCGGCCAGATCATGCCGCCGCTGATGGGGGCGGGGGCCTTCATCATGGTCGAGCTGCTGCGCCGCCCCTACGAAGACATCATGGCGGCGGCCTTCTTCCCCGCGCTGCTCTTCTTCTTCGCGGCCTGGGCCGGGGTCGACCTCTTCGCCCGGCGTCACGGCCTGCGCGGCCTCGCCCGGGAGGCGCTGCCCGACAATCGGACCCTGCTGCGCACGGTGCCCTTCTTCCTGCTACCCTTCGGGCTGCTGCTCGGGGTGCTCTTCCTGACCGGCTATACGCCGCAGTTCGCCGCCGCCCTGGCGACCTTCACCGCGGCGGCGCTTCTGGTCGCCGACCGCAGCGGCAAGCTCAGCCTCGCCGCCTGGGGCCGGCGCCTGCTGGCCGCCTCGATCGAGGCCTCGCGCCAGATCGCCACCATCGCCTCGATCATCCTCTGTGCCGGCATCATCATCGGCGTGCTCAACCTGACCGGCCTCGGGATCAAGGTGACCTCGGCCATCGTCGGGCTGTCCGGCGGCGAGCTCTGGGCCGCCCTGCTGCTGACCGCGCTGGCCTGCCTGATCCTCGGCATGGAGGTGCCGACCACGGCCGCCTACGTGATCTGCGTCTCGGTCGCCGGTCCGGCGTTGCAGGAACTCGGCCTGCCGGCGCTCCAGGCCCATCTCTTCGTGTTCTGGTACGCCCTGCTCTCGACCATCACGCCACCGGTCTGCGGCACGGTCTTCATCGCCGCCGGCATGGCCCAGACCCCCTGGATCCCGGTCGCCGGCCAGGCCATGCGGCTCGGCCTCGGCCTCTACCTCGTGCCGCTCGCCTTCGTCGCCAACCCGGCCCTGATCGACCTCCAG
>JAKSBE010000544.1 GCA_022361275.1 Kiloniellales bacterium
AGGCGGGTCGTGGGGTTCAGGACCGGCGGCGCCAGCCAGCCCAGGTCGTGCCCGGCCGCCGGCGCCTGGCGCGCCATCAGGGCGGCGCGGCCCTCGCTGTCCTCGCCCCGCGCGCGGCCCCGGGGCCGCGGCCCCAGCCAGTGGTTGGCCACCACCTCCGGCCCGTCGTGGACGAAGGCGTGGTGCTCCAGGCGCTCGATCACGCAGCCCTGGTCCGGCGCCGGTCCGGCCAGGGAGAAGAGCGCCGGCATGGCCAGCGGCGCCTCGCTCAGGCGCCGGCGGGCCTCGTCGTAGTCCCGCGCCTGGTCGAAGACCTGGCGCAGCAGGTGCGCCGGCGGCAGGCCCCTGCCGCGCCAGACGCCGATACGGTCGATGCCCCAGTCGACGATCATCGAGGCCGAGCGCCGGCGCAGCGGCGCCTGGTTGAAGGCGGCGGCGAAGCGCCCCGGCGCCAGGCCCTGGATCGAGCCGGTGAAGCCGGGCCAGGTCAGGTTGATCCAGTCGCCGGCGGGACCGCGCTGCCGGGCCGCCACCAGGTTGCGGCCCAGGCCCTCGAAGGGCCAGTCGAGAACCCGGAGCAGGCGGCCCTGGTCGCCGCTCGGAACGGGCCCGACGGCGCAGGTGCAGCTCCACTCGTAGCTCAGGTTCAGGAAATAGGCGCCGGGCCGGCCCAGCCGGCGGGCCACGGTCTCGATCTCTTCCAGGTAGGGGTTGCCGGTCCGCTCCAGCCAGCGCCGCGAGACCCGGTCGCCGACGCGGATCAGGAACCCGGGATAGGTCCGGGCCGCCCCGGACAGCAAGGCGTTGAGCCGGGCGCCCTCTGCCTCCAACAGGCAGGCCGCGCCCTCGACACGGCGCTCGGGAATCGGCGGCAGGTTGTGGTGGCGGCTCCCGGTCATGCCGGGAGAGATAGCATCCTCCGCCGCGCTTTCACAGCGGTCTTGCCTCGCCCGGTCCGCGCTGGGCCGCCCCTGGGCCGCCCTTGGGCCGCCCTTGGGCCGTCCCCGGGCCGCCAAGTCACAACGGCGCCGCCATGGCCACGATCAGGAACATCGCGGTGATCAGGATCCCCCAGGGCAGGAAGGTCACGTCGAGGCGGCCGCGCTGCGCCAGGCCCCGGCACAGGGTCCGGAGGTTGCCGGCCAGCACCGCCAGGATGATGGCCAGCAGGATCACCAGCCAGGGATGGCGCAGGCTGCCCAGCAGGATCGGCAGGCCGGTCAGGAGGAACAGCAGGGTCGTGGTGACCGCGAGCGCGCTTCTGCCCTCCGCGGCGCGGCCGGGGCGCGGGCCCATGGTCGCGGCGATCAGGCGGCCGCCGTCGAAGCCGGGCAGGGGCAGCAGGGACAGCCCGGCGAAGGCCAGGGACAGCAGGGCGAAGCTGTAGAGCGACTTCGCCGCGACGGTGTCGCGCTTGAAGCCGGGCAGGATCCTCGCCAGGGGATAGAACAGGCGGTTGGTCAGGGTCGGCCGGATACAGGGACCGGGCGCGGACGCCACGGCGGCGCAGCGCGCCTCGGCCAGGCAGACGGTTTCGGCGGGTCTGCCGTCTATGCGACAGGCCTTCGGCCGCCCCGCGATCAACACCCGAAAGGGATGCTGCGCCAGGCGCCAGGTCTCCCGAAGCGAAAGCGCCAGGGCGCCGCCGGGCCCGGGGCGCTCGAAAGCCGGATTGGGCAGAAAGGTGTCGGCCGTGCGCGGACCCGCGGCCGCGCTTTCCGGTCGCGGCGCGCCCGGCATCGTCGGGTCGCCGGGGGGCGCGAAGCCGAGGAAGAAGACGAAGAGCAGCAGGACCGTCAGGGCCAGGTTGCCGCCGGCGCCGCCCAGGGCCAGCAGGGCCCGCCGCGGCCGGTCGAGCTCCGGCCAGGTCAGGCCCAGGACCGCCGGCGTCGCCTCGCCCTCGCCGGCGAGCCGCAGGTGGCCGAAGAGCGGAACCCAGCCGAGCTGCCACAGGGTGCCGCGCCGGTCGCGGCGCTGCAGCAGCGGCGGTCCCGCGCCGAAGCGGAAGACCTCGACCCCGAGCCCGAGCAGGCGCGCCGCGAGGTAGTGGCCCAGGTTGTGCGCGACGACCACGAGCGAGAGCAGCAGGCCCCAGGCGGCGAGCAGCAGGAGGCTCAGGCTGATGACGCTCCACATCTCGGCGGGCTCGGCTCGTGGGTCGGCGACGGAGGACGGCAGGCCCAGGACCCTAGCGCGCAGAGGTTAACGGCTTGCTCGTTCAGGCCAGGGCCCTTGCGGTCCCGCCCTTGCCGCCGTCCTTTTGCCGCAGCCGCTCGGCGACCGCCTCCCGGCCGTGCCGCAGGGCGTCGTCCGGGGGCGGTGCGCCTCGCCGTGGGCCGCGCTCACGGCCCTGGCTCCGGCGTGTCCCGGCCGGCGCCCAGCGTCCGCTGCATCAGGACGGTGTCGAGCCAGCGGCCGTGCTTGAAGCCGACCGCCTCCAGGGTCCCGATCCTGCGGAAGCCGAGCCGCGCGTGCAGGGCGATGGAGCCGCGGTTGGCGCTGTCGCCGATGACCGCGACCATCCGGCGCCAGGGTCCCGCCTCGCAGCGCGCGATCAGCGCGGCGAGCAGGGCCCGCCCGACGCCGCGTCCCCGCAGCCCCTCGGCCACGTAGACCGAGTCCTCGATGCTGTGGCGGTAGGCCGGGCGCGGCCGGTAGCCCGTCGCGTAGCTGTAGCCGACGACCCGACCGTCCAACTCGGCGGCCAGGTAGGGCAGCCCGAGGTCGAGCACCGCCCGGCGCCGCGCCGTCAGCTCCTCGGTCGAGGGCGGCACCTCTTCGAAGCTCGCCGTCCCGCGCAGCACCTGGTGGGCATAGATCGCCTGGATCGCCGCCATGTCGGCCAGCGTCGCGTCCCGCACCAGCGTGCAGTTCTGACCGAGACCGGAGGCAGCCGCCTTTCGGGTCCGCAGAGCAAGCGTCGCGTCCTTCGCGGCGTCATGGAGTCCGTGACCCATGATCTCTTTCCTTGCCTAGGTGGTGTCGGCGCGGCCCGCAGATCGCCGCCAGTCCGCGATCGCGTCGGCCGCGCCACGGCCTGCATCCTGCCGCTTTTTCTGCTATAGAAAAGACTTGGACTCATTATGCATTGCATAAGAAAAACTTTGATATGCGCGACCTCAGGCTCGACCAGCTCCGGACCTTCACCGAGGTCATCGCGCACGGCAGCTTCTCCGCCGCGGCGGAGAAGCTGCGGCTCACCCAGCCCGCCGTCAGCCTCCAGGTCCGCCAGCTCGAGAAGCGGCTCGGCGTCCGGCTGATCGAAAGGGTCGGCAAGCGCGCGACGCCGACCCCGGCCGGGGCCGAGCTCCTGGACCACGCCCGGCGGATCGACGCCTCGGTCGCCGCCGCGCTCGAAGGCATGGCCCGCCACGCCGGCGGCACATTCGGGCGGGTCCGGATCGGGACCGGGGCGACGGCCTGCATCTACCTCCTGCCGCCGGTTCTGCGCGACCTCCGGCGGCGCTTCCCGAACCTGGAGATCACGGTCAAGACGGGCAACACGGCCGAGGTGCTCAAGGAACTGGAGGAGAACGCGCTCGACCTCGGCCTGGTCACCCTGCCGGCGCCCGGCCGCAGCTTCGCGGTGACGCCGCTGCTCGAGGATCCCTTCGTCGCCGTCGCCCCGGCCGAGAGCGCGCCCCTGCCGAAGGTGCTCACGCCCGCGCGGCTGGCCGAGCGGCCGCTGGTCCTCTACGAGGCCGGCGGCAACACCCGGCGTGTGGTCGACGCATGGTTCGCCCGTGCCGGCATCGCCCCGACCCCGGTCATGGACCTGGGCAACGTGGAGGCGATCAAGGAACTGGTCGGCGCCGGCCTCGGCTGCGCCGTCCTGCCGGGCCTGGCGGTCCGCGACGCCGGCAAGCGGATGCCCATCGTCTCCCGCCCCCTCTCGCCGAAGCTCCACCGCCGGCTCGCCCTGGTCCTGCGCCGCGACAAGATCCTGACCGAGGGCCTGCGCGAGGCGGTCAAGGTACTGCGGGGCCTGCGTTGAGGGTCGGGCGCGACGCTCCGCAACGCAGGTTCCACCTGGTTCGGCATGGGCCGGTCGAGATCGATCCGAACCTGGAGTCGAGTGAATGGAAACTGGCCGCCGAGGCCGCGCCAGCCATTCTCGAACTGGCGGAGGGGCTCCGCGGCTGCGGCTTCCGGCGGATCGTCGCGAGCCCGCAGCGCAAGGCGACGGCGACGGCCCGCATCCTCGCCGACGCCCTGGGCCTTCCCGTGAAGGTGCGCGACGGCCTGGAGGAGCATCACAGGCCGAAGGCGCAGCAGAGCGCGTCGGAGGCGGCGTTCCGCGCGAAGCTGCGCCGCCTCTTCGCCCGTCCGAGCGAGGTCGTCTTCGGCGCCGAGAGCGCGGCGGCCGCGCTCGGCCGCTTCCGCGCGGCGGTCTCCGGCGTCATGGCCGAGACCGAGGACGACGAACTGGTCGTCTCCCAAGGCACGGTGATCAGCCTGCTCGCCGCCGCCGGCGGCAACGGCCGGGCGGAGGACATCTGGGCCTCCTTGCGGCTGCCGGATCACCTGGTCCTGGCCTGGCCGAGCCTCGTCCTCGAAAGCCGTCGCCTCTAGGGATCGCCCGCGTCGGCTGCCGCCCGACCTCTCGGTGCGAAATCCCACAGGGGGCGCGGCGCGCGGCCACGAGGTCGCCCAGGCCGATCGCGCCGCCAGTCCACTTCCCGCTGGGCGGCGCCTGGGTGTTCTGCTGGTCCGCTTGGCACCTGGAGCAGCCCGCGTTCATTCGAACGCGGGCTGCTTTAACCATATGAAATAGATCAAATTATCTGCGCTTAGTTGATTCCAATCAAGCGCAGTTTGATCTAGTGTCCTGATTCTGAGATTCGCGAGAGCGAATTGCAGAATCAAAGGGACGCTAGCTTGTTGAATCCCGTGTGATTCAGCTTCCAAAGTTCGGCACATGAAATGTGCCGAACTTTGAAACCATCACACCGGCGTCGCGGTTATCTAGGAGGGAGCGGGGGGAGCGGGCGCGGTGGGGGCGGCGGTACGCCGTCTTCCATGCTTGTCGTGAAATTGTAGTATCTGAGCCCCGAAATATAGTTTGTGAGGGGGTGGTCTTGGTCTGTGAAATGATCTTTACCCCACAGCAGCAGGCAACCCTTTCCGCCCTTCGACTTTTCCAGATAAGTCAGTCTAACGCATTTATGTCGATCTTCAAAAGAGGTTCTGGAGTTTGTCATGAGCGGCGAATCAGCTGCCCAAACAGGTATGCCGGCTGCTTTCGCTTCGATAATGAGATCGGCGAGCTGAACAGGGTTGCCGGGAGACTGCGGATGGCCGCATGCAACACTTATCATCAATCGAGCGAGCTTAGTATCGGTCGTCTCTTCAATCATGTCGACAGCTTTCTGACCAGTGCTGGGAAGCTCAAGGAATAATTTCTTGACACTGCCACCCTTAAGGCAATCGATGGCAAATCTTCGCGCCCAGGGGTCGTCGTGTCTCTCGCCAATGCCGACCGGACCTGTAGCAAGCGCGGGTCCGACCATTGCTTTAGTTCCCAACTCTGGGAGTTCCCAAGGCTCTAGCGGCATATACATCTCCGACAAATTCAAGGTTCAACTTGATCAAGAAGTCTGTCCCGAGGGCGGTATTCGGCGCTCACCCTTGGGGCCGTCGCGTCCTCTTGATCAAGTGCGTTGCGGCGGTCACTAGCGGAAAATAGTCGATATACCTGTGAGGTAACTCACAATCCAGCCGCCGATTCCAGGGCCCGGCAAGAGCGGATCGTGCGGCGGCGGGGTCCTATTCCGCCGCCGCCCGCGGCGGGTCCTGGTCCTGTCGGCGCAGGGCGCGGCCCGGGCGCGCGCCGCTGTGGCTGCCGGCCTGCCAGACCGTCCGGCCGTTGACCAGGACCAGGTCGATCCCGGCGGCGGGGCGCTTCGGGTCGTCGAAGGTCGCGGTGTCGATCACCGTCTCGGGGTCGAAGAGCACGAGGTCGGCGAAGGCGCCCTCGCGCAGCACGCCCCGGTCCTTGAGGCCGAACTGTGCAGCGGTCAGCGAGGTCATCTTGCGCACCGCCTCCTCCAGGCTGAAGAGGCCGAGCTCGCGGGCGTAGCGGCCGAGCACCCGCGGGAAGGTGCCCCAGAGCCGGGGGTGCGGATGCACGTCGTGGGGCAGGCCGTCGGAGCCGATCATCGCATGCGGATAGGTGAGGATTCGCCGCACGTCGTCCTCGTCCATGACGAAGAAGATCCCGCCCGCGGGCGACAGCGCCGCGACCGCCGCGTCGCGCTCCAGCCCCATCTCGGCGGCGATCTCGTCCAGGTCGCGCCCGGCGACCTCGGGCCGGGTCTGCGACCAGGTGACGATGACCCGCTCGGCGTTGAGCGCCCGGCCCGAGGCCAGCATGGTCGAGCCGGCGACGTAGGGATAGACGTCGAGCCCGACCGGCTGCCCCTGCCGCGCCGCCTCGATCCGCGCCAGGGTCTCGATCGAGCGGCCGAAGTTCTGCCGCCCGGTGCACTTGTGGTGCGAGATCACGACCGGCGCCCCGGCCTCGCGGCCGATGCGGAAGCTCTCCGCCAGGGAGTCCAGCACCCGGTCGCCCTCGTCGCGCATGTGGGTCGAGTGCAGGGCCCCGAAGGCCGCGAGGCCCTTGGCGATCTCGATTACCTCCTCGGTCGGCGCGGCCTCGGCCGGCGGGTAGAAGAGGCCGGTCGAGAAGCCGATCGCGCCGGCCGCCAGGGAGTCCTCCAGGGCGCCGCGCATGGCCTTGACCTCGCCGGCGCTCGCGGCCCGCTCCAGGCCGTCCATGGCCCCGACGCGCAGGGTCGCGTGGCCGACCTGGGCGGCGACGTTGACCGCCGGCGGCGCCCGGTCCAGGGCGTCCAGATAGCCGGCGAAGTCGGCGAAGAAGCCGGCCGGGTCCTCGCAGACCAGGTCCATGGGTGCCGGCGGCCGCCGTTCCGTGGTCAGCGGCGCCAGGCTGACCCCGCAGTTGCCGGTCACCACCGTGGTCACGCCCTGGCTGACCTTGCAGGTCATCAGGGGATCGGCCAGCGCCGCCCGGTCGTCGTGGGTGTGGGCGTCGATGAAGCCCGGCGCCAGCGCCTTGCCGCCGGCCTCGATCTCCCGCCCCGCCTTCAGTCCGTTCAGGTCTCCCAGCGCGACGATCCGGTCGTCCGCCACCGCCAGGTCGCCCCGCCGCGACGCCGCTCCCGTCCCGTCGACGATCCGCGCGCCCCGGATGATCAGGTCCGCCTTGCCCACGGCCCCTTTGCCCTCGGTCATGTCGCCTCCGCTTGCGTCCGGCCCCGAGGATAAGCCGCTCGGACGGAGAAATCACCCGCCGCGCGGTCCCCAGGGATGCGACGTCTTGGCAGGCGGTCCGCGCCGGCCGGCCATCGACACCTCTGTCATTGCCGGGCTCGACCCGACAATCCACGGCGCCGCTTCTCGATGGATGGCCGGATCAAGTCCGGCCATGACGGTTGGGGAAACACGCATCGGCCTCGGACCGCC
>JAKSBE010000318.1 GCA_022361275.1 Kiloniellales bacterium
CACCGGCGGACACGCCTTCGCCAAGACCCTCGCCGAACACAACAGGAACGTCGCCAGATGGCGCCGGATCAGACGCACCATCCAGCAGCGGTGAGGGCAGGGCCGAAGGCTTGGCCGATGATGTGCGTGCAGTCCGTCAGGAACCGGGCCCGGAAGGAAAAGGGCGCCACATAGCTGCCCGGGGGGGACACCGTTCGGGCAGCGCGGGACGCCGTGACTGAGACAGGGGACTTTCAGCCCGCCTTCGCTCCGGGCTTCTTCGGCATCTGGCGGAGCAGGGGATCGGTGAGGCCGGTGGGCAGGACGCCCAACAGCCAGGCCCAGACGTAGGTCGGCCAGGGGAAGGCGATGCGGCCGCGGTTGCGGGCGAGGCCGCGGCGGATGATGGCGGCGGCGCGCTCGGCGTCCATCAGGAAGGGCATCGGGAAGTCGTTGACCTCGGTCATGCGGCTGCGCACGAAGCCGGGGCAGATCACCGAGACGTCGAGGCCCTCCTGGGCCAGGTGGCCGCGCAGGGCCTCGCCCCAGATCCGCACCGCCGCCTTGCTGGCGCAGTAGGCCGGCGCGCCCGGAAAGCCGCGGAAGGCGGCGAGCGAGCTCATGAGCGCGATCTGGCCGCGGCCGCGGGGCCGCATCCGCTCGACCGCCGGCAGCACGGTGTTGCGCACGCCGTCCAGGTTGACCGCGAAGACCGCCTCGCTCTGGGCCCGGTCCTCGCCGCCCCCGGCGGTGCCGGCGGAGATGCCGGCGTTGGCGATCACCAGGTCCAGCGGCCGTTGCTGGTCGAGCTCGGCGATCCAGCCGGCCATGGCCTCGGCGTCGGTCACGTCGCGCAGGGCGGCGGTCACCTCGGCGCCGGCGGCCCGGCAGAGCCCGGCGACCATGGTCAGGCGCGCCTCGTTGCGGCCGCCGAGGGCCAGCCGCACCCCCGGCGCCGCGTAGGCCTTGGCGAGCGCGGCGCCGATGCCGCTGGAGGCACCGGTGATCAGGATGCTGGTCGGGTCCTTGGTCGTCACGCTGCTGCCGCTCCTTCACTTCTTGCGTCTGGGTATAAGGGATCGGCCTCGCTTGTTGGCCCTGGGCGTCGCGTATATAAAGGCCCGATTCCGCGACGATCCCGCGCCGCCCGCCGATAGGTGATCCAGCTTTGCCGCAGAACCCAGCCCTTGCAAGCATGACCGGCTTCGCCCGCCAGGAGGGCGGTGACGACCTGATGACCTGGGTCTGGGAGGTCAAGAGCGTCAACGGCCGCAACCTCGACCTCCGCCTTCGCCTGCCCCAGGGCTTCGAGGCTTTGGAGGCGGAAATCCGCAAGCTGGTGCCCGGGCGCTTGGCCCGCGGCAACGTTCAGGTCGCTTTGGTGGTCGACCGCTCGCGCCTGCCGCTGCGCTACCGGGTCAACCGGGAATTGCTGCAACAGCTGCTCGGCCTCACCAAGGAACTGGGCGAGGATCTGCCGGCCGCGGCGCCGCGGCTCGACGGCCTGCTCGGGATCAAGGGAGTGCTGGAGCCCGAAGAAGACAGCGAAGACGAAGCGGTGGCCGAGGCACGCAACGCCGCCATGCTGCGCGATCTGGCCGCGGCGCTGGGCAAGCTGTCCCGCGCCCGGGCCGAGGAGGGCGCGCGCCTGGCGGCGGTCATCGCCACCCATCTCGACTCCTTCGAGGAGGTGGTCGAAGCCGCGGGCAAGAGCGCGGAGCTGCAGCCGCCGGCGTTGCGCGAGCGGCTCGCGCGCCAGGTCTCGGAATTGCTGGAGGCCTCGCCGGGCCTGCCCGAGGAACGCCTGGCGCAGGAGGCCGCGCTGCTGGCGACCAAGGCCGACGTCCGCGAGGAGCTGGACCGCCTGCGGGCGCATCTGGATTCCGCCCGCGACCTCATGAAGGCCGGGGGCGCGGTCGGCCGGCGCTTCGATTTCCTCTGTCAGGAGCTGAACCGCGAAGCCAACACGCTCTGCTCCAAGTCGGCCGACATGGAGCTGACCCGCCAGGGACTGACCATGAAGACCCTGGTCGACAAGCTCCGCGAGCAGGTCCAGAACATCGAGTAACCTGCGGTCCCCAGCCATGCCCCCCGAATCCGTGACAGACGTCGACATCAGGCGCCGTGGGCTCATGCTGGTCCTCTCTTCGCCCTCCGGTGCCGGCAAGACCAGCATCTCGCGGGCCCTGCTGGAGCGCGACGGCAACCTTTCGCTCTCGGTCTCGGCGACCACGCGGCCGCAGCGCCCGGGCGAGACCGACGGCAAGGACTACCACTTCGTCGCACCCGATGACTTCGAGGCGCTGATCGCGGCCGACGAGCTGCTGGAGCACGCCCGGGTCTTCGGGCATCTCTACGGCACGCCGAAGGCGCCGGTCGAGGCGGCCCTGAGCGCCGGCCGCGACGTGCTCTTCGACGTCGACTGGCAGGGCACGCAGCAGCTGGCGGAGCGGGCGCGGGACGATCTGGTCAGCGTCTTCATCCTGCCGCCCTCGACCGTGGAACTGGAGCAGCGCCTGCGCAGCCGGGCCCGCGATCCGGAGGACGTGGTTCAGGGCCGCATGGCCAAGGCGGCCGACGAGATGAGCCACTGGGCGGAGTACGACTACGTCATCGTCAACCGGGACTTCGAGGACAGCATCGTCCAGGTCCAGGCGATCCTGGCAGCGGAACGTCTGCGCCGCGAGCGCCAGGTCGGCCTCGGCGCCTTCGTGAAGACCTTGACCGGCCGGCCTTAGGTCCGGGCCGGGCTCTCGCCGGACTCCCGCTCGGCCAAGGCCTGGGCCAGGGCGCAGAACGCGCTCGGCGACAGCTCCTCGGCCCTGCAGGTCTCGGCGACCGCGGCGGCGGCGAGCAGGGCCGCGGGATCGCCGCCCAGGGACTTGAGGCTCTGGCGCAGCATCTTGCGCCGCTGGCCGAAGGCCGCGGCCGTGACCCGCTCCAGCGCCGCCCAGGATACGGCGTGCAGGGGCTCGGCCCGGGGACGCAGCGCCACCAGGGTCGAGGTCACCTTGGGCGGCGGCGTGAAGGCCTGGGGGCGGATGTCGAAGAGCGGCTCGACCTCGCAGAGCCACTGGGTGATCACGGCCAGCCGGCCATAGGCGCGCTCGCGCGGCGCGGCGGAGAGGCGCTGCGCGACCTCCTTCTGGAACATCAGGGTCAGGGAGTGATAGGTCTCCGGCGCCTCGAAAAGATCGCGCAGCCAGCGCAGCAGGAGCGGTGTCGAGATGTTGTACGGCAGGTTGGCGACGATCCGCCGCGGCGCCTCGCCGAGCTGGGCGGTCTCGATCTCGAGGGCGTCGGCCTCCATCACCTCGAGCCGGCCCGAGGCCGCCGCCAGCTCGGCCAAGGCGCCCAGGCAGCGCCGGTCCTTCTCGACGGCGATGACGCGGGCGGCGCCGGTCTCGAGCAGGGCGCGGGTCAGGCCGCCCGGTCCCGGGCCGATCTCGATCGTCGTGCCCCGGGACAGGTCGCCGGCGGCCCGGGCGATGCGGGCCGTGAGGTTGCTATCCAGAAGGAAGTGCTGGCCCAGGCCGCGGCGCGCTGAAAGGCCATGGCGCGCGATGACCTCGCGCAGCGGCGGCATGGCCGGTCCGTCGGCGGTCACGACCAGTGCCTAATATCAAGGAGCGTTGATCATGACCCATTTGATGGCGCGCGGCGGCCCGCCGGGCAGGCGCGCGCCATCAAATGGGTCATGATCAACGCTCCTTGGTATAAGCGGCCGAGGGCTGGGCCGGGGTGCTGCGGGCGGCCGCCATGTCTTCGGCCAGGCGCAGGGCGGAGATCAGGCTCTTCGGGCTGGCCCGGCCGCTGCCGGCGATGTCCAGGGCAGTGCCATGGTCCGGAGAGGTCCGCACGAAGGGCAGGCCCAGGGTGACGTTGACCGTGCGGTCGAAATCCAGCGCCTTGACCGGGATCAGGGCCTGGTCGTGGTACATGCAGAGGGCGGCGTCGTAGCGTCGGCGCGCCGCCTCGTGGAACATGCCGTCGGCGGGCAGGGGACCGCTGGCATCGATGCCGTCCCGGCGCAGGGCCTCGACCGCAGGCGCGATGACCTCGGCGTCCTCGCGGCCCAGGCTGCCGCATTCCCCGGCGTGGGGATTGAGGCCGGCGACGGCGATCCGCGGCGCGGCAACGCCGAAGTCCCGGCGCAGCGCCCTGGCCGTCACCTGTCCGGCATGAAGGATGTCCCGGGCCGTCAGGCTGGCGATGGCCTCGCGCAGCGGCAGGTGGACGGTGACCGGCACGACCCTCAGCGAGGGACCGGCCAGCATCATGACCGGCGCCTCGGCCAGGCCCGCAAGCTCGGCCAGGTATTCGGTATGGCCGGGATGGCGGAAGCCGGCCTCGTAGAGGATGGCCTTGTGGATCGGGTTGGTGACCACGGCGGCGGCACGCTGCGCCTGGGTCAGCGCCACGGCCTGGCGAATGCTCTCCAGCACCGCCCCGGCGTTCGCGGCGTCCAACCGCCCGGGGTCACCTGCGATCGGCGACGTCAGCGCCAGGACCGGCAGCGCGCGCTCGAAGACCTCGACCGCCTCAGCCGGATCGGCGATCGCCCGGACCTCGACCGGCCAGCCGAGCGCCTCGGCCAGGCGACGAAGCCGCGCGGGGTCGTCGAGAACGAAGAACGGGGCGAGTTTGCTCTCCAGGCGCGCCAGCCAGGCCTGAAGGGTGATCTCGCCGCCGATGCCGGCCGGCTCTCCGGCGGTCAGGGCCAAGGGCTCCGGGATGCGGGGGGCCGTTGCCGGCCGCTCCATCAGATCCTCATTTCGACGTTGGCGGCCCGGCGCAGGTCGCGCAGGTGACGGCGTGACAGCATGTCGACGCGCTCGCGGCGCAGACCGCTCTCGATCCGGTCGCGGTCGATGCCGTCGCCGCGGCGGCTGCAGACCATCAGAACGACGAAGCCGTCGTCGCGCTGAATCGGCTGACTCGCCTGGCCGATCTCAAGGTTGGCCACGGCGTTGCGCAGGTTCGTCGGCAGGTCGCCGACCCTGACCTCGCCGAGGTCCCCGGAGGCGCCCCCCAGTTCCTCGGCCTTTGCGTCCATGCTCGTGCAGCCGTTCAGCGTGCCGGCCATCTCGGCGGCCTGGGAGCGCACCAAGGCCGTCGCCTCGGCGTCGGCTTCCTTCGGCACCGGCATGAAGACCTGCTTGAGGCCCAACCATTCTTCGCCGGCTTCGATCCGCCGCTCCCTGCGGAAGAAGATGACGTGATAGCCGGCGAGGCTGCGGACCGGACCGTCGATCTGGCCCGGCGACATGCGGGACAGGGTGTCGCTGAGCTCGTCGGGCAGCTGGGAATCGCTGACCCAGCCGAGATCCCCGCCAACCGGCGCGGTGGCGCTTTGCGAGAACTGCCGGGCCAGATCCTGGAAGCGCGCGCCCGTCTGTAACTGGTCGATCAGTCGCTGGGCGGACCGGCGGATCTCCTCGTCCTGCGCCGGATCGTCGACGGCCAGGAAGATCTCCGCAACCAGCCGTTCGGTCTTGCCCTGGCCCGCGCGTTGCCTGGCCACCGCGGCCTCGATCTCCTCTTCGCTGATCGTGACCTGGGGATTCAACTGCCTGGCAATCACCCCTTGCCAGGCAATGGTGGCCTTGAGCTGCTCGACCAGGGCTTCGATCATCACGCCGCGCTGATTCAGCAGCCCGATGAATTCGCCCCGGCTGCGCTTGTTCTGCTTGGCCAGGGTGTCGATGGCGGACTCGATCTCGTCCTTGGAAACCCGGATGCCGAGGCGTTCGGCCTCCTGGAGCTGCAGCCGCTCGTCGATCAGGTTGCGCAGAACCTGGCGCCCGAGCCTGCGGTGCGCCTCGGGGCTCGGCTCGATCCCGGCGGCCAGCATCGCCAGTCGGACCCGCATCTCCAGGTCGAGCAGCGAGATGACCTCGTCATTGACGATCGCCGCAGCCCTCAAGGACTGCTGAGCCCCCGCCATCGAAGGGGTCAGCAGCAAAACGGTCATTGCCGCCAATGCGAAAAAGCGCCCAATCCGGTCCATCGCCCGCCTATGCCATGCCGATCTTGCCAGGTTTCACGCCGCCCGAGGCGACTATACCGCCCTCGCCGCCACCGAACAACGTGCGGCGGCTGCCGGCGACGACGGCGAGTCCGGCCAGGCCGGTCAGTTGCCGCCGCCGACCCCGCCCAGGTGCTTGAAGGAGACGTTAACGAAAAAGGCGTCTTCCTGCTCCACGTCGCGGTCGTTGAAGAAGGACCGCTCGAAGGCGCCGCGGACGGTGAAACACTCGTCCTCGTAGGCGATCCCGGCTTCCCAGGACAGGATCTCGTCCCGCTCGATATCGCGACGGTGCGAGGCGAAGAGCGACCAATAGCGGCCGATCCGGGAGTTGAGGCGGACCTTCAGTTCTTCGCGCTGGTCGATGACCTCGTCGCCCGAATCGAAGGCGTCGATGAAGGTATAGGTGGCATTGACGTTGAGCGCTTCGGGTCCCACTTTGGCACCGATCTCGGAGCGCTTCAGGGAAAAGGTGTCCTTGTCGGCGCGGAAGCGATAGGTCAGGTCGAGGAACTTCCTGGGCCGTAGCTCGACCCGGCCGACGACGTCCGAGAGCTGGTCCTCGACACCGGAGTCCTCCGGGAAGAGGTCGTCCTGGTCGACGTCCTCGAAGCGGTAGCTTTGACCGATGAAGGCGGTGCCGTAGGCGCCGTCGTCGCCCATGATGCTCCACTTGAGGCCATAGTCGACGCGTTGCCCCGGATCGACCCGGTCGGTGCCCGCGAAGCGGTTGATGCTGAAGAGGTTGGTGTCGTCGAACTCGAAGTCGACGCTGTCCTCGTCGGGGATCTTGCGCGGGTTGCCGCCGTCCGGCGCGAGGACCACCTGGGCGATCGGCTCGACGATCTGGCTGAAGCCGGGATTGACCTGGACGAAGGGGTAGCGCCAGTTCAGCGCCAGTCTCGGAACCACCCGCCCGGTGAAGTAGTCCTTGGTGTCCCCCGGCGGATTGACCTCTTCGCTGTTCGGGTCGTTGTCGTTGACCCAATAGCCGTCGGCCGTGAGCAGGGCGCTGATCTCGTAGCGATCGCCAAGCGGCCCGGTGAAGGGGAGCCGCCAGCCGCCTTCCATGGACAGCCGGTTGCTGTCCCGGCCGTCGGTCCTGGTCAGCACCAGCAGGTTGGTGTCGAGGCTGAAGGTGCTGTCCCAGAACAGAGGCTGGCTCAGGAAATTGTAGTCGATCAGCGGGCTGACGATCGGGGTTTCGCCGTCGTCGTCGCCGTCCTGAAGGCCTTGATAGAGGAAGTTGTTGACGGAGAGGTAGTTGCGGCCCCGGAAGCCCTCCGCGAAGAGCCGGCTTGTCAGATCGCCCTCATCCGAGAACTTGTAGACCCGAAGATAGGTGTCGTCGCTGGCCCGATTGGCATCGAAGCCGATCCGCCAGGTATCGTCGATATCGAAGCGCCCGAAGGCCTCGACGTGACCGCGGAAGACGCTCCGGTCGATTTCGCCGACCTTGTCCTCGCGGTCGGCCACGGTGGCGCTTCCGGTGAACTCCAGTTCCCCGTTGCTGAAGGCCTCGCGGTAGGTGCCGACGAAGACGGCACTCTCATCGGTCGTGAAGATCGGCGCGATCGTCAGATCGCGGTCCGGCGATATGTTCCAGAAGAACGGGGTCTGGGCCGTGAAGCCCAGTCTTTCGGAGCGGCCGAAGGTCGGGGCCAGAAAGCCCGTCTTCCGTTGAACGGTCGGGTCCGGATGCTCGAAGTAGGGCGTATAGGCGACCGGCACGCCGTAGATCTCGAGCCAGGCGTCGTGGTAGCGGACGGTCTGGTCTTCCTGGTCGTGGATGACCCGCTCCGCCTTGAGCTGCCATAGCGGTGGGCGGGTCGGGTCGTCGCGGCAGAGCTCGCAGGGGCTGAACACGCCCTTGTTCACCTCGGTGAAGTTGCCTTCGGTTCGCTGGCCGTTGGCGCCGGCCAGCCGCGAGTTGTCGGTCATCAGGATCCGGATGTCGCGGATGAAGGCTTCGCGCAGGTCCCCGGTCACCTCGGCGAACTCGGCGAAGATGATCTCGCCGCTCGGCTCCACGAGACGGACGTTGCCCGACGCGGTGACCACGTCGCTGCGCATGTTGTAGCTGACCGAATCGGCTTGAAGGACACGGTCGTTCTGGGCGATCTCGACGTTGCCCTTGGCGACGACGATCCCGAGGTTCTCGTCGAAGCTGATCTCCTGGGCCTGGATCAGGGCCGGGATGTCCGGGGATGGCAGGTCCTGGCCGCGTGCGGGGCAGGCGACGACGCTCAGGAGCGCGACGGCACCGAGGTTTCTGAGGCTCCTCCACATTATGCGGCGCTAGACCGCACTTGTCGTCGAGAGCATGCGTCCCCCCTCGCGTCTCTTCAGCGGTTGCCACGCGGCACCCGATTTTGGACCCGCCGTCGGATCGTCGGAAAGACAGACGATATCGCACGGAAGTGCAAGCACAAATAGTTGTCAATCAAAGGAAATTCCAAGAAGGTCACAGTTCCGCGCTTGACCTCGGCGGCATTGACACCAACGGGGCTCAGCCGCTATCGCAGTAGTCATAGGCCGCGACTCCGGCGGCCGACCCCGGAGTCCGGAGCGACATCACGTAGAGGATCCCCATGAAAGTCTCCTTCGCCGCCGTCACCTTGCCGAAATCGGGCGCCCTGGCCGTCCCCGTACAGGAGGGCCGCAAGCTGCTTCCGACGGCCGCTCAGTTGGACAAAAAGACCGGTGGCGCCTTGTCTCGTGCCATGTCGGGAAGCCGCTTCGAGGGCAAGTCGGGGGAGCTCCTCGAGATCCTGGTGCCGGCCGGGATCGACAACGACCGGGTCCTGCTCTACGGCCTGGGCGATCCGAAGAAGCTGGTCGACCGGGACCTGCAGGATGCGGGCGGCAACCTGGCCGCGAAGCTGAACGCCGTCGGCGAAAAGGCGGCGGCGGTCGTCGTCGAGGCGCCGGGGCGCGGCAAGGGGGCCTGGGCCGCCAACCTGGGCTACGGCGCGCTCCTGGCCTCCTATCGCTTCGACAAGTACAAGACCAAGGAGCCGGCCAGCAAGAAGCTCAGCCTGGCCAAGCTCTCGGTCCTGACCGCCGAGGCGGCCGATGCCCGCAAGCTGTACCGGGATCTCGAGGAGATCGCCGCCGGCGTCTTCCTGACCCGCGACCTGGTGTCCGAGCCGGCCAACGTCCTCTATCCGGCGGAGCTGGCGGCACGGGCCAAGGCGCTGAGCAAGCTGGGGATCAAGGTCCAGGTCCTGGGCGAGGCGCAGATGGAGAAGCTGGGTATGGGCGCTCTGCTCGGCGTCGGCCAGGGCTCGGCGCGGGAATCCCAGCTCCTGGTCATGCGTTGGGACGGCGCGCCCAAGGCGAAGGACAAGCGGCCGATCGCCTTCGTCGGCAAGGGCGTCTGCTTCGATACCGGCGGCATCTCGATCAAGCCCGCCAGCGGCATGGAGGACATGAAGTGGGATATGGGCGGCGCCGGCGTGGTGGTCGGCCTGATGCGGGCCCTGGCGGGCCGTAAGGCTCAAGTCAACGCGGTCGGCATCTGTGGCCTGGTCGAGAACATGCCCTCGGGCAAGGCGCAGCGCCCGGGCGACATCGTCACGACGGCCTCCGGACAGACCGTCGAGGTCCTCAACACCGACGCCGAGGGCCGACTCGTCCTGGCCGACGCCTTGTGGTACGTGCAGGACAAGTTCAAGCCGCGGGCGATCGTCGACCTCGCGACCCTGACCGGCGCCATCATCGTCTCCCTGGGCAGCGTCCATGCCGGCCTGTTCTCGAACGACGACGCGCTCTCCGAGCAGCTGGCGACCGCGGGCAAGGAGGTCGGCGAACTGGTCTGGCGCCTGCCGCTGGGCAAGGACTACGACAAGGCGATCGACACCGAGGCCGCCGACATGAAGAACATCGGCAACCGCGAGGCCGGCTCGATCACCGCGGCCCAGTTCCTGCAGCGCTTCGTCGAGAAGGACTTGGCCTGGGCCCACCTCGACATCGCCGGGGTCACCTGGTCGAAGAAGGGCAAGCCGACCGCGCCGAAGGGCGGCACCGGCTTCGGCGTCCGGCTGCTCGACCGGCTGGTCGCGGCGCACTACGAAAGCTGACGGCCGCGCCGGCGCGGAGCGAGGGGTATGACGGAGGTCCGCTTCTACCACCTGACCCGCACCCGGCTGGAGAACGCCCTGCCGCAGATGCTGGAGAAGACCCTGTCCCGGGGCCAGCGCGCGGTCGTGCGGGCCGCTTCGGAGGAGCGGGTCGAGGCGCTGAACAGCTGGCTCTGGACCTACGGCGACCGGACCTTCCTGCCGCACGGCTCGGCCAAGGACGGCTACGCGGCCGAGCAGCCGGTCTGGCTCACGGTGGCCGAAGAGAATCCCAACGGCGCGCAGGTCCTGTTCCTGACCGACGGCACCGCCTCGACCCAGCTCGAGGCCTTCGGGCTCTGCGCCGACCTCTTCGACGGCAACGACGAGGCCGCGGTGGCCGCCGCCCGCGGCCGCTGGGCCGCCTGCAAGGAGGCCGGCCACGCCGTCACCTACTGGCGCCAGACCGAGCGGGGCGGCTGGGAGCAGGCGGGTTAGATCAAACCCCGCTCTAGCGCCGCCGCCAGCGGCCGAGGCCGCCGGGCAGGCTGAGTTCGGCCTCGCGGTAGATGATGTAGATCCCGCTGGCGATCACGATGACGCAGCCGAGCCAGATGTTCCGGGCCGGCAGGTCGCCCCAGAGCAGGAAGCCGAAGAGCACGGCCCAGACCATCGCCGTGTAGTCGAAGGGCGCCAGGATCGAGGCCTCGGCCCGGCGGTAGGCGGCGGTCAGCGCGAGGTGTCCCGTCCCGCCCAGCACGCCCACCATGGCGAGCAGCAGGAAGTCGGTCAGGTCCGGCGTGACCCAGTAGAAGGGCACCACCGCCCCGGTCACCAGGGTCGAGACGATCGTGTAGTAGAGCACGATGGTGGTGTCGCTCTCGGTCCGGGTCAGCTTGCGCACGTGGATCACCATCAGCGCCAGGAAGAGCGCCGCCGCCAGGGGCAGCAGGGCGGCCGGCTGGAACACTCCGATTCCGGGCTGGACCATGACCAGCACGCCGAGGAAGCCGACCCCGACCGCGGTCCAGCGCCGGGCCCGGACGACCTCGCCGAGCAGGGGCAGGGAGAGCGCGGTGACGAAGAGCGGCGCGGCGAAGGTGATGGCGGTCGCGTCGGCGAGCGGCAGCAGCGCCAGCGACCAGAAGAAGCAGCCCACGGCCGAGAGCCCGAAAAAGCTGCGCAGCACATGGCTGCCGAGCCGCCGGGTGTGCAGCGATCCGGCCCAGCCGGCGCGCAGGACCAGAGGCGCGAGCGGCAGGAAGGCGAAGACGCTGCGGAAGAACATGATCTGGATGGTCGAGTAGTCCGAGCTCAGCCACTTGACCAGCGTGTCCATGGCCGAGAGCAGCGCTATGGCCAGGGTGATCAGCCCGATGCCCTGCAGGGTCTCGAGCCGCGCCGCAGCGCGAGCCGCCGCCGGCGTCTGGGTATCCTGCCGGGTCGCGGTCATCTGCCGGATCGCCTCGCCTCGTCCATCCGAGCCACGCTAGCGGCCTCGGAGCGGCGTTAGCACTGCGCAATACGCAGGCCAGTTGCGGTCGTGCCGCAAGGCTCGCCGGAATCAGGCGGTGCCGTCGGCCGCGGCGCTTTCCAGAGCCGCCTGGGCTTCGAGCCAGGCCTCCTCCTCGCGGGCGACCGCGGCGGCGATCTGGCCGTGCCGGGCCTGCAAGTCGGCGACCTCGGCCTTGGCCCCGTCATAGAGCCCGGGATCGGCCAGGCGCCGCTCCAGGGCCTGCTTCTCCTCCTGCAGGCGGGCGAGACGGTCCTCGGCCTGGCGCACGGCCTTGCGCAGATGGGACAGGGAGGCGCGGCTCTGGGCGGCGCGCTGGCGCTTCTCCTTCTTGGAGGCGCGGGCCTCCGGCCGCTGTCCGACCTGCCTGGCTTCGGCCCGCTCGCGGCGGCGCTGGGCGGCGATCAGCGCGCGGTAGCTGTCCAGGTCGTCGTCGAAGACCTCGATGCGGCCGTCGCGGACCAGCCAGAGCCGATCGGCCACCAGCTCGATCAGGTGCGGGTCATGGGTGACCAGCACGATGGCGCCGGGGAAGTCGTTCAGGGCCTGGACCAGCGCCTCGCGGGCGTCGATGTCCAGGTGGTTGGTCGGTTCGTCCAGCAGCAGAAGCTGCGGCGCGCCGCAGGTCATCAGGGCAAAGAGCAGGCGCGCCTTCTCGCCGCCGGAAAGCGCGCCGGCCGCGGTCTCGGCCTTCTCGCCGGAGAGGCCGAAGGCGCCCAGGTGCCCGCGCAGGCGGGTCTCGTGGTCCTTGGGCCGAAGCTCGGCCAGGTGGGCGAGGGCGCTGCGGTCGTAGGACAGGGCCTCGGCCTGGTCCTGGGCGAAGTAGCCGTGGCGCAGCTTGCTCGAGCGAACCACCTCGCCGGCCTCCGGGGCGAGCTGCCGGGCGAGCAGGCGCATGAAGGTCGACTTGCCGTTGCCGTTGGCGCCGAGCAGCGCGATCCGGTCCTCGCTGTCGATCCGTAGCCTGAGGTTCTTCAGGACCGGCTGGCCGGGCGTGTAGCCGACCGCGACGTCGTGCAGGGCGACCAGCGGCGGCGCCAGGGTCTCCGGCTCGGGAAAGGCGAAGCTGGGCACCTGGTTCTCGACCACGGCGGCGATCGGCTGCATGCGCGCCAGCGCCTTCAGCCGGGACTGCGCCTGGCGGGCCTTGGAGGCCTTGTAGCGGAAGCGGTCGACGAAGGCCTGGATGTGCCGCCGCTGCGCCTCCTGGCGGGCGTTGAGCGCCGCCACCCGGGCCAGGCGCGCGCGCCGGGTCTCCTCGAAGCGGTCGTAGTTGCCGTTGTAGAGGTTGAGCGTAAGGCCCTCCAGGTGGACGATCTTCTCGGCCACCGCGTTCAGCAGGTCGCGGTCGTGGGAGACCAGGATCAGGGTCGCGGGATAGGTCTTGAGGTAGCCTTCCAGCCAGAGCGACGCTTCCAGGTCCAGGTGGTTGGTCGGCTCGTCCAGCAGCAGCAGGTCGGGCGCCGAGAACAGCAGGGCCGCCAGGGCGACCCGCATGCGCCAGCCGCCGGAGAGGGAGTCCACCGGGCGCTGCTGGGCCGCCTCGTCGAAGCCCAGGCCGGCCAGGATCTTGGCCGCCCGGGCCGGCGCGCTCTCCGCCTGGATCGCGGCCAGACGGTCGTGGATCTCGGCCAAGCGCTCCGGTGGCGCCTGCTCCGCCGCGGCCAGCAGGGCGTCGCGCTCTCTGTCGGCGGCGAGCACGGTGTCGATCAGGCTGCGGCTGCCGCTGGGCGCCTCCTGGGCCACCATGCCGATGGTGAGGCCGCGCTGCAGGCCGATCTCGCCCTGGTC
>JAKSBE010000020.1 GCA_022361275.1 Kiloniellales bacterium
ACTCCACAGCAAGGCGCCACGGCATTGGAACAAATGTGCGGCGATGAAGCTGCGGCGGCCGCATCCTACAACGCGGAATGGGCGCGTGCGGATGACCGCGAAGAGGATTATCGTTTCTGGATTGCGGTACTGGCCAGACTCCAAGCCAACAAGGACGCCTTTTTTTGAACCGATGGATGACGGAGAAGTCGCCTCACTTCAAACAATGACGAAAATTTGATCAGGAATATTACTGACACTTAAAATACTCAGGCGAACTTGAAGAGTGATTATGGGCACTAAAAAGACTTTTTCATTTTGGTGATTTGGGGTATTATTGAATTATTGTTCTTGACGTTCTTTCCGGCCCCATGTGACCGTAACTCTATTGGCACGAGGAAAGGCCGGAAGACGTGGATCATGGGTGCTGTTAAACGGAAAGCCCTTCACGATGGATCGCTGCGTGAAGATGATGGTGGAGTCCGGTCACGAACCTTGGCCGACAGACTGCCCGTCGCAGGCAAGCCGCTCGATCCGCGGATTGACAGGCTTATCCGGCTCATGGCCCGTCAAGCGGCGCGCGAAACGCTCGACGCTCACGATGAGCGGTCCCGTCGCGATGAGAACGTCAAGCCTGATCAAAGCTGAAACGGGAGCCGTTCAATGACTCGTGCCGTCATCTATGCCCGCTATTCCTCCGACAATCAGCGCGAGGCGTCAATCGAGGACCAAATTCGCCTCTGCCGCGAACGTGCGGAGAAAGAGGGGTGGACCGTGGTCAAGACCTACACGGACCATGCGATCTCGGGTGCGAGCCTGTTGTTGCGTCCCGGCGTCCAGCAACTGATCGCGGGTGCCGGAGCATTTGGGTTTGACGTGATCCTGTCGGAATCGCTGGACCGTCTGTCAAGGGATCAGGAAGACATCGCCGGCATCTACAAGCGCATGGCCTTCGCTGGCGTGCGGATCGTGACGCTATCCGAGGGCGATGTCAGCGAACTACATATCGGCCTCAAGGGCACGATGGGGGCGCTCTACCTGAAGGACTTGGCGGACAAGACCCGGCGCGGGTTGCGCGGCCGGGTCGAAGCAGGCCGGTCCGGCGGCGGCAATGCCTATGGCTACGACGTGGTGCGGCGCATGGGCGAGGCCGGCGCGGTGGAGCGGGGCGAGCGCACCATCAACGAGCTTCAGGCGAAAATCGTTCGTCGCATCTTCCAGGAATATGCGGACGGCAAGGCACCGCAAGCCATCGCCATCCAACTGAACAAGGACGGCATTGCCGGCCCGGCCGGCAAAGCTTGGGGGCCTAGCACGATCTACGGCTCGGCCAAGCGTGGCAACGGCATCCTCAACAACGAGATGTACATCGGGCGCATCGTCTGGAACCGGCAGCGATTCATCAAGGACCCGGATACCGGCAAGCGCGTCTCGCGTCTCAACCCGGAATCCGAGTGGATCGTGAGGGATGTCCCTGAACTTCGGATCGTCGCTCAAGAGCTATGGGACTGCGTGAAGGCCCGGCAGAAGGCGGTCAAGACCAAGCGCGGCACCAATACCGAAAACGGCTTTTGGGACCGGCGCCGGCCACGGCACCTGTTCTCAGGGCTGACGAAGTGCGGTGTCTGCGGCGGCGGCTACACGACCCTCTATCGCAACCGGCTCGGCTGCTCGGCCGCTCGCGTCAAGGGCACCTGTGACAATCATCTGAAGATCGACCGGCAGCGCTGTGAAGGGATCGTGCTCGATGGGCTTCGGACACATCTGATGCAGCACGAAAGCTTCGCGGTGTTCTGCGAGGAATATACGCGCGAGTTGAACCGTCGCCGTATGGAGATGAGTGCCGCGCTGTCAGCCCAGACGGCGGAACTGGAGCGCGTGGAGCGGGACTTGGCTAAACTTATCCAGGCGCTCAAGGACGGCGTGCCGGCGCTTGCCGTCCGGGACGAAATGATCGTCCTTGAAAACCGCAAGGCCGAGCTGAACATGCGGCTGGCGGAAGGTGAAACCCTGCCACCGCTCGTTCATCCGAGCATGGCCCGTCTCTACGAGGCCAAGGTTGAGGCGCTTTATGAGACGCTGGATCGAGAACAGGACCGAACGGAAGCGGTAGAGATTATCCAGTCGCTGGTGGAATCGATCACGATCACGCCTAAAGACGACGGGCTTGAAATTCATCTTATTGGTGATCTTGCCGGTATCCTTCGTCTGGCCTCGGAAGATCGCCAAACAAAAAAGCCGCCCTTTGGGGGCGGCTATGATTCTGCGCATATAAAGCTGGTTGCGGGGGCAGGAAGCCACCGAAACCGACATTTGCTCCACGTACCGATTTGATTATGGCAATGGCCCGCAAACACGAGGACCTACCGATCGATATTCTTGTTTTGATCGTCAATGACGTCGTTCAGCCCTTTAACCGCTGAAGGCTCTGAAGAATACTCCCCAGTGTGCTAGGGCATTACATCCGATCAGATGGATCCGCTTAGCGATCCATCTGATCGGATGTAATGCCCTCACTTCAGAAGTTTAGCGCACGACTCTCGGCCAGACGCGAACGCGTCTGATCGGGAAGTGCGCTAGACCTGACAGCCAAGGGTACCAGCAAGGAGCGACAACCTGATCTCAAATCCTGAAGAAAACACGCTTGATGATGCTGCCGAAAGGCAGGCAGCGATCAAGCCGGTTTCCTCTTGCCCCCTTACGTCTGCCAGGCTTGGCCGACCGCCATCTGGACGGATTCCGGTATGTTC
>JAKSBE010000563.1 GCA_022361275.1 Kiloniellales bacterium
ACCATGGGCTCGAAGGGATTGAACCGGGTGTCCGCCTGGGATGCCGTCCCGGGGCCGCCTTTCTTGGGGCGGCTGACCGCCGGCGGGTCGGGCCGGTCGTCGGTCAAGGACAGAAAGACCGAGATCAGCGCGATGCCGTCGGCGATCGCGTGGTGGATGCGCACAACCAGCGCCGCCCCGCCGTCGTAGCCCTCGACGATGTGGAACTGCCAAAGCGGCCGCGACCGGTCCAGCCGCCGGGAGGCCAGATCGGCGACGAAGTCCTCGAGCTCCGCCCGCCCGCCGGCGCCCGGCAGGCGCACCCGCTTGACGTGCCGGTCCAGGTTGAAGTGGCGATCCTCCGACCACCAAAGGCCGGTCAGGTGCGTCTCGACCCGCTGCCTGAAGCGGGGGAAGGTCAGGAGCCGGGCGACGATGGTCTCCTGAAGCCGCTCGGCATCGACGGGACCTTCCAGCATCAGGACGCCGACGATCACCATCGGATTGCTGGCACGGTCGAAGCGCAGCCAAGTGGTGTCCACGGCCGCCATTCTTTCGCTGCTCGACATGCGCTTCCGACGCCCCCGTTCCGACGCCCCTGAGGCTGTGCTCCCCGAGGGGCTTGACCCCGACGCCTTTTGGTTCGCTCGCCCAGGCGAAGATGATAGACAATTGCCCGTGTCAACCAAGGACAAGATCGTCCGCCGCCTGGTCGCGCAGCTCGACCTGGCAGCCGGCCTGCGGGAGTCGACGGCGCAGGAGCCGGCGGCGCTGAGCGGCCGCCGGCTCCTGCGCGAATGGCAGGCCCGGAGCCTGGCCCGCAGACACGCCGACCTGCTCGAGAGCCCGCGCTTCGCCGCCACCGCGTCCTTCTTCCTGAGCGACATCTACGGCCCGAAGGATCTCAGCCGGCATCAGCAGGACGTCCGTCGGGTCGTGCCGATCATGAGAAAGGTGCTGCCCGCCGCCGGCCTGGAGACCGTGGCCGACGCGCTGGAGCTCAATACGCTTTCGGAGGCGCTCGACGCGGCCATGGTCCGGGCGCTCGGTCCCGGGGTGGAGCGGCTGGACGAGGCCGGCTACGGCCGGGCCTACCGCGAGGTCGGGCGCCGCGCGGAGCGGGAGCGCCAGATCGACCTCGTCGCGCAGCTCGGCCGCTCGCTCGACCACCTGACCCGGCAGCCCTTCGTCGGCAAGGCGCTGTCGCTGATGCGCAAGCCGGCCGTCCTGGCCGGCCTCGGCGAGCTGCAGGACTTCCTGGAGCGGGGCTACGCGGCCTTCCTGGAGATGGGCGGCGCCGAGGCGTTCCTCGACCTTGTGGTCGCCCGGGAACGCGCCGTCATGGAAGCGCTCTTCGCCGGCGAGGATCGCCCGCCCGAAAGCTGAGCCGGCGAAAAGTTCGACAGGTCGCTTGATCAGGATCAAGGAGCCCTCGGGCCGCCTCGCGCTAGGACTCCTCGTCTGGGAGGCGAAAGCCATGTTCGAGACCCGCATTCACGGCCGCGGCGGCCAGGGCGTCGTGACCGGCGCCGAGTTGCTTTCGGTCGCCGCCTTCGACGAAGGCAAGCATGCCCAGGCCTTCCCGAGCTTCGGCTCCGAGCGCATGGGCGCGCCGGTGGTCTCCTTCTGCCGGATCGACGACCAGGAGATCCGCCTGCGCGAGCCGATCCTGGAACCCGACGCCCTGATCATCCAGGACCCGACCCTGCTGCATTCGGTCGACGTCTTCTCGGGCCTGAAGCCGGAGGGCTACATCCTGATCAACTCGACCCGCAGCTTCGAGGCGCTGGGCATCGCCGACTTCGTCGCCGGCTTTCCGCCGCACCACGTCTGCGACCTGGGGGCGACCGAGCTGGCGATGCAGCACGTCGGCCGGCCGGTGCCCAACGCCGCCCTGCTGGGCGGCTTCGCCGCGATCACCGGCCTCCTGGCCTTCGAGTCGGTCGAGAAGGCGATCCGCGACAAGTTCCCGCAGGCCATCGCCGAGGCGAACATCGCCGCCGCCCGCGACGCCTACGCGATCGCCAAGGCGGCCTGAGGAGAGGACGAGCGCCATGCTGAAGCAGATCGAGGGCTCCCAGGCAGTCGCCGAGGCGGTCGCGCTCTGCCGGCCGCAGGTCGTCTGCGCCTATCCGATCACGCCGCAGACCCACATCGTCGAGGGCGTCGGCGCGCTGGTGAAGTCGGGCACGTTGGAGAACTGCGAGTTCATCAACGTCGAGTCCGAGTTCGCCGCCCTGTCGGTCGCGATCGGCGCCTCGGCGGTCGGCGCACGGGCCTACACCGCGACCGCCAGCCAGGGCCTGCTCTACATGGCCGAGGCCGTCTACAACGCCGCCGGCCTGGGCCTGCCCATCGTGATGACCGTCGGCAACCGGGCGATCGGCGCGCCGATCAACATCTGGAACGACCACAGCGATTCCATGGCGATGAAGGACGCCGGCTGGATCCAGCTCCACGCCGAGACCAACCAGGAGGCGGCCGACCTTCACATCCAGGCCTTCAAGCTGGCCGAGTCGCTGAGCTGTCCGGTCATGGTCTGCATGGACGGCTTCATCCTGACCCACGCCTACGAACGGGTCGACATCCCGACCCAGGACCAGGTCGACGCCTTCCTGCCGCCCTTCGAGCCGGTGCAGCAGGTCGACCCCGCCAAGCCCTACTCGATCGGCGCCATGGTCGGGCCGGAGGCCTTCTCCGAGGTCCGCTACCTGGCGCACCAGAAGCAGATGGAGGCGCTGGAGCGCATCCCGCCCATCGCCGCCGCGTTCGCCGAGGTCTTCGGCCGCGAGGCCGGCGGCCTGGTGCGGCCCTACCGCACCGAGGACGCCGAGACCGTGGTCGTCGCCCTTGGCTCGATCAACGGCACGATCAAGGAGGTGGTCGATGCCGAGCGGGACGCCGGCGCCAGCCTCGGCAGCGTCAGCATCTGCTCCTTCCGGCCCTTCCCCCTGGCCGAACTGCGCGACGCCCTCGAAGGCGCCAAGCGGGTGGTCTGCCTGGAGAAGAGCCTGGCGCCCGGCCTCGGCGGTGTCCTGGCCTCCAACGTCCGGATGGCGCTGCGCGGCCAGGCGCTGCCGGTCTACACCGTGATCGCCGGGCTGGGCGGCCGGGTCATCACCCGCAAGTCCCTGGCCGAGCTGTTCCGGCGGGCGGCCCGCGACAGCCTCGAGGACGTCACCTTCCTCGACCTCAACTGGGAGGTGGTGCACGAGCAGCTGGCCCGCGCCCGCGACGTGCGCCACTCCGGTCCGATCGCCGAGAACCTGCTCAAGGCCCTGAACCCGGGCCTGGTGCGGCGCCTGTCCTGACGAAAGGAGCCCAGGCCATGACAGACGGAGATGCGCTCCAGAAGGTCAAGTTCTACCAGACCGGCACCCATACCGTCGGCAACCGCCTGATGGACGAGGACGCCCGCAGCGTTCAGGCCTCGACGGATCGCTCCAACGCCATCACCTCGGGCCACCGGGCCTGCCAGGGCTGCGGCGAGGCGCTGGGCGCGCGCTATGCCCTGGATGCCGCGATGCGCGCGGCCGGGGGCAAGCTGGTCGCGGTCAACGCCACCGGCTGCCTGGAGGTCTTCACCACCCCCTACCCCGAGACCTCCTGGCAGATCCCCTGGCTGCACTCGCTGTTCGGCAACGCGCCGGCGGTGGCCGCCGGGGTCGCGGCGGGGCTGCGCCGCCTGGGGCGCGACGACGTCAAGGTGGTGGCCCAGGGCGGCGACGGCGGCACGGTCGACATCGGCTTCGGCTGCCTCTCGGGGATGTTCGAGCGCAACGACGACGTGCTCTACGTCTGCTACGACAACGAGGCCTACATGAACACCGGCGTGCAGCGCTCCTCGGCGACGCCGCCGACGGCCCGGACCGCGACCACGCCCGCGGTCGGGCCGGCGCCGGGCAACGTCTTCGGCACCGGCAAGAACCTGCCGCTGATCGCCATGGCCCACAACATCCCCTACGTCGCCACCGCCTCGGTCGCCGACCTGCACGACCTGGAGGCCAAGGTGACCAAGGCCATGGGCGTATCCGGCGCGCGCTACATCCACATCATGGTGCCCTGCCCGCTGGGCTGGGGCTCCGATTCGGCGGACACCATCAAGGTCGCGCGCCTGGCGGTCGAGAGCGGGCTGTTCCCGCTGTTCGAGGCCGAGCACGGCATGGTCACGGCGGTCAAGAAGATCCGCCGCAGGGTCCCGGTCGAGGCCTACCTGCGCCTCCAGCGCCGCTTCGCGCACCTCTTCAAGGAGGGCGCGGAGGACCATGAGCGGATCGCCGCCATCCAGTGCATGGCGGACGCCAACATCGCCAGGTACGGGCTGCAGCCGGAGGAGGCGCAGGCATGACGACCACCGACAAGACCGACAACGGGCTGCCCTTCGCGATCACCCTGGATCCGGGCACCAGCCTGGCCAACCAGACCGGATCCTGGCGGACCGAGCGGCCGGTCTACCTGGACCGGCTGCCGCCTTGCAACAACGCCTGCCCGGCCGGGGAGAACATCCAGAAGTGGCTGCTCCATGCCGAGGAGGGCGACTACGCCGCGGCCTGGCAGAGCCTGGTCGAGGACAACCCCCTGCCCGCCGTGATGGGCCGGGTCTGCTACCACCCCTGCGAGACCGCCTGCAACCGGGCCCAGCTCGACGAGCCGGTCAGCATCCATGCGGTCGAGCGCTTCCTCGGCGACTTCGCCATCGAGAAAGGGCTGGTGCCGGCCTTCGACGCCGAGCCCGGCGGCAAGCGGGTGCTGATCGTCGGCGCCGGGCCCAGCGGCCTCTCCGCCGCCTACCATCTGACCCGGCTCGGCCACGCGGTCACCCTCCGCGAGGCCGGTCCCATGGCCGGCGGCATGATGCGCTTCGGGATCCCGAAGTACCGCCTGCCGCGCGACGTCCTGGACGCCGAGATCCAGCGCATCGTCGACATGGGCGTGACCCTGGAGCTGAACACCAAGGTCGAGGACATCGAGGCGGCCTTTCGGGACGACGGCTTCGACGCGGTCTTCGTCGCGGTCGGCGCACACCTCGCCAAGCGCACGGAGATCCCGGCCCACGCGGCCGGCAAGATCCTGGACGCGGTCTCGGTGCTGCACGAGATGGAGACCGGCGACGGCCCGCCCCAGCTCGGCCGCCGGGTGGTCGTCTACGGCGGCGGCAACACCGCCATGGACGTCGCCCGCACCGCCAAGCGGCTGGGCGTCGACGAGGCCACGATCGTCTACCGCCGCTCGCGCAAGGAGATGCCGGCCCACGACTTCGAGGCCCGCGAGGCCGAGGAGGAGGGGGTCATGATCCACTGGCTGCGGACGATCAAGCAGATCGACGAGACCACCTTCACGGTCGAGAAGATGGTGATCGACGAGAACGGCCGCCCGCAGCCGACCGGCGAGTTCGAGACCCTGGAGGCCGACACCCTGATCCTGGCCCTGGGCCAGGACGTCGACACCAGCTTCCTCGAGGCGGTCCCGGGGGTCGAGATCGCCCGGGACGGCGTGGTCCAGGTCGACTCCCAGATGATGACCGGCCGGGAGGGCCTCTTCGCGGGCGGCGACATGGTGCCCTCGGAGCGCACCGTCACCGTCGCGGTCGGCCACGGCAAGAAGGCGGCCCGCAACATCGACGCCTGGCTGCGGGGGCGACGCTACGAGAAAGCGCCGAAGCACGAGCTCGCCGGCTTCGATCTGCTCAACACCTGGTACTACGACGACGCCCCGCGGCGGGTGCAGGGCCAACTCGACGTGGTCCGCCGCCAGAGCGGCTTCGACGAGGTGCTGCAGGGGCTGAACGAGGAGAACGCCCTCTTCGAGGCGCGGCGCTGCCTGTCCTGCGGCAACTGCTTCGAGTGCGACAACTGCTACGGCATCTGCCCGGACAACGCCGTGATCAAGCTGGGGCCCGGCGCGCGCTTCCGCTTCAACTACGACTACTGCAAGGGCTGCGGCATGTGCGCCGCCGAATGCCCCTGCGGCGCGATCAAGATGATTCCCGAGACGGTCTAAATGTTTGGTCCCGCTGAATCGCGGCTTCGATCATCGCGCAGAAGGCCCGCCCCGCCATTCTCCGGCCGACGACGAGAAACCGCTCCTTCTGGGCCGGATTCCCGCTAGACTGACGATCGACAAGAGATTTGGCGCCAGAACAAAGCCAAGCATCGGCCGCGCCGGCAACCCTGGGGCGGGAAGGTACGGCTTTCAGGGAAAAGTACGGCGGCCCATGCTGCGGCAGCAGGATATCGTCCATCTGCGGGACGGCCGGGGTGACTGCTATCTCGGGCCTGCGCAGGCCTTCGACCGGCGCTTTCGCCTGACCTGGCCCCATGGCGCCAGGCAGGTCGGCGACGAGCTTCAGGCTTTCGTGACCCATCATGACGCCATGGCCGCGTTGCGGCGGCTCTACTCCCAGCACTGCGACGGCGGTTCGAGGACTTGGCGCATGTCCGATTGGGACGTGGTCACGGCGCTGCGCCACGAGCTGTCCTGCGGCCGTCTGGTCATGATCTGCGGCCGGCCGACGGTGCCGGAGATCGCGCGCCGCGGTGGCTGCCTGGCGGCATCTCTTCAGGACCTCGCCCACTTGGCCGGCGCCACGCCGGCCGCGCCCGCGGGCCCGGTCTCAGGCCCGGTCTCGAGCTGGAGCTTGGAACAGCGGATCGAGCGGGTTCTGCGTCTCACCCAGGACAAGCTGCCAGGGCACATGCGCGCCGAGTTCGCCGCGCTGATCTCGCCCGAGGCAATCGCGATCACCATCGGGATTATCGCGGTCTGGGCCGCCTCCCACGGCACGCCGGTCGGGCCTGCGGTCGACATCCTCCTGCTGCTGATCGGCATCGTGGCGCTCGGCTGGGGCGTCTTCGAGGCGGCCTCGGCGCTCTACGACTTCATCGCGGCCGTCGTCGGGGCGAGCAGCGAGCGGGACCTGGACCGGGCCGCCCGGCACCTGGCCCGCGCCGTCGCGCTGCTGGGCGTCGCCGCCTTCGCCGCCCTGCTGCGCAAGATCGGCCGAACCGGCCAGCCACGCGGCAAAGGCGGCAGCACCTCCTCCACCAAGCCCGATGCGCCCGACCCGGAACCGCCGCCGCCGGTCGAGGTCGGACATGTGCCCAAATCGAGCCGGCGCAGCGGACCGGAGACGCCGGAGCGGAAACCGACACCGGCGGCCGGACCGAGCAGGACGGTGCCGACCGGCAAATTCGGAGGGAAACCCAGGGGAACTCCAAGCAAGATCGATCCAAGATCGTCTCCGCAGACACAGCGCAAGATTCAGAGGGAGAACGAGGCCGCCGAGACGCTCGCCAAGGCGGGCTACGACATCGAGCAGAACCCGGGGGTACAGCCGAATGGGAAGTATCCCGACTACAAGATCGAGGGTAAGATATTCGACAATCTGGCTCCGGACTCCGACAACATCGAACAGGTTCGAAAGGGTATCAGCAGGAAGGTGGAAAACGATCAGGCGAAGAGAATCTTGCTGAACATGGACGACACGTCGGTGACCGCGGATAACGTATCGAACGTTCTCGCGAGGAAACCGAAGGAAGGCCTCGAAGAGGTGATCGGGATAAAGGATGGCGAGATCTACAACATCTTTCCGTAGGTCGCGATCGAAGGAACGTATCCGTGGCGTATGACTACAATCTCGAACTGGATACCGACAGGTCTCCCTCGGAGATCCTCTCGATCCTCTTGAGAGGCGACAGATTCCGCAAGGCCCGGGGCCAGGACGCCTTGGAAGGCACCGGACTGCGGGTGACCGCCTGGCGCGTGACCGACAAGTACGACGTCGAGCTAACGGAAAGCGTCTACGGCTTCACCCCGAAGATCAACGTCACCTTCAGCCAGGCCAAGGAGGGCCCGGACGGCGCCTCCCTTGAGGACATGCTGGCGTCAGTCGTCCGGCTGCTGGACGTAGTCGACGGCGACGCGGCACTGGAGTCGGAAAGCCCGGAAGTCGTGTTGTATCGCGGGAAGGGCCAGATCGCTGTGAACGCCAACTGGGAAGGTCACGAACTCCTCGTCCGCCTCGCCCCGGGTTGCCAGGTCAAGGCATTCGACAAGCTCTAGGGTGATCGATGGCAGGCGGTGGGCCCGCACCGACCGGCGATGTTAATGGCCCACCGGACGCGTGCACTCCTGGTACGCCAGCGCACTATGGTGGCGAATGCCCTGCGCGCCCACCTGGCCGAGTTCGGCCTCGTCGCCAATCCCGGCATCGGCAATCTGGTGAGGCTGGCGGAGCGAGCCTTTGCGGAGGAGGAACTTCCGGCATTTGCCCGGGCCGCTTTGGAGAGCCTGATCCGCCGGCTCGCAGAGCTGACTGAGGAGATCGGCGCGCTCGACCGCGAACTTCGCGCCTGGCACGCCGAGAACCCGGCATCTTGAGGCGATCAACCTCACCCCGAATTGGCAATGGCAGTCGATGATGCGTAATGATCGAGCCAATGACGAGACCAACCCGCGTGATTCAACCCGCCTGACAAGCGCGCCATCTTGATCAGGGACCTCGTCGGCGGATTTCCATCAGGGCCAGCGGTTCAAAAGCACTGCACAAACAGGCCGGACATATGAAAGCAACCGATCGCCGCAAAACCGACAACCAACCCTTGCCAGAGGGGGCGTCCACATATGAATCACGATTTGGCCAACGGCGGAATCCTTAATAGGTTAAATCCTAACCACCCCCCTTAGGGCGCCGCGGCGCCAAGGAGCGCAGGATGAACGTCAAGATCGCCGACCTGATGGCCAAGCGCGTGATCACGGCCCAGCCGCACCACAGCGTCGACCACGTCCGGGGCATCCTGGAGCGGAACCGGATCCACGCGATCCCCATCGTGGGACCGCAAGGCGAGGCCAGCGGCATCGTGACCACCGCCGATCTGGCGCGGAAGCTGAAGGGCACGACGCCGGTGAAGCGGATCATGTCGGAACGGGTCTACAGCGTGCCGGCCTACAACGACGTCAGCGCGGCCGCGCGGATCATGCGGAAGAACAAGATCCACCACGTCGTCGTGACCCACGAGAAGCAGGTCGTCGGAATCATCAGCTCGCTCGACCTGCTGAAGCTGGTCGAGGGCCATCGCTTCACGGCGAAGAACGCGCCCGCTTCCCCGAAGAAGAAAGGCGGTCTGGTCGAGATGTAGGCCAAGGCGGGGACCGCGGCCGGCCGCAGGAAGGGCCGGCGCCGCCTTGGCGCTTCGAGGCGGAAGCGCGCCCGCGGCAGTTCCTCACCCCGCAGGCTGTTGGAGAAGTCCTGAGCCGCCACCCGGGCGACTTCGCGGCCCCGCCGGGCAGCGAGACCGGGCTCAGCTTCGAGCCGGAGGCCCTGCACTTCTTCAACGCCGAGGGCCGCCGGGTCCAGGCCTGATAACCAAGGAGCGCAGCCGCAACATATCCACCGCTTTGCCACGCGCTTCCGGCTTGACGGCCGGGCTTCCGCACCCGAGGTTCCGGGAACGAGAGGCAGCCGACCGCTGGCCCGACCCCGGCAAGGCTTCGCATGGACGAGAGCACCACGACGCAACTGCGGCGCAACCCCCTGGCCCGAGCGCTCTGGCTGGCCTTCGGGCTGTGCAGCCTGGTGGTCGGTTTCATCGGGATCTTCGTACCCCTGCTGCCGACGACGCCCCTGATGCTGCTGGCGGCCTTCTGCTTCGCCCGCAGCTCGCGGCGTCTGCACGACTGGCTGACCCGCCATCCGCGCTTCGGCCCGCCGATCGAGGCCTGGCATCGCCACGGCGCCATCTCCCGCGGCGGCAAGCAGCTCTCGGTCTTCGCGATGCTCCTGGTCCTGCTGGTGAGCCTGGCCCTGGCGGTGCCCTGGGAAGTGCTGGGGATCCAGGCGGTTGTCCTGGCCGCGGTCGCGACCTTCATCCTGAGCCGCCCCCTGCCCCCGCAAGAACGCGACGAAGACGAGTCCCTGCCGTGACGCCGGCGCCCGGCTTGTCAAAACGGCCGGGATGGATCGTTATGTCGGGAGCAAGCCAGTCGATCCAGAGAGCCATCCAGGGGAGGACAGCATGAGGAGTAACGGCAAGGTCGCGATCATCACCGGCGCCGGCAGCGGAATCGGCCGCGCGGTGGCCACCACCTTCCTGAAGGACGGCTACAGCGTCGCCCTGGCCGGGCGCCGCCCGGAGGCCCTGGACGAGACCCTGACCCAGGCCGGCGAAGCGGCCGGGCGCGGCCTGGCGGTCTCCTGCGACGTCGGCGATCCGGAGTCCGTGGCCAAGCTCTTCGCCGAGACCAAGGCGCGCTTCGGCCGCCTCGACGTCGTTTTCAACAACGCCGGCGCCAACGCCCCGCCCCTGCCGCTGGAGGACCTGACCTTCGAGCAGTGGCAGACCGTGGTGAACGTCAACCTGACCGGCATGTTCCTGTGCACCCAGGCCGCCTTCCGGCTGATGAAGGCGCAGGATCCCCGGGGCGGCCGGATCATCAACAACGGCTCGATCTCGGCCCACGCGCCGCGGCCCAACTCGGCGCCCTACACGGCGACCAAGCATGCCGTGACCGGCCTGACCAAGTGCACCTCGCTCGACGGCCGGAAGTACGACATCGCCTGCGGCCAGATCGACATCGGCAACGCCGAGACCGCCATGGCGGCCAAGATGAAGGACGGAGTCCCCCAGGCCGACGGCCGGATCGCGCCGGAGCCCCTGATGGACGTGCAGCACGTCGCCGACGCCGTCCTGCACATGGCGAGCCTGCCGCTGGACGCCAACGTCCAGTTCATGACCGTGATGGCGACCAGGATGCCCTTCGTCGGCCGGGGCTGACCCGCGCCGGGTCCTTATCAGGCTATCTGCATCAGGTGCAGAGCACGGCGGCGCCGTGGCAAAGGCCGCAGGACACCAGAGGCCCGGTCCAGGCCCGTCCGCCGTGAGCCCTTTCCCGGGCCCGAAGGTGGACGGCCGGTGGCGCGACCCTTATCTAGTCCTCCAGCGGCCGCCCCCGCTCAGGACTTGCGGCAGCGAAGAACCGGAACCGAGAGGGGACAGTCTTGGACTCGCTGACGCAATTCCTGCTCGGCGCGGCGGTCGGAACGGCCGTCCTGGGGCGCCGCCTGGGCCCGCGCAAGGCGGCCGTGGTCGGCGGCCTGCTCGGCACCCTGCCCGACCTGGACGTGGTCGTCCCCTTCGAGGACCCGGTCGACGCCTTCGTCCTGCACCGCGGCCCCAGCCATTCCCTGATCGTCCAGGCGGTGGCGACGCCGATCTTCGGCGAGGCCCTGGCCCGGGGCTTCAAGGACCTGCGCGGGCATCGCTGGCAGACCTACCTGGCGGTCTATCTCTGCTTCGCGACCCACGCCCTGCTCGATGCCACGACGATCTACGGGACCAGGCTGTTCTGGCCGCTGTGGCCGGAGCCGGTCGGGATCGGCTCCGTCTTCATCATCGATCCTCTCTACAGCCTGCCGCTCCTGGCCGCGGTGATCTGGGCGCTCTGCCTCAAGACCTGGACCCCGCGCCTCCGCAACGTCCTGGCCACGAGCCTCGTGGTCACGACCGGCTACCTGGCCTGGAGCCTGGCCGCCCAGCAGGTGGTGCAGGCCAGGGCGGCGCGGATCCTGGCGGACTCCGGTGTCAGCCCGCAGCGCCTGCTGGCGATCCCGACGCCCTTCAACACGCTGTTCTGGCGGGCCATCGCGGTCGAGGACGCGCGCTACGTCAATCTGTACCTGCCGGTCTTAGGCGCCGGCGACGGGGCCGCCGCCTACACCCATCCGCGGGACGTCGCGGCGACACGCTGCCTTGAAGACAACGCGGCGCTGGAGAAGCTTGCCGCCTTCAGCAAGGGTTTCTACACGGTCGAGCGCCGGGACGGCGAGATCACGGTTTCGGACCTCCGCATGGGCCTGACCCCGGGCTACGTCTTCCGCTTCGCCATCGCGCGGGAGACCACCGACGGCATCGAGGCGATCTTCCCCGAACGCCGCCGCACCCAGCGCACCACCTCGGGCGACTGGGACTGGCTTCTGGCCTCGATCGCCGGCGAGGCGGTGGCGCGCCCCTCGGAGGCCGCGGCCGCGGTCCGGATCTCGGCCCTCGCATCCCGGGCGGTCGCGGCGGGAGCCAAGGCGCTCTGTTGAGGCCCGGGAGAGTCGGGACGTGACCGGCATTGCCAGCTCTGGGTTGACCCCGCTTGAGAACCTCTTCAACCTCTGGATGAAGAGGTTCTCGGCGCCACGATTTGAAGGCAGAGTCATGGTAGACGTAACGGTCGTGCTGACCTTCGACGACGGCCCCCACGCGGCGCGTGACCCGGAACGGAATTACACCCGCCAAGCGCTCCGCACCTTGAACGTCAACAGTGTCCAGAACGGGACCAAGGGGGTCTTCTTCGTTCAGACGCATGTGCCGTTTCGCGGCGGCAGCCAAACTGGTCAGAACGTCATCGAGGCTGTCTGGGCCGAAGGCCATGTGGTCGGAATCCACACCGGCAGCACCGAGGATCACGTCCCCCACACGCAGCGCGGCGGTCAGTTGCGGGAGGACCTGACCAACGCAAGCCGCTATCTCCAGAACCTGGGGATCGCTTCCGATTTCGTCCGCCCGGTGGGTGGAGCGGTCAACGAAGCCGTGCTCGCGACCTACCGATCCTTGGGCCTGAAAATGGTCCTTTGGGACATCGACAGCCGCGACAGCCACACAGGCTATGGTCGGAACAGGATCAGCCTCTGGCTCGCTCAGGAAATCGCGCGGACCATCAGCGCAGGGAAGACCGAACTGGTCGTTCTTTTCCACGAACTCGACCGCGACACGCGAGGAAACATAGAGCACTACATGGAGGTGCTGCGAGACGCGATCCGGGACGCCGGCCACCAGGCCCGCTTCCCGACCAGCCGCAACGACGTGATGTCGGTCCTGAACCGCTACGCGCGCGGCTAAAGATCAGCCCCGACGACCTCCCGTACCGGGACCGCGAATAGGAAGCCCCCGTCCATGCGTCGTGCGCCTCTTCTAACGGCATTGCTTCTGTCATCCCTCGCGCTCTGGCCCGCGGCTGCCGACGAGGCGCCGGAGGCGCGCATCTTCGGGCTGTTGATGGAGGACATGAGCTACACGGCCCGGCAGGACCGGCTCGCGGGCATCTTTCGGGACCTGGACCGCGAGGGTCGCCTGACGCCGGCGCTGTACCGCAAGATCCTGACGCATCCCTCCGGGCGTATGTTCCTGCCCGACCTGCACGACGCCCTGGCACGCAGCAGTGCCGAGCGCGCCGGCAAGATCTTCGGGAACCTGCTGACGGCGCCGCCCGACCTGCCCCATCAAGCGCAGCTCGAGATCCGGCGGGCGTCCGCCTACGCCCTGTCCCAGGTCACGGAAAGCAGCGAGGACGAGCGGCTCTTTGCCCTGCTGCGGCAGGAACCCGACCTCGAGCTCAGGATCTTTCTCGCGGGCGCCTTCGCCGCTTCGCAGCCTGCCGAGGTCGCGGGCCTGGCGGTCGGCTGGAGCCGGGACTTGGACGCGCCCGGGCCAGAGGACGAAGCCCAGGCGCAAAGCGATCCCCTTTGGGGGCAGATGCAGCTCACCCTGAGGCAAGCCCTGAACAGGCTGCTGTCCCGGCTCGGCACGGAAGCGAGCCTGGCCGAGCTTCTGAGGAGCTTGAAGCTGTACGTCGGCGACGCACCGGGCTGGCTGGTCAGGGACGGCTTGGACCTTCTCGGTGCCGGGAACTATGGACCGGCCTATCCGGTCATGCGGCGGGTCGCCCTGGACATCGAAGAAGAACTGGTGACCCGGACCGCGGCGCTGAAGGCCATGGCGCGGCTCTATCCGCCGGGCAAGAGACAGGACCTGGCGGAGGTCGCGCGGCAAGTCCTTGCGGCCGCCGAAGGCGAGCTGGAGCAGCCGGAGGTCGAAGCCGTCATCGAGGC
>JAKSBE010000116.1 GCA_022361275.1 Kiloniellales bacterium
GCCCGGTACTGCGGATAGATCGCCTCGTACTCCTCGTTTTGCCTAGGGTCGGGCTCGATCGTGCGACGGGTCCGGACCATGGCCTTGGTGCCCTCCTCGACGGAGGCGAAGCGGCCGGCGCCGTGGGCGGCCAGCACGGCGCAGCCCAGGGCCGGCGCGTCGGGCACCTCGGTCAGCTCGATCGGCGTGCCCAGGGTGTCGGCGTGGATCTGCAGCCAGAGCGGCGAGTTGGTGGCGCCGCCGGCGACGGCGATCCGCTTGGCGTCGAAGGCGGCGCCGAAGTTGTCGACGATCAGCCGCGTGCCGAGGCAGATGCCCTCCAGGATCGCCCGGAAGACGTGGGCCGGCGTGTGCTTCAAAGTCAGGCCGGTGATCGCGCCGCGCGACAGCGGGTCGGTGTAGGGCGTGCGGTTGCCCTGGAAGTGGTCCAGGACACGCAGGCCCTCGGCGCCCGGCGCGATCTCCCGCGCCGCTTGGTTCAGGTCTTCGAAGTTGGTCTCGGCCGCGAAGTGGCGCTTGAACCAGGCGATGACGGAACCGGTCGAGGTCTGGCCGCCTTCGATGATCGGCTTGTTCGGATAGACCGCGTCCATGTAGGTGCCCCAGACCCCGGACTTGTGCACCGGCTCGCTGCAGACACCGAGCTGCAAGTGCGAGGAGCCGGTGATCAGCGCCATCTCGCCGGGTTCGGTCACGCCCAGGCCGATCATGCCGATGAAGGCGTCGGCGCCGCCCTGCACGACCGGCGTCCCCGGGGTGAGGCCCAAGTGCGCCGCCGCCTCCCGGGTCAGGCCGTCGATGACGTCGCCGGGCCGGATCACCGGTTGCGGCCATTTCTCCCGAAGGGCGTCCAGGCCAAGGCTGGCGAGCAGCGAGGCCGGCGTGCCCCGGTTGTTCTGGTAGTGCCAGCGCACGGACATGTTGTTGAGCGAGCCGGCCCAGCGCCCGGTCAGGCAAAGGTTCAGGTAGTCCTGGTACTCGCCGATCCGAGCCGCCCGGTCGAAGAGCTCCGGCTGATTGCGCCGAATCCACAGCGCCTTGGGCAGCATCCACTCGGCGGAGACCGGTCCGGCGCCGGCGCCGTTCACCCGCAAGGCCGGGTCGCCGCTGGCGGCCACCGCCTCGGCCTCCTTCGAGGCGCGCACGTCCATCCAGATCATCGCCGGTCGCAGGGGGGCGCCCTCGGCGTCCAGGGCGACGACGGAGCAGCAGGTCGTGTCGACACAGATCGCCAGAACCTCGGCCGCGCCGATTCCCGCCTTGGCCAGAGCACCGCGCACGGAGGCGCCCAGCGCCCGCCACCAGTCCTCGGGGTTCTGCTCGGCCCAGGCCGGCTTCGGAAAGCTGGTCTCGTAGGCCGTTGCATGCGAGGCCTTGGGTCGGCCCTGCAGATCGAAAACGAAGGCCCGCAGGCTCTCCGTGCCGCCGTCGACACCGATCACATAGGCCATGTCCCCGCTCCTTGTGCTTCTCGGCGCAGTCTTGCCTTCGGGTGTGCTTGGTCTTGTCGCGGCTCTCAATCGCCGGCGGCCGCGTCCCGGCGGACCGGCGCCTCGACCGCCGGCGCGTCGCCCTGTTCCAGTTCGTCGCTCTGCTTGCCGTAGGTCTTGAAGCGGGCCAGCACCCGCGCCATCTCGCCGTCGCTCAGGATCTTCGGCGTGCCGGCCTGGCAGGCGATGAAGTACTGCTGGCAGAGGGTCTCGATCTCGCCGGCCAGCCACAAGGCCTTCTCGAGGCCGGGCCCGAAGCAGATCATGCCGTGATTGGCCAGCAGGCAGGCCGTGCGGTTCTCGAGCGCCTTCAGCATGGTCTTGGACAGGGCCTCGGTGCCGAAGGTGGCGTAGTCCGAGCAGCGCAGGCTCGGGCCGCCGGTGACCCCGATCATGTAGTGGAAGGCCGGCACCTCGATCCGCAGCGCGGCCAGGGCGGTGGCGTGGACGGAATGGGTGTGGACCACGGCCTGCGCCTCGGGCCGTGCCTTGTAGATGTCCAGGTGCATGCGCCACTCCGACGACGGCAGCCAGTCGCCGCGGTAGCCGCCTTCAAGGTCCATGGCGACGATCTGCTTCGGCTTGGTCTGCTCGTAGGGGATCCCGGAGGGCGTGATCAGAAAGCCCTCGGGCGTGCGGGCGCTGACGTTGCCCGAGGTGCCCTGGTTGATGCCCAGCGCGTTCATCCGCAGGCAGGTGTCGATGATCGCGCGGCGCAGCTTCTGGTGCTTGGGATCGGCCGGAGGGGCAGGCATGGGCTTCACCTCGGGGTGCAGGGGGTTATGCTGCAGGCTTTCTGGCACCGGAGGCGGGAGGGGGCAAGGTCGTGATCCAAAGCGAAGCGCGCGGCATCGCGGTCCTCGACGTCGGCGCGACCAACACCCGGCTCATGCTCTTCGACCCTCGGGGGCAGGTCGTGGCCGAGACGCGCAGCGCCAGCCCGCATCGCCCCGGGCCGCTCCCTGGGCCGCCCCCCGGGCCGCCCCCCGGGCCACCCTATGCCGCGCTCGACCCGGAACCGCTGCTCGACTTCGCGGCCGAGACCCTGCCGGCCTTCGACCGCGAGCTGCCGGTCGATGCGGTGGTGCCTTGCGCCCACGGCTCGGCTCTGGCCTGCCTCGGGTCCGATGGCCGGCTGGCCCTGCCGGTGATGGACTACGAGGCCGAGCCGCCGCCCGAGATCCGGGAAGCCTATGCCGAGGTCGCGCCGGCCTTCGAGGAAGTCTTCGCACCGACCAATCCCATGGCCCTGACCCTCGGTCTCCAACTCTTCTGGCAGGAGGCGGCCCTGCCCGAGGCCTTCGCCCGGGTCGCGACCATCCTGCCCTGGGGCCAGTACTTCGCCCTGCGCCTCGGCGGCCGGGCGGTCAGCGAGGTCACCGCCCTGGGCGCCCAGACCCATCTCTGGGACGTGCGGGCGCAGCACTTTTCCAGCCTGGCTCGGGCGCGGGGCTGGGACCGGCGCTTCGCCCCCCTGGCCCGGGCCTGGGAAGAGATCGGGACCCTGGAGCCGCGGTTTCGCGGCGGCGGGTTCCGCGGGCGCGGTCGGGTGCTGGCCGGGATCCACGATTCCAACGCCAACTATCTGCGCTACCTGGCCGCCGGGCTGACGCCCTTCACCCTCCTGTCGAGCGGCACCTGGATCATCGGCTTCGATACCGAGGCGGAGATCGCCGGACTCGACCCGCGGCGCGATACGGCGACCAACTCCGACATCTTCGGCCGGCCAGTCGCCTGCTGCCGTTTCATGGGCGGCCGGGAGCTGGAGATCCTGTCCGAAGGGGCGCCGGCCGACGCGGCGACGCCGGCGGTGGTCCGGGACCTGGTCGCGCGCGGCAGCTATGCCCTGCCGTCCTTCACCGACAGCGGCGGCCCCCTGCCGGGCCACGGCGGCCGCGGCCGGATCGAGGGGCCGGCGCCGCGCAGCCCGGCGGAGCGGGCCGCGCTGGCCGGGCTCTACTGCGCCCTGATGACCTCGGAGTCCCTGGACGTCCTGGGCGCGCGAAGCCGCATCCTGGTCGACGGCCCCTTCGCCGAGAACGCGGTCTTCCTCGGCCTGCTCGCCGCCCTGCGGCCGGCGCAGAGCGTGCTGGCCGCGCGGGCGGGCGAGGGCACCGCGGCGGGCGCGGCGCTGCTCGCCGCGATCGGCTCGGACGGTCGTCTCCCCGGGATCGCGATCGACCTGACGGAGGTTCGGCGCCTGGAGATTCCTGGCCTTGCGGCCTACCGCGACGCCTGGCGCCGGCTCAGTCAAAGATGACGCCCTTCTTCAAAAGGAAGCAGCCGTAGGGCCGGGCCTCGGTGGTCTGGACCACGGCGTAGCTCTTGCGCGCCGCGGCGTAGAAGGCGTGGCGCTCGATCGAGCCCATGGCGATCTCGCGGCCTTCCATCTCCCGGGCCACCGCGAGGACGTCCTGGTGCACCTCGAGCAGGGTCTCCGGCTCGCCGACCACCTCCATGCGCCGGATCGGCGCCTCGACGAAGCTGTCGAGGGGATAGAGCCCCAGGATGGCCCGCGCGGCCTCCGGGCAGTCGACGCCCGCGAGCCGGACCAGCTTGCCCGAGACCGTGTGGCGGGCCACGGAGTCGGCCGGGAAGTTGCGGTCGACCAGGACCAGGTCGTCGCCGTGACCCATGGCCTCCAGGACCCACAGCAGCTCGGCGCCGATGATCGGCGATATGCCCTTCAGCATGGCGGCTCTTTCCTTTTTTTAGTGGTTTCTAGTGGTGCGGAGCGGTCAGGCCGTCCAGCAGGCGCCGGTGACGATGCCGACCTTGCCCTGCGTCGGGCCGCTGGCGCGTGCGATCACCCGCGGATCCGGCTGAGCGTAGATCTCCGGATGGGCCGCGACCATGCCCTCCAGCATCTCGTCCACGTAGGCGGCCGGATTGTTGAGGATCTTCTTCATGCTTGGTTGCTCCCGGCTGGGCTAGGCAAGCAGGCAAAAGGAACGGCGCCGCGGGACCCCTCCCGCCGCGCCGCCAGCGTCAGATCTTGTAGCCGAGGGCGCGGGCGCCATCGATGAAGTTCTTGTACTGGGCCTTCTGCTTGTCGATGCCCAGCTTCTGGACGATCTTGATCCATTCCTCGGCCGCCTCGTCCAGCGCCTGCTGCGAGGTCAGCTCGCCCGAGATGGCCTTGGAGATGTTGCGGCCAAGGGCGTCGGCGTACTCCGGCGCGCCCTCCCAGAAGAACTGCGGATAGCCGACCTCGACGTTGGCCAGGCCGGCGTCCAGGTGGTTCTTCGCGGTCTCGAAGTTCTTGAAGATGCCGTCGTTGCTCGGCCAGAGGTCCGAGGTGCCGCGCTGCGGGTTGGCCTCCAGGTAGAGCTGGGCCGCGGCGTCGCCGTAGTGGGTCCTGCCGAAGGGGTCCGAGCCGCAGAAGGGATCGGCCACGATGTTGTTCGAGTAGTCCGGGTGCGACATGCGGTAGATGAAGTAGAAGGCCGCGTCCTTGACGTCCTGGGGCAGGTTCTTCGGGATCGATGCCGTCCGGCACCACAGCGAGATCGCCCGGTGGGTGATCGAGCCGTCGTCGTTCTTCCAGCCCGGGACGATCGCGCCGCGCTGGTCCTCGGCCTTCTCGACGCCCTGCTGCTGGACCGTGAACTCGGCCAGGTCGATCCACCACACGCTCATCACGTCGGAGCCGGACTGCCAGCGCTGGATGGTGGTGCCGATGTCCATGGCCTCGGCGCCCGGCGGGCCGAACTTGATGATCTCGCGGTAGAGGTCCAGCGCCTCGGCGGCCTTGCCCTGGTTGATCGTCGGGTTCATGTCGGCGTCGAAGTAGTTGACGCCGGCCGAGGCCGCGATGTCCATCCAGAAGCCCCAGCCGAAGTTCGGCGGGTTGACCACCATCGAGGTGCCGTAGATGCCTTGGCTCTTCAGCTCCTCGGTGAAGAACTGGGTGGTCTTGAGGAAGTCCTCCCAGGTCTTGGGCACCTCCAGGTTCTGCTGGAAGCGCTGGGAGAACGTCTTCTGCAGGTCGGCGTTCTCGAAGTAGCTCTTGCGGTAATGCAGGATGTGGATGTCGCCGTCCAGCATCATGCCGTAGGTCTGGCCGCCCCACTTGGTGTAGAACTCGCGGTAGGCCGGCATGACCCAGTCCAGGTAGTCCTGGCTGCCCTCGTACCGGGCCAGGTAGTCGTCCAGCGGCTCGAGCTGGCCGGTCTCGGCGAAGGCGCCGAAGAACAGCGCCGGGTACTGGACGAAGTCGAAGCGCGGCCTGCGGGTCAGGAGCTGGGGCAGGATCTTCGCCACCGCGTCGCCGCCGTCGTACATCTCACGCGATTCGATGCCGACCCCGGCCTCCTTCATCATCAGGTCGGAGAGCCACAGCGGCGCGTGCAGCCAGTTCGAATCCTGGAAGTACTTCAGCTTGACGTCGTTGAAGAGCTTCTTGCCCGGCGGCACCGCCTGCGCGCCGTAGGCCATCCGGCCCGGAAGGGCGCCGCCCAGGGCCGCCGCGCCGGCGCCCGCCGCCACGCCCTTCAGGAACTTGCGTCGTGTCCAACCACTCAGGAAACCCATGTCCACCTCCCGTTGGGACTCTGTCCTCAGTCTCGCCGGTCGAAACCGGTCTTCTTGGACGCCGTCCGGCCCTCAGCCGAGCAGCGCCTCGGTCTCCGCATCGAAGATCATGACATCGCGCGGGTCGTAGCCGAGCCGCACCGGATCGCCGCGTTTCAGGCCCGTGTCCGGCGGCACCAGGGCGCGGAACCGGGTCGCGCCGTTCTTCAGGGTCAGGATCGCGCGCTCGCCCAGGTACTCGTTGATCAGCACCTCCGCCGCCAGCGGCCTCTCCACCGCCGACAGGGTCAGGTTCTGCGGCCGCAGGCCGACGATGACGCGGCGGCCGCCCTGGAGCGCCGCGGCGCGTTCCGGCGCCAGGGCGAAGGTGAGGTCGCTGTCCTCGGTCCGCAGCACCAAGCCATCGCCGTTGGCCTGGGCCTCGGCGCGGAAGAAGTTGGTCGGCGGCTCGCCGATGAAGTCGGCGACGAAGACGTTGGCCGGCCGGTTGTAGAGCGCGTTGCGGTCGCCGACCTGCTGCAGGCGCGCGCTCGACATCACCGCCACCCGGTCGGCCAGGGCCAGGGCCTCGACCTGGTCATGGGTCACGTAGACCATGGTCCGGCCCAGCTCCTGGTGCAGGCGCTTGAGGTCGAAGAGCATCTGGAACTTCAGGTGCGCGTCGAGATGGCTCATGACCTCGTCGAGGATGAAGACCGAGGGCTCGCGGATCAGCGCCCGGCCCAGGGAGACCCGCTGCTGCTGCCCGCCGGACAGCGCGCCGGGTAGCTCGCCCAGGATCGGGGTGATCCGCAGCAGCTCGGCGATCTGCATCGCCTTGCGCTTGCGCTCGGCCTCCGGGACGCCGCGCACCTCCAGGGGGAAGGTCAGGTTCCGCTCGACCGTGAAGTTCGGGTAGAGCGCGTAGGTCTCGAAGGCCATGGCGACGTTGCGGTCCTGCGGGTCGAGGTCCGAGACCCGCCGCTCGCCGAAGTAGATGTCGCCCGAGGTGATGGCCTCCAGCCCGACGATCATCCTGAGGGTCGAGGTCTTGCCGCAGCCCGAGGGCCCGAGCAGGGCGACGAACTCGCCGTTCTCGATCTCCAGGTCGAGGTCCTGGACCGCGTGCACCGCGCTCGCGCCCGAGCCGTAGATCTTGTTCACCTTGCGGAGCGAGACCTTGGCCAAGGCGGTCACTCCATCAGGTTGCGGCCGCTGGCCGGGTCGAAGTAGTGGAAGGCCCGGTCGTCGACCGAGAGCGCGACCGCCTCGCCGTGGGCGAAGTGCCGCTCGGGGTCGGTCAGGGCGGTCAGCTTCACGCCGCCGGCCTCGGCGAGCATAATCCCGGTCGAGCCCAGGGCCTCGAAGATGTCGACCCGGGCGTCGATGGTGACGCCGTTGGCCAGCTCGTCGGCGGGGCGGATGTGCTGCGGCCTGAGGCCCAGGGTCACCTCGGCCGTGTTGCGCGCCTCCAGCCTGGCGCGCTGCGGCTCGGGCACGCGGAAGCGGAGCGCGCCGCCCTCGGCTTGCAGGACCAGCGCCTGGTCCTCGTTGGTGAGGCGGGTCGGGATGACGTTGATCGTCGGCTGGCCCAGGTGCTCGGCGACGAAGAGATTGGCCGGGCGCTCGAAGAGGTCGTGCGGGGCGCCGGTCTGGACCAGGCGGCCGCCGTTGCCCATGACCCCGATGCGGTCGCCGAGGGACAGCGCCTCGGCGTAGTCGTGGGTGACGTAGACCGTGGCCACCCGCCGCAGCTCCTCCAGGGTGTGGAACTGGGTCCGCAGCTCGTGGCGGATCTTGGCGTCGAGGTGGCTGATCGGTTCGTCCAGGAGGAAGACCTCGGGATCGGCGACCAGCGTCCGGCCCAGCGCGGTGCGCTGCTTCTGGCCGCCGGAGACCTCGCCCGGCCGACGGTTCAGCAGCTGGTCGATGCGCAGCAGCCTGGCGATCTCGGTCACCCGCTGCTCGATGACCGCCTGGCTCTCGCGCCGGGCCCGCAGGGGGCTGGCGATGTTCTCGTAGACCGTCTTGTGCGGATAGAGGGCGTAGGACTCGAAGGTCATGGCGACCCGGCGGCGGTAGGGCGGGAGCCGGGTGAGGTCGCGCCCGCCGACCAGGACCCGGCCCCGGTCCGGCGTCTCGAGGCCCGCGATCAGGCGCAGCAGGGTGGTCTTGCCGATGCCCGAGGGGCCGATGATGACGAAGAACTCGCCCTCCTCGACGGCGAAGGACAACTCGTCGATGACCGGGAAGTCCCAGCCCTTGCAGAGACCCTCGATCTCCAGCCGCGCCATGACCGCCTATCCTTTCACGACGCCGAGGGAGAGGCCGCGCACCATGTAGCGGCGCAGCAGGATGAACAGGGTCACCGGCGGGATCATGGCGATCAGCGAGAAGGCCATCTGCAGGTTCCACAGGGTCTGCGAGCCGTGGGTGAAGGTCGGGATCACGATGGTGTAGGTCCGCACCTCGGTGCCGACGAAGAGGTTGGCGAAGAGGTATTCGTTCCAGGCGAAGATCCAGCACAGCATGGCGACCGAGATCATGCCCGGCAGGACCAGCGGCAGCGTGACCCGGACGAAGGGCTGGAAGGGCGTCCAGCCGTCCAGGTAGGCGGCCTCCTCCAGCTCGCGCGGCGCGTCGCGGAAGAAGACCATCATCAGCCAGGTCGCCAGCGGCAGGTTGAAGACCAGGTAGAGGATGATCAGCGAGAGCGCCGAGTCCGTGCCCCAGGGCGTGTTGTCGAAGAGGAAGAACATCGGCACCAGCACGGCGACCGGCGGGAACATGCGGTTGGACAGGATCCAGAAGGCCAGGTTCTCGCCGCCGGCCTGGCGCGGGAAGCGCGCGAAGGCATAGCCGGCCAGGGTGCCGAGGAACAGCGCCAGCAGGGTGTTGCCGGTCGCGATCACGAAGCTGTCGACCAGGGCGTCGAAGTTGGTCGGCTCGGCGAAGACCCCGGCGAAGTTGCTGGGGAACCATTCCTGCGGCCAGAAGGTCGGCACCGTCAGGTTGGTCTCCGCCGCCGACTTGAAGGCGGTGATCGCCATGAAATAGAAGGGGAAGAGCGTGAACAGCAGCCACAGTCCCAGGAAGGCGAGGAACAGCAGGCGGACGAGACGCCAGCGCCGGTCCGGGATGGCGCCTTGGGCCGCTGCGGTGTCGAGGCTCACCATGCCGCGCGCCTCAGGCGATGCCCTGGGCCTTCATCACCCGCTTCATGTACTTCAGGAAGAGGATGATGAGGACCGCCGAGATGGCGAAGATGATGATCGCGTAGGCCGCCGCCTCGCCGATCGCGAACTCCCGGATGCCGCGCTGGAAGGCGATGTAGGTCGGCAGCTCCGAGGACTGCGCCGGTCCGCCCGAGGTCATGACGTAGACCAGGTCGACGAACTTGAAGGCGTCGGTGAAACGCAGGATGAAGGCGATGGCGATGACCTCCTTCAGCATCGGCAGGGTGATGTGGCGCAGCACCTTCCACTGCCCGGCGCCGTCGACCCGCGCCGCCTCGTAGACCGCCGGCGGCAGCGACACCCGGCCGGAGTAGACGATCAGCAGGGGCAGGGCGGTCCAGTTCCAGATGTCGGCCAGGATGATCGACCACAGCGAGATGCCGGCGTTGAACCACTCGATGTGCTCGGAGATCAGCCCCAGGCTCAGCAGCGCCTGGTTGACCGCGCCGTTGGAGGGCGTCAGCAGGAAGCGCCAGAGCACGCCGACGATCGAGGGCGGCAGCATCATCGGCAGGATCACCAGGATCAGGATCACCGTGCGCCAGAGGTTCGACTTGACGCACTCGTAGAGCGTCAGCGCCAGGACCACGCCGAGCAGGACCTGCAGGCAGGCGCCGAAGCCGAGGTACTGCACCAGGTGGACCAGGGAATCCTGGAAGCGCTCCGAGCTCAGGACCGTGGCGTAGTTCTCCATCCCGATGAAGGCGTGGTTGCCGGAGAACAGGCTGGAGATGTTGGTGTCCCGCAGCGAGTGATAGAACATCCAGACCGTCGGATAGACGACGATCGCGAAGAGGGTCAGCACCGGGATGCCGACCAGGACGACCGGCACCCAGCGGGACACGATCAGGGGCCGGGCCCGGCGGCGCGCGTCGAACCAGGCGGGATAGGTCGCGGGATCGCCCCGCACGATCGCCGCGGCGTCGGAGGGCGGGGTCATGCGCGCTTCCTCCCCTCCAGCACCGGCGCCGATCCGACCGATTCGCGCTCGACCAGGGCCGGGGTCAGCGCCAGGCTGCGCGGGGCGCTGCCGGTCTCGATCTGCCCGATCAGGATGTCCGCGGCGCGGCGGCCGATCTCCGCCGCCGGCTGCCGGATGGTGGTCAGGGGCGGCACGGTGTAGGCGGCCAGCTCGATGTCGTCGTAGCCGATGATCGAGATGTCCTCGGGCACCCTGAGGCCGCGCTTGTCGAGCGCGCAGAGCCCGCCGACCGCCAGCAGGTCGTTGAGGCAGAAGACCGCCTCCGGGGGATTCTCTCCGGTCCGGTCGAGCAGGGCCTGCATGGCGGCGAAGCCGCCGCCCACGGTCAGGTCCGAGGGCAGCACCAGGGCCGGGTCGAGGGTCAGGCCGGCCTCGGCCAGGGCGGCGCGGAAACCGGCCAGGCGCTCCCGGCTGCGCGGATGCGCCGCCTCGCCGGCGATGACCGCCAGGCGGCGGAAGCCGCGCTTCACGAGGCAGCGCCCGGCCAGCCGGCCGCCGGCTTCCGAATCGTCGTTGACGAGGCTCGCGTCCGGCAGGCTCTGGGTGTCGATCGCCACCACCGGCAGCGGCCGCCGCGACCCCAGGCGCCGGAAGAAGCGCTGGTCCAGGTTGGTCGTCATGACCGCCAGGCCCCCGATGCGCTTGGCCACCAGGGTCGCGAGATAGGCTTCCAGGCGCTCGCTGACGTCGCCGGTGTTGCAGAGGATCAGGCTGTAGCCGCGGGCGAAGCAGCCTTCCTCGACGCCGCGGATGACCTCGGCGAAGAAGGGGTTGGTCGAGGAGGTGACCAGCATGCCGATGCTGCGGCTCCGGTCGGTCTTCAGCGTCCGGGCCACGGCGGAGGGCTGGAAGCCGAGCTCGGCGATGGCGCTGCGCACCCGGGCGCTGGTCCGGGGCGCGACGCGCCGGGTGGCGTTGAGGACATGGGAGACGGTCGTCACCGACACGCCGGCGGCCTGCGCGACATCCTTGATCGTGACCGCTGTGCGTCCCGCGCCGCGGCTGCCGCTGTGACTGCGCTTCACCTCGCCGGCGGCCGTCTTCGCGTCCGAAGGGCTGCGCGGCCGCGCCGGAGTCTTCCGCCTCGGCACCAGGTTCTCCCTCTTGTCCGGCCTTGTTGTGTCTGCGCGGCCGGCAGCATGAGGATAGGGGTCGCGCAAACGATTGCGCAAACGTTTTCGTTGCTGCGTTGCAGCGACCGAGCGCCTGGACAGCGGCGGCCCTGCCGAAGATAAAGCAGCGACGCGAAAACGATCCGCGGGGCCTGCTTGCCGGGGGGCCGGGCGGAGAGAGGGGAGGCGTATGATGACGGCTGTGCTGGAGGTGCCCGAGGGCTACGCGCCCCACGACGTGGAAAGCCTGCGCGGCTATCTGGCGGAGATCGACGGCCTGCGCCAAGTCCTGGGCGGCGATCCCGCGGCCTGGACGATCGAGGAGGTCGGCGACGGCAACCTCAATCTGGTCTTCAAGGTGCGGGGCAGCGGCGCCGGCGTCGCGGTGAAGCAGGCGCTGCCCTACGTGCGCCTGGTCGGCGAGAGCTGGCCGCTGCCGCTGTCGCGGGCCCACTACGAGCACCTGGCGCTGAGCCAGGAGGGCCGGCACGCCCCGGGGCTGGTGCCCGCGATCCTTCACTACGACGCGGATCTGGCGCTGATCGTCATGGAGCTGCTGGAGCCGCACGTCATCCTGCGCCGGGGCATGATCGCCGGCACGGTCTATCCCCGCTTCGTCGAGGACATCACGACCTTCACCGCCGAGACCCTGTTCCACACCAGCGACCTGGCACTGGCCGCCGCGGACAAGAAGGACCTGGTCGCGGCCTTCGCCGGCAACAGCGCGCTCTGCAAGATCACCGAGGATCTGATCTTCACCGAGCCCTACATGATCGCGGACAACAACCGCTGGACCAGCCCCCAGCTCGACCCCTACGCCGCGCGGCTGCGCGCGGACGGCGACCTCAAGGTCGCGATCTCGCGGCTCAAGCTGCGCTTTCTGGGGGACGCCCAGGCGCTGATTCACGGCGACCTGCACACCGGCTCGATCATGGTGACCGAGGCCGACACCCGGGTCATCGACCCGGAGTTCGCCGTCATGGGCCCGATGGGCTTCGACCTCGGCGCCCTGGTCGCCAACCTGCTGCTGAACTACTTCGCCCAGGACGGCCACGAGGAGAGCCCGGGCGCGCGCGACGACTACCGCGCCTGGGTCCTGGAGACGACCGAGGGCGTCTGGGCCGGCTTCCGCGCCAAGTTCCTCGCCCTCTGGCGCGGCGCGGCGGCCGCCGGTGACGGCTATCCCGCGGCGCTCTTCCAGGGACCGCTCGGCGCGGTGCGCCTCGACCAGGAGCGCAAGGCCTATCTCGACCGGCTCTACCGGGACACACTGGGCTTCGGCGCGGCCAAGATGATCCGCCGCATCGTCGGCCTGGCCCACAACATCGACCTGGAATGGATCGAGGATCCCGAGGTCCGCGCCCGCTGCGAGGCCCGCGCCCTGACCCTGGCGCGCGAGATGATGGTGAACCCCGGCGCCTTTCCTTCGATCGGCGACGTCGCCGAAGCCGCCGCCGGACTGCGCGGCTGGGAGCCGAGACTGGGATGAGGTTCTGCCGGCAGCTCGCCGCCGCGCTTCTCTCCCTTCTGGCCTCTGGTTCCGCCTTGGCGGGGGACGCCGAGGATCGGCGGCTGGTCGAGAGGCTTTTCACCGCAACGGAGATCGAGGCGGACTGGTTCGCCGAAGCTTTCCTGCGCGCCGTCCCGGTGATCCAGGTGAGGGAGATCCTCGCGGACCAGCGCCGGCGCTACGGCCCGCCTCTGCGGGTGAGCGGTGAGCGGGGCGATTTCGTGGTCTGGACCGGGGCGCATCGCATTCCCCTGCGCTTGCTGCGAGACGGCAGCGGCAGGATCGCCTCCCTGCTCCTTCGGCCGGCGGAGCCGCTCGAGGTCGACCTCGGCACGACGACGGCGGCCTTGAAGGCCTTGCCGGGCGAGGTGGCCTACCTGGTCGAGCAGGAGGGCGAGGTCCTGGCCGCCCACCGGGCGGACGACAAGCTCGCCGTGGGGTCGGCCTTCAAGCTCGCCGTGCTGCTGGCCCTGCACGAAAGGATCGAGAGCGCCGCCGCGGACTGGGCCGACGTCATCCGGCTGAAGCCGGGGCACGTCTCCTTGCCGAGCGGCTTCCTCCAGCGGATGCCCCCGGGTTCGCCCCTGACCCTGCACAGCCTGGCTGCCGCGATGATCGCCGAGAGCGACAACACCGCCACGGACAGCTTGATCGACTACCTGGGACGCGAGTCGGTCGAGGGCATCGCCGGCCTCGCGCCCCTGCTCACGACGCGGGAGTTCTTTCAGCTCAAGGCCGATCCGGAACTCTACGAAGACTATACCCGGCGCGACCTGGCGGGGCGCCGCGGCTTGCTCTCGGACCTCGCCGGACGGCCCCTGCCGCCGGTGGCGCGGGTCATGACGCCCTGGCGCCCGGAAGCCGAATGGCTGATGTCGGTGCGAAGCCTCTGCCGGATCATCGAGAGGGTCGGTGATCTCGACCTCTTTCGGATCAATCCCGGCCTTGCCGACGCGTCGGCGTGGGCCCGGATCGCCTACAAGGGCGGCAGCGAGACCGGCGTCGTCAACATGACGACACTGGTGACGGACGAGAGCGGACGGCGCTCTTGTGTCGTGGCGACCTGGAACGATTCCGCCGCGCTCGACGAGACCCGCTTCCACGAACTCTACCGGGGCCTTCTTCTCGCTCTGCGGAGGGGGTGACGTGGCTTGGAGCCGATCTCCGGTCACAATGCCGCGATCGCCCCGGCCGGCGCCGCCGTTCGATTGAAACACCCTGCGGCTCCGATCATCTACACAGGGAACCAAACTGCTGAGCCGAGAGGACTTCACGCGACGATGAGCCGCCTGGAAAGCCACATCCGCCGCTGCCAAGCGCAGTGCAAGTGCATCGAACGGGCGGCGGTGCTGATGTCGGAGCTGCCGGGGCCGGTGCTGGAGGTGGGGCTCGGCAACGGCCGGACCTACAGCCATATCCGCGAGCACCTGCCGGAGCGCGAGATCTTCGTCTTCGACCGCCGGATCGCCGCCCATCCCGACTGCATTCCCGACGACGATCACGTCTTCCTCGGCGAGATCGACGAGACCCTGCCTCTCGCCGTCGAACGCTTCGCCGGCACCATCCCGCTGGTCCACGTCGACCTCGCGCCGGAGGTGATCCTGGAGATCGCCCATCACCTCCCCAAGCTGCTCCGCCCGGGCGGCATCGCCTTGACCCAGGCCGAGGCCAGGGCGGAGGGACTCACGCCGCTCGAGCTGCCCGAGGGCATCGCCCCCGGCCGCTACTTCATCTACCGCGCCGACTGATCGGGAGAGGTTCCGGTCTCGGCGACGCCTGAGGCTAAAGCTCCAGCACCTCGCGATAGGCGAAGAGCGCCGGCCCGCCGCCGCTGTGGAGGAAGAC
>JAKSBE010000287.1 GCA_022361275.1 Kiloniellales bacterium
CGAGGCCAGGCGGCTGTCCGAGCGCCAGGGCCTGCTTTTCATCTCTCCCTTCGACGATCCGCAGGTGATTGCCGGTCAGGGCACGATCGGTCTGGAGATGCTGGAGGCTTGCCCGGAACTCGGCACCGTCGTCGTGCAACTGAGCGGCGGCGGGTTGATCAGCGGTGTCGCCCTGGCCCTCAAGACGCTGAAGCCGGACGTCCGGGTCGTCGCCGTGTCCTCGCTGCACGGGGCCGCCATGCTGGAGAGCATCCGGGCGGGGCGGATCGTGCCCGTCGAGGAAAGGCCGTCGATCGCGGATGCCTTGCCGGGGCCGATCCCCGCGGACAACCGCTATACCTTCGAGATGTGCCGGCGTCTCGTGGACGATTTCGTCCAGGTATCGGACAGCGAAATCGCGCAGGCCATGGCCTTTATCCTGCGCCATGAGAAGTGCGTGGTGGAAGGCGCCGCCGCGGCCGGGGTCGCCCATCTTCTGAGCGGCTCTTGGCCCGACGGGAGCGGCGCCGTCGCCGCGATCCTGACCGGGGACAATATCTCAACCGACCGCGCCCTGGAGATATGCGGCCGCGTCGTCCCGATCGATGACTGACCTCCAGTCTGTGGAGCCTTTTTCGCTTTGATCCGGCTCTGTCGAAAAAGGCTATCCGGGACAAGTTCCGGGTCTGGATCTCGGGCGAGGTATGGAGGTCATCGATCCATGTCAGCTCGACTCTGGTCGTACTCCACGACGGTGCGGCCGACGAAGCGGACGCCGGCGTTCTCGAAGGTTTTCCGAAGCTGGTCGACCTTGGAGTAGAGGACGTCCTGGCCGGACTCGAAGCGGACCAGGGTCGAGCGCGACACGCCGGACTTCTCGGCCGTGGTCCGGGTCGACCATCGCAGCCAACTTCGTGCGGCCCTGCACTGCCCTGGTGTCATCGCCACTCCGAATCGAGCGAGGAACACTATGACTGGCGTGGCTTCAGGTTGATTTGACCTATACTTGACACCAAATGCCTCAAGATCTATCCTCTTCGTTCATCCGCTCGATCTGCTTAGGCATGGGACAGAATTCCTGCAACTGGCGTTCCTACTGGGATTTGGCGACCCCCGATCAGGCCTGCGGCGTCCTTCTGGAGCGCTACGGGCCGCGGCGGGCGAAGAGGGCCGCGGTCGAGAGCGTCCGGGCGGCGCGCTTGGACGATCGCGACGCGGATCGCTGGTTCTGGCTGGCGGTGCTGTGCCGTCTCCACGGCGTCGATCTGGACGCCTACTTCGGCTCCAGGCAGCCCGTCCAGGGTCACCTCCGCCGCCTTCCGAGGGCTGCGGGTTCCGATGGCTGACGGCTGTCTCATGATTCGCCCGGACTGCGGGGGCTCGGACCCGCAAGCGACCCCGCCCTGCCGGAGGCAGCGATGAGCCCGGATCGGCATAGCGTCGCAAGCCGAAGCGCCGAAGCCGCGGGCGGCTATGCCGCGCGGCCGGGGGTGGTGACCCTGATCTGCGTGACGTCGTTCATCGGGATCGGGGCGCAAGCCGTCGTTTTGCTCGGGCTCCTGGCCGCCGTGCCCGGCTATGCCTGGACGAAGGCCGTTCCCACCGCCCTCCTTGGGATCCTCGTGCTCGGGTTCACGCTCGCGGTGGTCCTCGGCCTCTGGCGGGCGAAGGACTGGGCGCGGACGGTCTATGTGATCGTCTTTCCCCTGCTGGCCGTTCTGGCGGTCATCGGCGAGCAGAACCTGCTCAACTGCGCGCGGCTCGCGATCCTGCTGCCGCTCTGCGTCCTGCTCTTCCGCCCCCAGGCGGATGCCTACTTCCGGGGCGAGCGGCTGCCGGCGATCGACCCGGCCTCGGGGCTGGAGGTCGGCGAGCGGCGGATCATCCGCTGCGCCGCCTGCGGCAAGGAGGTCTACTCGACCGTGCCCCGCTGCCACCATTGCGGCGGCGATCCGAGGCCCGAAAGCCCGGCGCCCTCGGCCGCCTGAACGCGCGACCCTCGTACCCGCGGCACCGGGATGCTAGACTCCGGCGTCCCGGCAACCCGCCTGCGATCGAGCGCGCCATGGAAGATACCAAGATCACCGCCAACGTGCCGAACCTGCAGATCGAAATCCGCCGACGCGATCTTCCGGAGGAGAACGCGGAAGCCATGACCATCCACCTGCGCGCGTCGCCCTCCTTCGACGCCGTCGCGCGCACGCTGCTGCCGGCGCTCTCCGCCGCTTCGATGATGAATCCCATGGCCGCCTGGATGCGCGCCGCGGAGATCGCCTGGCAGCCCTGGCTCCAGGCCATGGGGCTTCCGGCTTTGCCCAAGAGGCCCGAAGGCGAGGACTGATCGGCGGCTTTTCCGGCGGTCTCCATCGGGACCGGATCGCGCAGGGGCGAAGCGGAAACGCGATCTTCGCCGATATCCGAATCGCCTTCGCGCGCTGGACCTGCTACCCTTTTTCGGAGAGTCCAGGATTTTGTCCGGAAAAGCCTCGGATCGGATGCGATGAGGGCCTTCGTCATCAGTGTCGGCGTGGCTGCTTCGCTCGCCTTGCTGGCTGCTGGCTGCGCCCGGCAGGCGACGGAGCAGGCGGAACCGCGGCCGAGCTTCGGTCAACTTCGGCTGCAGTTGGAAAGCCATTTCGATGGCTGTACGCAGACCTACGGGACGGACCCCAGGGGGACGCAGAACGTCGGGGACTACGAACTCGTTCCCAACGAGCGCGCGTGGCTGGACTGTGCCTATCAGGGCATCGAAACGATCATGCTGCCCAACACCGACCTCCCGCAGATGTATCGGAGCTTCATCGCCGAAAGCCGGTCGCTGACCGATCTGCTCGAACGCCGCGAGGTCACGCGGGCACAACGGCGGAGCAGACTCCTCAACCTCATCGCCGAAATCGAAGACGCAGAGATCGCCCGTCTGGTCGAAGGCGAGCCTGGGATGTCGGAAGACCAGCAGCGGAAGAACAAGGAGCTCGTCCGGAACACCTTCGACAACTTCCGCGACATGGTGGTGCCGCCGAGACGGGTGCGCTAACTCTCTGTCCCGCTCGGGCCCCTGCTGCGGTCCGAGTAGCGAATCGCCATGTCCCGCAGGGTGACGATGCCGACCATGGTGCCCTTCTCGGTGACCAGGGCGCGGCTCAGCCGGAAGCGGGTCAGGATGCGGATCGCGTACTTCACGTCCATCTCGACGTCGACCGTCAGCACCGGCTTGGACATGATCTCGTAGACGCTGACCCGGTCGAGCGAGCGGTCCGGGCCGATCACCTGGCCGGCGATGTCGTGCACGGTGACCATGCCGTACTCGTCGCCGTCGTGACGCCGGTCGATCACCAGGGAGTTGACGTGGTGCTGGCGCATCAGCTCGACCGCCTGCCGCGCCGTGGCCAGCCCCTCGATCACCCGCGGCGAGGGGGTCATGACCTCCCGCACCCGGATGTAGTCCTTGGCCGCCGCGCTGGTCATATCTCGTCCTCGATCTCGCGCTCGATGGTCTCGATCTGAGAGCCCAGCCCGACCGCGTCCTCGATGTCGATCTGAAAGGCCATGCCCGAGCCCGGCTCGTCCTCGAAGCGGCCGCGCTCCGCGATGGTCTCCAGTATATGTCTGCTCAGGTGTGCCTCGACCAGCAACAGGATCACGTCGCGCTGGCCCTCCAGGGTGAGCCCCAGGAAGGTCTTGGGCGGATCGAGGCCTTCGCCGCGCGCGCTGCCGATGACCGTGCAGCCCGTGGCGCCGCCCCTGCGTGCCGCGTCGATGATCTCCGAGGTCTTCTCGTCGCTGACCATCACGACGATGAGCTTGAACTTCATCGCTCCCTCCTGGTTTGCGCAGCGCTGCGCCGCCGGTCGCGCAAGGCGCTGATCTGCGCGTAGCCCATCAAGGTCATCATCGGGAAGAGGCTGGCCAGGGCGATCAGGCCGAAACCGTCGATCAGGGGGCTGCGACCCGGGACCGTCGCGGCCAGGCCCAGACCCAGCGCCGTGACCAGCGGAACGGTCACGGTCGAGGTCGTGACGCCGCCGGAGTCGTAGGCCAGGGGCACGATCGTCGGGGGCGTGAACATGGTCTGGAGGACGACGATCACGTAGCCGGCCATCATGTAGAGGTAGAGCGGGGTGCCGGTGACGATGCGAAAGGAGCCGACGGCGATGCTGGCCGCGACGCCGAGCGCCACCGCGATCCGCAGGCCCCATTCGCCGATGGTCCCGCCCGAGACTTCCTTGGCCTTGCGGGCGACGGCGATCAGCGAGGGCTCGGCGATGGTGGTGGCGAAACCGATCGCCGCGGCGAAGAGGTAGACCCAGTAGTAATCCGTCCAGTCCAGGGCGTCGTCCGGGCCGTCGCGGAGGAACGCGGGATCGGTCAGCTGCTGGGCCATGGTTCGGCCGAGCGGGAAGAGCGCCCGCTCCAGCCCGACCAGGAAGAGCGCCAGGCCGGCGACCACGTAGGCGAAACCGATCGCCACGCGCTTCAGGTTGGGGATCGGCCGGCGCAGGACGACGAGCTGGAAGATCAGCATGATGCTCACGATCGGCAGCACGTCGAGCAGCGTCCCGAAGAGGGCGCCCGCGAGGCTTGCGGTCCAGCCCGCCGCCATGGTCCTAGCCCCCACCATCGGGAGTGAGTGCATCGTCCGATTGCCGAGGCGTCTGTCCCTGTCCGGCTAGGAAGCGGTGCGAGAGCGATGCCCAGGCATGGGTGAGTGCCGCTGGCGCCGCCGGGCGGGCGCCCCGGCAATCCTGCGGGCGAGCTATCAAGGCTTTCGGGCCGCGTTGCGCGGGCCTTGTGATGACCCGCATCCCGGCGGTCCGTGCTCCTAGCTGAAAGTCCTGACAGCTCGTCATGCGATACACTCAATCCCGATGGTGGGGACTAGACCACCATGCCGAAGACCAGGACGAAGATGATCGGCGTCAGGCTGGCGAAGGCGATCAGGCCGAAGCCGTCGACCAGCGGGTTGCGGCCCCGGATCACCGTGGCCAGCCCGATGCCCAGGGCCGTGACCAGGGGGACCGTGATGGTCGAGGTGGTGACGCCGCCGGAATCGTAGGCGATGCCGACGATATCCTCCGGTGCGAAGGCGGTCAGGATCACGACCAGAAGGTAGCCCGAGATGATCAGCCAGTGGATCGGCCAGCCCTTGAGGATGCGCCAGACCCCGATCACCAGGGCGGTGCCGACCGAGACCGCGACGGTGTAGCGCAGCGCGGTCGCGAAGCGCGCCTGCGCGTCTTCCCCCGCGGCCGTCGCGCCGGCGGCCGCCATGACCCGTGCCGCCTCCTCGCTGACCGCGATCAGGGCCGGCTCGGCGACGGTGGTCCCGAAGCCCAGGCCGAAGGCGAAGGCCAGCAGCCAGAAGAGGCTGCCCTTGCGGGCGAAGGCGCCGGCGAGCGCTTCGCCGACGGGAAACAGGGCCATGTCCAGGCCGCGGATGAAGAGCCCCAGGCCAAGCATGACCAGGAGCAGGCCGACCAGGGTGTCCGCGAGGTTCGGGAAAGGCTGGCGCAGGACCGCGACCTGGAAGAAGACGACGACCAGGACGATGGGCGCAAGGTCTCGGCTGGTCCCCGTGATCAGGGTCGCGAGGGAGCGGAGCCCGCCGATCATCGTCATCCGCGGCGGCTTGCGTGGCAGCGGCCCCTTAGGGAGGAAAGGACGAAGGCGAGCGGCACGGCGCTAGGGCCCCGCGCTTTCCTCCCTAAGGGGCCGCTATCGCCGCCTGCCTGCATCGAGGTCCCCCGGCCGAGTCACGCTTTGCTTGGCGTCGCACTACCATAGCTGCAACGCTTGGGGACTCAATCGATAACCGCGATGCTCGCGCCGGGCCCGGCGCGCAACCTCAGAAGGAGCAGCCGCCCGCGCCCCGTCGAACCGACGCCGGAACGGCCGTCAGGCCTCCGTCGCTTGGCTGTCCAGATGCGCGACCAGGTCGGGGGGCAGGGACAGGCGGTTGGCCAGGGCCTCGAGGTAGGCCTGCTCGGCCGGATGGTCGGGGTCGATGGCGAGGCGCGAGGCGAGGTAGAGCTCGGCCGCCTGTTCCGGACCCTCGGCCAGGCTGGCGATGTCCTGCAGGCTGGGCGGGCTGCTCAGCGCGTCGAAGACGAAGGCCTTGTCCTCGGCGCCCAGAGGCAGCTGGCCGACGTGATCGAAGATCGTGCGCTGCTCGTCGGGACCGATATGGCCGTCGGCGTTGGCGGCGCCGATCATCGCCATGACCAGAGCCAGCTCGAAGGGCTTGCCGTCCCGGGCCGGCGCCGCGGCGGGCAGGAACTTGGAGTCCGGCGGCGGCAGTTCCGCCGGCAGCGCGACGGCCCGAGTCGCCTGGGGCGGCGCCGAGGCCGGCGCGGGCGCCGGAGCAGGCGTGCCCGCCTGAGGTGCCTGCTTGTCGGACTGCCAGTTGCTGTAGGCGCGATAGGCCAGGGCGCCGAGCGCCGCGGCGCCGCCGTAGCCGACCACGCCGCCGGCCAGCTTGCCGACCTTCTTGCGCGCTTTCTTGTTGCCCAGCAGCACGCCCAGCAGGCCGCCGGCCGCGAGGCCGCCGGCAACCCCTCCGAGGCCGCTGCCCTTCAGCTTGCCCTTGGCGGTTTGCGCGGCCCCGGCGGCGCTCTGGCCGGCATCGGGGCCGAGGAACTGCTCTAGAAGCCGCTGTGGATCCATGCTCTACCTCCTTGCGAACCCACGCTTTAGATAGGAGCGATTCCCCCGGCGGACAATCGCTTCCGGCGCCCCGGCCGGCCGGCTGCTTCAGCGCCGAACTGCAGGCATTTGGGCCTGACCGGCCCCGGCGACGCAGGGGTCCGGGCGATGCGGCCTGGGGGCGATCGAAGAACCGTCGCCCGAGGTTATGTCTGATAGAAAAATCCGATGTGGTGAAGTGAGGATAACAGGTGTCCCCGGTCTTCCGACGGCCGTCGTGCTGGGCCTCGGTTTCCCGGTTGGCGGCCCTGCGCGGGCTTGCGACCCGGGGAGTCCAGCCGCCGAGACCTCGAGTGGTCGCTTCGTCTTCCGTCGATTGCGATCGGCCTCGCAGGCGGTCTGGAGGGCATCCCGGATCGACATCGCGGCGCCTCGCAGAGTTAAGAATGCCTTAGCCTTCGCCGCGTATCTTCCGGCCCCGATGTTATATCTAATGGGGTATGTCATGTTCAGGGCCCTCAGACTCCAGATCCTGCTCGTGCTCGTTGCGCCCTTGCTGGCGCTGTTCCTCGTGACCTCGCTCGGCATCCTCGACAACTTGCGCAGCGTCGAGGAATACCGCCGGCTGCTGCCCATCGCCGCGGTGGCCTCGCGGGCCAGCGGCCTGATCCACGAGCTGCAGAAGGAACGCGGGCGGACCGCCGGCCTGATCTCCTCGGGCTTCGACCCGACGATCGGCAAGGCCCTGGAGGGCCAGCGGGCGGCCACGGACCCGGTGATCGAGGGCTATCGCACGAGCCTGACCGAGCACCGTCTTGCGAGCGAGGTCCCTGAGCTTGCAGTCCTATTGGACGAGATCGACCTGACCCTTGAGAAGCTGGCCGCGCACCGGCAAGCGGTCGATCGCCGGGACATGACGGTTCCCCGGAACATCGCCTTCTATACCGGGATCATCGAGAGCCTGATCGACTTGATCGCCCAGGCGGTCGAACACAGCCCCTCGGAGGAACTGGTCGAGCAGCTCTTGCCCTTCAACGCCCTGGTGATCGCCAAGGAGAACGCCGGCCTCGAGCGTGCCTTGGGCAGCGTGCTCCTGAACGCCGCCGCCAAAGGCGCGTTCAAGCTGGCCACCTTTCTTGCCTATTACAAGCGCTTGGCCGGCGAAGAGGCCAGCCTGAAGGAGTTCCATCACTTCGCCACGGCCGAGCACGAGGCGCTGATGGAGAAGACGCTGCGCGGTCCGGACGTCGACCAAGTCCTGGCCTGGCGGCAGGTGATCGCCGCCCTGCCGGAGACCCGTGACCCCGAGGGCGTCTCGGGCAAGGTCTGGTTCGACACGGCGACGCGGCGGATCAACCTGCTGAAGACGGTCGAGGACGCGATCGCCGCGCGTGCGCGGGCGGTCGCGAAGGAGGGCTTGGACGAGGTCGTGGGCCATACCTGGGAGCTGGTCGTCGTCGATGTCCTGGCCGCCCTCTTCGCCATCGTCATCGGCTTCTGGATCGCTCTGCGCGTCAGCAAGCCGATCATGGCGATCAGGGATTGCACCAACCGGCTGGTCGCCGGCGACAAGGGCGTGATCGTGCCCTTCACCGAACGCCGCGACGAGATCGGCGAGATGGCCAAGGCCCTTGAGCAGTTCCAGACCACCGCCCGGGAGAACGAGCGGCTCCAGGTCGAACGGCGCCACGAGCAGGAGAAGTCGCTGAAGGAGCGCATCACGGCCATTCAGAAGCTCTCCAACTCCGTGGAGAACGAGATCGTCGCGGCGGTCGGGGAGACCGAGACCCAGACCGCACAGCTTCTGGAGGTCGCCAAGGACGTCCTGAGCTCCGCCGGCCGGGTCCAGTCGAACGCCACTGAGGTCAACACCCGGGCCCAGGATGCGCTCGGCAATACGGAAACGGCGGCCGCGGCGACGGAGGAGCTGTCCTCCTCGATCAGGGAGATCGCCGACAGCGCCGCCAAGTCCGCAAGCATCTCGGGCGAGGCGCGGCAGCTCTCCGAGGAGACCAAGGACGTCGTCACGGGCATGAACACGGCCGTCGAGAACGTCAGCGAGGTCGTGAAGGTGATCAGCGACATCGCCGAGCAGACCAACCTCCTGGCCCTGAACGCGACGATCGAGGCCGCGCGCGCCGGCGAGGCCGGCAAGGGCTTCGCGGTGGTGGCCAACGAGGTCAAGAACCTGGCCAATCAGACCCAGAAATCGACCTCCGAGATCGAGACCCAGGTCGTCGAGATGCAGAACGTGACCCGCATGGCGGTGGACGCCATGGGCCGGATCGCGACCATCATCGAGCAGATCAGCGGAGGCATGACCTCGGTCGCCTCGGCGGTCGAGGAGCAGTCGGCGGCGACCGAGGAGATCGCCCGGAACGTCGAGCACAGTGCCTCCGGCGCGCGGGAGGTGACGACCCGTATCTCCAAGGTGTCGGAGGAGTCCGCCGCGATGGACAAGCTCGCCCGGAGCGTCAGCGGCGCCGCGAACACCTTGAACGAACGCGTCAACCAGCTCCGCTCGAAGCTGGTCGAGATCGTCCGCACCTCGAGTCCGGAGGCGGATCGCCGGCGGAGCAAGCGCTATCCCGTCGAAGCCGAATGCCAGGTCGAGGTCCGGGGCCAAAGCTATCCCGCCCGCCTCCGCAACATCTCGGAAGGCGGCGCCTGCGCGGTGATGGCCGACGATCAGGCGGCGAGCCTGGCAGCCGGCGACCGCGCCACCTTGAAGGCCGAGCGCCTGGGGATCACGGTGCCGATGGAAGTGGTCGCGCTGCGGGCGGAAGCGATCCACATGCGTTTGGGCGAGGCGAGCGGGGCGGAAAAGGCCGCCATCGACGCCCTTGTGCAGAGGCTCGCCGGACAGAGGGCGGCTGCCTAGAGCAGCCCGCGTTCATTCGAACGCGGATAAGCTACTCTAACTAGTCGTCTGTGAATAACTCGGAAGGGTTTGAAGTTCCTGTCTGATCGGGGCTGAGGGAGTATTCGGTTTTGCAGGAAAGCGGGGTGCAGAGGCCGGTTTTCTTGCGATTTGGGATTCCCGGATCGGGCCGCGTCGTGATTCTCTGAAGCTCGGTTTCGGGCATCGGGAATGAGCGATGAGCAAGCCTCGGGACACTCGGCAGAAGGATCTCTTGCGACCGCCGCTGGAGGAGATCGTCGATCTGGGTCATCCACTGGCGCGGCTGGCGCGGGAGATCGACTGGGAGTTTCTCGACGGCCGGTTCGGCTCGGTGTGCCGCTCGGGTCCTGGTCAGCCGCCCTTGGCGACACGGCTGGTGGCTGGGCTCTTCATCCTGAAGCACATGCACGACTTTTCCGACGAGGTCCTGTGCGCGCGCTGGCTGGAGAACCCCTACTACCAGCACTTCTGCGGCGAAGAGAGCTTCCAGCACGTGCTGCCCTTCGAGCGCTCCTCGCTGACCCGCTGGCGCCAGCGCCTGGGCGAAGAGCAACTGGCAGCCCTGCTGCAGGAGAGCCTCTCGGTGGCGCACAAGACCGGGGCGCTGGCGAGGAAGGACCTGGAGCGCGTCGCGGTGGACACCACGGTGCAGCCCAAGGCAATCGCGTTCCCGACCGACGCGAGGCTGATGCACAAGGCGATCGTCCTGCTCGGCCGCGAGGCCAGGAAGCACGGGGTGGCGCTCAGGCAGTCCTATGTCCGGGTCGCCAAGCGAGCGGCGCTGATGGCCGGGCGCTACGCGCACGCCAAGCAGTTCAAGCGGCACAACCGCGAACTCAGGTTCCTGCGCAACCGCCTCGGCCGCCTGGTGCGCGACATCCGCCGCAAGACCCAAGGCGACGAGAAGCTCCAGGAGACCTTCGCCGTCCCGCTGTCACGGGCCGATCAGATACGCCATCAACGCCAGCGCCAGCGCGGCTGGAAGCTCTACAGCCTGCATGCCCCCGAGGTCGAGTGCATCGGCAAAGGCAAGGCTCGGGCGCCCTACGAGTTTGGTTGCAAGGTCTCCATCGCCACCCCGGTCACCAAACCCAAGGGCGGCCAGTTCGTGCTCCATGCCAAGGCCTTGCACGGCAACCCCTATGATGGCCACACCCTCGCTCCGGTCATCGCCGAGATGCAGGAGCTCACCGGCGTCGAGGTCCGGCGCATCCACGTCGACAAGGGCTATCGGGGGCACGGCTATCCCAACAAGTTCCGGGTCTGGA
>JAKSBE010000448.1 GCA_022361275.1 Kiloniellales bacterium
GAGTCCGTCAGCGTGATCATCGAATTGGACATGGTTTCCATAGCTCTCTCACTCACTGGTGCTCATATGGGGTCAAAAGAAGCCCAGGGCCAGGCGGGCGTCCTCCGACATCCGCTCCTTGGTCCAGGCCGGCTCCCAGGTCAAGGTCACCTGGGCCTCGCCGACGCCCGGGACCGCGGCGATCGCGTCGGCGACCTGCTGGGGCATCTCGCCGGCCACCGGGCAGGCCGGTGCGGTCAGGGTCATTGTGACCATGACGCTGCCGTCGGCCTCGACCGCGAGGTCGTAGATCAGGCCCAGGTCGTAGATGTTGACCGGGATCTCCGGGTCGTAGACTTCGCGGACCGCTTCGATCACGGCCTCCCGCGCCGCGACCGCTGTGGCCGCGGGGGCGAGCGGCGTGCCGGCTCGGGCCGTGAGGCCTTCGGTTTCGCTCGGACTGGCGCCGAAATGGTCGGGAAACATGGTCAGACCCTCCTCATGCCTCGACCGGGCTCGGAGCGGAGGCCGCCAGCCCCTCGACCCGGCCGAGCTTCTGCAGGTGCTTCAGCATGGCCATCATGCCGACCTGGCGCTGCATGGTCAGGGCGCCGAGGTTCAGCCGCCGGATATGGTCCAGGGTCAGGTCCTGGAGCTCTTCGCCGGTCAGGCCGCTGAAGGCCTCGGTCATCATCGAGACCAAGCCCTTGACGATGGCGGCGTCGGAGTGGCCGCGAAAGTAGTGCCGGCCGTCACGTGGCCGGTCGACGATCCAGACCTTCGACATACAGCCGTGCATCAGGTTCTCCTCGGTCATCCATTCCGAAGGGAAGGGATCGTCCCGATACCGCTTGGCCAGGTCGAGGATGTACTCGAAGCGCATCTCCTCGTCGTCGATGGCCTCCAGCGTCTCCGCGAACTCCTGATACTTCTTGAGCGCCATGGAACCCCCGGGATCAACCGAAAACCGATTTGGCCTTGTGAAGCGCCGCGACCATCGTATCGACATCGGCGCGGGTGTTGTAAAGCCCGAAGGAGGCGCGCAGCGTCGCCTCGACGCCGAAACGGGCCATCAGAGGCTCCGCGCAGTGATGGCCGACCCGCACCGCGACGCCGGCGCGGTCCAGGATCGTCGCGACGTCATAGGAATGAATGCCGTCGATCACGAAGGAAACGATGGCCGCCTTGCCCGGCGCCTGGCCGAGGATCCGAAGGCCCTCGATCTCGGCCAGGCGCTCGTTCGCGTAGCCGAGCAGCTCGGCCTCGTGCCGGGCGATGTTCTCGATCCCCAGCATCGAGACGTAGTCCAGCGCGGCGCCCAGCCCGATGGCCTGGGCGATGGGCGGAGTGCCGGCCTCGAAGCGGTGAGGTGCGGCCTTGAAGGTCGACGTCTCGAAGCTGACGGTCTCGATCATCTCGCCGCCGCCCTGGTAGGGCGGCATCTTGTCGAGCAGCTCGGCCTTGCCGTAGAGCACGCCGATCCCGCTGGGACCGTAGAGCTTGTGCCCCGTGAAGGCGTAGAAGTCGACGTCCAGGTCACGCACGTCGACCTTGCCGTGGACCACCGCCTGGGCGCCGTCCAGCAGGACCGGGATGCCGCGGTCGTGGGCCAGGCGGATGATCTCCTTGGCCGGTGTGAAGGTGCCGAGCACGTTCGAGCAGTGGGTCAGCGCGACCAGCCGGGTCCGCGGTCCGAGCAGCCCTTCGAAGTCCTCGAGCCGGAACTCGCCCCGGTCGGTGATCGGCGCGACCTTGAGGGTCAGGCCCAGGCGGTCGCGCAGGATCTGCCAGGGCACGATGTTGGCATGGTGCTCCATGGCCGAGATCACGATCTCGTCGCCTTCCTTCAGGAAGGCCCCGGCATGGCTATGGGCGACCAGGTTGATCGCCTCGGTGGCGTTGCGGGTGAAGATGATCTCGTCGTCGCTGGCGGCGTTGATGAAGGCCGCCGCGGTGCTGCGCGCCTGCTCGAAGGCGTCGGTCGCCAGGCTGCTGAGGAAGTGGGCGCCCCGGTGGACGTTGGAGTACTCCTCCTCGTAGGCTTGGCGCAGGCGGTCGATCACCGCCCGCGGCTTCTGGGCGCTGGCGCCGTTGTCCAGGTAGACCAGAGGCTTGCCGTAGATCTGCCGCCCCAGGATCGGGAAGTCCTCGCGGATCCGCTCGACGTCGAAGCCGGTGCCGGAATTGTGGCCCGGTCCGATCTCGACCGCCATGCTGGTCATGCTGCCTCTCCATGAGTCTCTTCGTGGGTCTGGGCCAGCCAGTTGGCGACGCTGCTCAGCAGGGCCGGGCAGACGCCCTCGGCCGCGATTTTCTCCACCGCCTCGCCCAGGAAGGACTCGATCAGGATGTGCCGCGCCCGGGCCTCGGGGATGCCCCGCGAGCGCAGGTAGAACAGCGCCGCGTCGTCCAGCTCGCCGGCGGTGGCGCCGTGGCTGCATTTGACGTCGTCGGCGTAGATCTCCAGTTCGGGCTTGGCGTCGATCTCGGCCCGGTCGGACAGGATCAGGGTCTGGCAGAGCTGATGCCCGTCGGTCTTCTGGGCGCCCGGCTCGACCACGATCCGGCCCTGGAACACCGCCCGGGCCGCATCGTCGAGCACGCCGCGGAACATCTCCCGGCAGGTGGTGTGGGGCACCTTGTGCTCGACCACCGTGGTGGTGTCGCAGTGCTGCTCGCCGCGCATCAGGTAGGCGCCGTTGAGATGGCACTCGGCGCCTTCTCCGGCCATCTCCACCTTGACCTCGTTGCGCGACAGGCGGGCACCGGTCGACAGCACGAAGGAATCGTAGGTGGCGGCCCGCGCGAGCCGAAGCTGGGTCGACGAAAGGTGGAAGGCGGAGCGCAGCTCCTCCTGCTTGCGGTAGTGCCAGAGCCGGGCACCGGGGCCGATCCAAGCTTCCGTGGCCAGATTGGACAGAGTCGCCTGCTCGCCCTGGCCCGCGTGATGCTCGAGCACCGTGGCCTGGCTGTCGCGGCCCAGCACCATGAGGTTCCGGGGGTGGAACGCCAGCGCCCGCTCGCCGGTCGCGGCGATGAAGACGACGTCGATCGGGTCGGTCAGGACGACGCCGTCGTCGAGCAGGAGCACGAAGCCGTCCTCCATCAAGGCGGTGTTGAGGGCCATCATCGGATGTTCTTCGAGGCTGCCGAGCTGGCCGAGATGCGGCTCGAGCCGTTGCGGGGCGTCGCGCAGCAGCGCCGCCAGGCTGCCGATGGTCACGCCGGCGGGCAGCGAGCCGAGGTGCGAGAGCTCGGGCCGGTAGCGGCCGTTGACGAAGACCAGGCGATGCGTGGTCTCGGCCGCCGGCTGCAGCGAGGGGATGCGGTCGATCCGCAGGCCCCCATCCCCGTCGTCGGCCGGCGCCGCAAAGTCGTGCTTCAGCAGCGGCCGCAGGTTGGTGTACTTCCAGGCCTCGAGCCGCGGCGTCGGCAGGCCGACCTTGGCCAGTCTCTGCATTCCGCGGTCGCGCAGGTCGCCGAGCCAGCCGCCACCCTGTGCTTGGGCCTTCAGGGCCTCGTGCTGCGCCAGGTAGGGCCGGAGCGCAGTCGTGTCGGTCATGAGTCCGCCCATCGGTCTTTCGCCCCGCTGCCTCAGGCCGCCGCCGTGAATTCGGCGTAGCCCTTTTCCTCCAGCTCCAGGGCCAGCTCCTTGCCGCCGGACTTGACGACACGGCCCTGTGCCAGGACATGCACCCGGTCCGGCACGATGTACTCGAGCAGGCGCTGGTAGTGGGTGATGACCAGCATCGAGCGCTCCGGCCCGCGCAGGGCGTTGACCCCGTCGGCGACGGTCTTCAGGGCGTCGATGTCGAGCCCGCTGTCGGTTTCGTCCAGCACCGCCAGCTTGGGCTCCAGGACCGCCATCTGAAGGACCTCGTTGCGCTTCTTCTCGCCGCCGGAGAAACCGGCGTTGACCGCCCGCTTCAGCATCTCGTCACTGATCCCCAGGGCCTTGGTCTTCTCCCGCACGAACTTCAGGAAGCCCAGGGCGTCGAGCTCCTTCTCGCCGCGCGCCTTGCGCAGCGCGTTGGCGGCCTCCTTGAGGAAGGTGGTGTTGGGCACGCCGGGGATCTCGACCGGATACTGGAAGGCGAGGAAGACCCCTGCGTTGGCCCGCTCCTCGGGCTCCATGTCCAGCAGGTCCTGGCCCTCGAAGAGGACTTCGCCCCCGGTCACCTCGTAGCCGTCGCGGCCGGTCAGGATATAGGCGAGGGTGCTCTTGCCGGAGCCGTTGGGGCCCATGATGGCGTGGACCTCGCCGGGCGCGATCGAGAGATCGACGCCCTTGAGGATCGGCTTGCCGTCGACCGTGGCGTGAAGGTTCTTGATGTCCAGCATTGTCTTCCGTCTTCTCCTGCGCGTTCCTGTCCTCTGCGCTCTCGTTTCCGGGGCCCGGCGTCAGCCGACGCTGCCTTCCAGGCTGATGCCGACCAGCTTCTGGGCCTCGACCGCGAACTCCATGGGCAACTGCTGCAGGACCTCGCGGCAGAAGCCGTTGACCACCAGGGCCACCGCGTCCTCCTCGGGGATGCCGCGCTGGCGGCAGTAGAAGAGCTGGTCCTCGCTGATCTTCGAGGTCGTCGCCTCGTGCTCGACCTTGGCCCGGCGGTTCTTGCTCTCGATGTAGGGCACGGTGTGGGCGCCGCAGCGGTCGCCGACCAGCAGCGAGTCGCACTGGGTGTAGTTGCGCGCGCCCTCGGCCTTGGCCGAGATCTTGACCAGGCCGCGGTAGGTGCTCTGGGAGCGCCCGGCGGAGATGCCCTTGGCGATGATCCGCGAGGAGGTGTTCTTGCCCAGGTGGATCATCTTGGTGCCGGTGTCGGCCTGCTGCAGGTTGTTGGTGATCGCCACCGAGTAGAACTCGCCGACCGAGTTGTCGCCCTGCAGGATGCAGCTCGGATACTTCCAGGTGATGGCCGAGCCGGTCTCGACCTGGGTCCAGGAGATCTTCGAGTTGCGGCCCCGGCAGGCGCCGCGCTTGGTGACGAAGTTGTAGATCCCGCCGTTGCCGTTCTCGTCGCCGGGGTACCAGTTCTGAACGGTCGAGTACTTGATCTCGGCGTCGTCGAGCGCGATCAGCTCGACCACGGCGGCGTGGAGCTGGTTCTCGTCGCGCATCGGCGCGGTGCAGCCTTCCAGGTAGCTCACGTAGGAGCCCGCGTCGGCGATGATCAGGGTGCGCTCGAACTGGCCGGTGTTCTCGGCGTTGATCCGGAAGTAGGTCGACAACTCCATCGGGCAGTGCACGCCCTTGGGGATGTAGACGAAGGAGCCGTCGGTGAAGACCGCCGAGTTCAGGCAGGCGTGCTTGTTGTCGGCGTAGGGCACGACGCTGCCGAGGTACTTCCGGACCAGCTCGGGATGGGTCTGCACCGCCTCGGAGATCGAGCAGAAGATCACCCCGACCTCTTCCAGCTTGGCCTTGAAGGTGGTCGCGACCGAGACGCTGTCGAAGACCGCGTCGACGGCCACGCCGGCCAGGCGCTCCTGCTCCCGGAGCGGGATGCCCAGCTTCTCGTAGGTGCGCAGCAGTTCCGGGTCGATCTCGTCCAGGCTCTTCGGCTTCTCGGCGGTCTTGGGGGCCGCGAAGTAGTAGGCGTCCTGATAGTCGAACTCGGGGAAGTCGACCTTGGCCCACTTGGGCTCGGGCATCTTCAGCCAGTGCCGATAGGCCTTGAGGCGCCAGGCCAGGAGCCAGTCCGGCTCTCCCTTCTTGGCCGAGATGAAGCGGACGGTGCTTTCGTCCAGGCCCTTGGGCGCGCGATCCTGCTCGATCTCGGTGACGAAGCCGTACTTGTACTTCTCGCCCGCGATCTCCTGGACCTGGGCCACTGTCTCGACACTGGCGACCATCTCTTAGCTCTCCGTAAACTTGCTGTCTGAAGTCTGCTTCGGTTTCAGTATGCTTACGTTCCCAGCGCCCGACCGATCACGCCCGCAGGCGGTCCTCGGCGGCGCGGCGCGCCTCGAAGCCCATGACCGGCTCGGCCATGTCGGCCAGGGTCACGCTCTCCAGGGCGTTGCGAATCGCCCGGTTCACCTTGTCCCAGCCGCCGCGCATCGGGCAGAGGCTCTCGACCTCGCAGTGGCTGGTGCTGCCTTCGACGCAGGCGGTCAGGGCGATCGGCCCCTCGATCGCCTGGATGACGTCGGCGACGCTGATCTCGTCGGCCGGCCGGCCGAGCCCGTAGCCGCCGGCGGCGCCGCGCTGCGAGACGATCAGGCCGTCCCGCGCCAGGGCGTTCAGGACCTTGGCGACCGTCGGCAGGGGCATGCCGGTGTCGCGGGCGAGCTCGCCGGCCGCCATCGTGGCCTTGTCCCTCAGGGCCAGCTGCGCCATAACCACGACCGCATAGTCGGTCAGACGATTGAGCCGGAACATCCGGAAACTCCAATTCCTACCAAATTGGTACGATATGGAATATCGGCCTTAGAGTCCGGCAGATCAAGCCCTTTTGCCATTCCCTCGAGATCTTTCCGCGCCCCTCGCGGCTTCGCCTGCCTTTTCCGACCGCAGCGCTCGGCTTTCAAGGCCTCGTGATGTCATGTGATGCGGACCGCTGCACCGCCGATCCCAAGTTTAAGCCTGACCCCGGCCTCCGCGGGCCCGGCGGCCCTGTGGAGCCACGGCGAAGTCGGATAGGCGGGCTGACCCATGCGGCTAGGGCGACTCTCGTTCACCAAGAGCTTCTCCGGTCACCTCGGCCTTGCGACCGCGGCCTTGCTCGTCGGCCTCGGCACCGCCGCCCCGGCGCAGGATCGCCCGAGCACGTCCGAATCGGTGCAGCCGACCCGGCACTTCCGGGTCGAGCGGCCGGCCGACCTGACCGGGCAGGACGCCCTGACCATCTATGCCCGGATCCTGGACGACATGACGGCGGCCTACGGGCTCTCGGGCGCCGCCGCCGCCCGATCCTATCGGGGCTGGCGGCGCTACAATCGCGTGCCCTACCGATCGGCCACCCACGGCGAGCGTTTCGTCAACAACTACGCCAACGCCCTGGCCAGGGCCTACGGCGACTTCGAGGCGGCCGGCCGGATGCCGGAAGGGGCCTTGCTTGCCAAGGACAGCTTCGCCGTCACGGCCCGCGGCGACGTCTTCAGCGGTCCCCTGTTCCTGATGGAGAAGATGGCTCCGGGCTTCAGTCCGGCGAGCAACGACTGGCGCTATAGCATGATCATGCCGGACGGTTCGCTCTTCGGCGAGACCGGAGGCCCCGGTTCGGAGCGGGTCGAGTTCTGCCACGCCTGCCACGCCGAGGTCGGCGACGCGGACAACCTCTTCTTCGTCCCGGAAGGCAACCGGATCCGCTTCTCGAAGAGGCGCGTATCTCCGGGTCGCGCGCAGCCAGGTTCCTGGCGCCGCCGTCCGGTCTCCCGGCCGGGCGGTGCCGTCTTTTTCCGATCCCTTGTTCCCGGCAAGCGGCTCGCCAGCGGCCGGCACTTCTTCTAGAGTGATAGAGTGACGCCGCAACGAGAAAGGGAAGGGGAGAAAGAGGGGTATGGGGACCCAGGACGCGGCCACGGTCGTCGATCATCCGCTGGTCCAGCACAAGCTGACGCTGATGCGGCGCAAGGACACCAGCACGGCGGAGTTCCGCGAGCTCCTCAAGGAGATCTCCCTGCTCCTGGCCTACGAGGTGACGCGCGACCTGAAGCTCACCGAGGTCGAGATCGAGACCCCGCTGGCGGTCATGCGGGCGCCGCGGCTGGAGGGCAAGAAGCTGGTGCTGATCTCGATCCTGCGGGCCGGCAACGGCCTGCTCGAGGGCATGCTGGACCTGATCCCCTCGGCCCGCGTCGGCCACATCGGCCTCTATCGGGACCCGGAGACCCTGGAGCCGGTGGAATACTACTTCAAGGTCCCGGAGGACCTCGGCGACCGTGAGGTGATCGTGGTCGATCCCATGCTGGCCACCGGCAACTCGGCGATGGCGGCCCTGGAACGGATCAAGAGGGCGGGGGCGACCAACGTCAAGTACGTCTGCCTGCTGGCGGCGCCCGAAGGGATCGAGGCCCTGGCCGGCGCCCATCCGGACGTGCCGATCTACACCGCCGCGATCGACCGGAAGCTCAACGGCCACGGCTACATCGTGCCGGGCCTGGGCGACGCCGGCGACCGTCTCTACGGCACGAAATAGTCACGGTTATACTCAACTTATGGGTGCAAATAGCCCTTGCAATCGACGCCGTGCGGCTTTATATGTACATATGCATGAACATGTGAGGGCGAGATGAAGACCGAACGTCTGATCGTACTGGTGTCCCCCGAGGAGAAAGCCCGGGTCGAGCGGCTCGCCAAGCGGCAGCGCAAGAGCGTGGCCGAGCTGGTGCGCAACGCGCTTTCCGACTTCGAGGCGGCCCAGAGGCCCGGAGCCAGGCCCAACGGCAAGGCGCCGGCCGAGGACGCCGAGCTCTCGGCCGAGCAGAAGGCCGCCTTGGAGCGGCTGGCCGAGACCGCGCTGTCCTCGATGCAGCGGGCCAACGCCGCCCTCGACAAGGCCTTCGAGGAGGTCGAGGCGACCAAGGCGCAGCTCGCCGAGGAGCGGGCCAAGAAGCGGGCCGCCTCTGCATGAGCGGCTGGTTCGACCGGGTGCTCGACGCGGTCCAGAGCGCGGCGGTGATCGGCGAGCGGGTCGAGCGGCTGGGCGATTCGGTGAGCGACCTGGCCGCCGAGATGCGTGCCCTCGACCGCCGCGTCGCCCGCCTGGAAGGGGCGCTGGGCGCCGGCGGCGGTGGTGGCGGCGGCAGCCGCCGCAAGCCCAAGCTCCTGCCGCCGCCGGAGGATTGAGGCCCGGATCGAGGTCGGTTCTTAGGCATCGTTCCGTGTCGGCGCCCCTCATGCTTCGACAGGCTCGGCATGAGGGCGTTCCTTCACCTCGTCCTGAGCTCGTCGAAGGGCGAGGCTCGCTTTTTTGCGCTGCCCGTTCAGGCCCCGGCGGTCTCGCGCTGCCAGTAGATCGCCCGCTTCAGCGACCAGTCGACCAGCTCGTAGAGCAGCACCGCGAAGACCGCGAGCAGCAGCAGGGCGGCGAACATCAGGTCGGTCCTGCCGCGTCCGACCGACTGCAGCATCAGGTAGCCGAGGCCGGCGCTGGAGCCGACCCATTCCCCGACCACCGCGCCGATCGGCGCCACCGCGGCGGCGATGCGGATCCCCGAGCCCAGGGCCGGCAGGGCCGCCGGGACCCGCAGGCGCCAGAGGATCAGCCCCGGGCGGCCGCCCAGCGAGCGCGCCAGGTCGAGCCAGCCGGGCTCGGTGCGGCTGAGCCCGTCGAAGAAGGCCGCAGTGACGGGGAAGTAGATGATCAGGGTCGCCATGGCGACCTTGGAGGCCAAGCCGTAGCCCAGCCAGAGCACCAGGACCGGCGCCAGGGCGAAGACCGGGATCGCCTGGCTGACCACCAGCACCGGCATCAGCCAGCGCCTGGCCGGCGGAACGGCGATCAGGGTCAGCGCCGTCAGGCAGCCGAGCAGGGTGCCGAGCAGCAGGCCCAGGACGATCTCCGACCCGGTGACCAGGGCATGGCCCCAGAGAAAGGGCCAGCGATCCACCAGCGCCGTCCCGACCCTGAGCGGCCCGGGCAGGATGAAGTGGGGCGCCGCGGTCAGCCAGACCACGGCCTGCCAGAGCCCGACCAGCCCGCAGAGGATGACCAGGGGCCGCAGGGCCCTCATTCGGCGGCCTCCAGGCTTCCGGCGCGCTTGCCCCCTACCTGCTGAGACCCTGCCTGCTTGGCGGAGGAGAGCCGCGCCATCAGCTCGGCCAGCAGGCCGGCGAAGGCGGGGTCGCCGAGCGGGCGGGGCGGGGCGCCCGGCGGCAGCAGCGCATCGTCGAGGCGCGCCGGCCGGCCGGCCATGACGTGGATGCGGTGGCCGAGCCGCAGCGCCTCGGCCGGGTCGTGGGTCACCAGGAAGACCGTCCGGCCGGCCAGCAGGCCGGCGGCCAGCTCCTGCAGCTCGAAACGGGTGATGGCGTCGACCGCGGAGAAGGGCTCGTCCATCAGGACCACCGGCCGGTCCTCCATCAGCGTGCGGGCCAGGGCGCAGCGCTGGCGCATGCCGCCGGAGAGCGCCGCTGGCAGGGCTTCGCCCCAGCCTTCGAGGCCGACCCGCGCCAGCAGCTCCGCCGCGCGTTCCCGCAGCGCCGGCGTCACCGCCTCGCCGCGCAGGCGCGGGCCCAGCAACAGGTTGTCGCGGACCTTGAGCCAGGGCAGCAGCAGGTCCTGCTGCGCCAGGTAGGCGACCCGGCCGCTCAGCGGGCGGCCCGTGCCGTCCTCCACCCGGCCCGCGGCGCCCTCGGCCAGGCCGGCGATCAGGCGCAGCAGGGACGACTTGCCGACCCCGGAGGGCCCGAGGAGGCAGGTGATCTCCCCGGCCGGCAGGTCGAGCGACAGCCCCTCGAAGAGCGGCTCGCCCTCGAAAGCGAGATGGGCGTCGCGTAGGGCGATGGCGGCTTCGCCGCCGGATGACGTCATCCTTCACGCTCCCTGCGCCAGCATGACCTGGATCAGGTTTTAGGGGTCGTCCCGTACGCGGGACCTCTCAGCCGATTGACCGACTCCCCCGGTGGCAGGCAAGACTATAGGCAGCCTATGACGGAGAGAACAAGCGGAACGCCGAAACAGCCCATGGAGCCAGCCGTGCCGACAAAGGGACCGGCTCTCGAGTCCAGGCTCGGCCCCCTCAAGCGTCCGAAGCTGATCGGCAGCGAGATCTACCGCAGCTCCTCCTACGGCGGCCGGCACCCGCTGTCGATTCCCCGGGTCTCGACGGTCGTCGACCTCTGCCGCAGCCTGAACTGGCTGCCGGAGGCGGCCTACATCGACAGCCCGCGCGCGACCCCGGAGCAGTTGGCCCGCTTCCACGACCCGGACTACGTCGCGGCGGTGCAGGAGGTGGAGAAGCGCCAGGCGGCCAGCGAGGTCCAGCGCCGGCGCCACAACCTGGGCTGCAACGGCAACCCGGTCTTCCCCGAGGTCTTCCGGCGCCCGGCCACGGCCTGCGGCGGCTCGATCCTGGGCGCGGAGCTGATCCTCGACGGCGGCACGGTCTACACCCCGGCCGGCGGCACGCACCACGGCCGGCCCGACCGGGCCAGCGGCTTCTGCTACTTCAACGATCCGGTCCTGGCGATCCTGACCCTGCTCGACGCCGGCCTGGAGCGGGTGCTCTACCTGGACCTCGACGCCCACCACGGCGACGGGGTCCAGGACGCCCTCGGCGGCGACGGACGGGTCCTGGTGGTCTCGCTCCACGAGGCCGGCCGCTGGCCGCTGCGGCGGGGCGAGCCCTACGGCTCCCTTTCCGACCGCGGCGGCGGCTGGGCCCGCAACCTGCCCCTGCCGCCGGAGACCAACGACAGCGAGTTCGGCTTTCTGATCGAGGCGGCGGTGCTGCCGCTGGCCGAAGGCTTCGCGCCGCAGGCGGTGGTCCTGCAGGGCGGCGCCGACGCCCTGGCGGAGGATCCGCAGAGCCGCCTGGAGCTGTCGAACCGGGCCCTCTGGGACGCGGTCGCGGCCGTGGCCGGCTTGGTCCCGCGGCTGCTGGTGCTGGGCGGGGGCGGCTACAATCCCTGGTCCGTGGCGCGCTGCTGGAGCGGGATCTGGGCCCGGCTGAACCGCCTCGAGATCCCCGAGCGGCTGCCCGAGGACGGCGAAGCGGTCCTGCGTGCCCTGTCCTGGCGCCACAGCCGCGGCCGCAACCCGCCGGAGGCCTGGTTCACCACCTTGCGGGACCCGCCGAGGCCCGGCCCGGTCCGCGACGAGGTCCGGCGCCTCGCCGCGGCGCTGCCCGGGCTGTGATTGCCCTTGCATGGCGGCGCGCTCGGCGATACTCCGGAAGCATGTCGATCGCCCCCGCAGCCCTGTCCCGCCTCGTGGTGCTGGTCGCGCTGATCACGTTCGCCGCCGCGGCGCCGGCGACGTCGAGCACCGACTTTCCGCAAGGGGACCTGGCGATCGTGACCGTGACGGGTGCGCGCCACGACTTCCGCATCGAGCTGGCGGTGACCCCGGAGCAGCGGGCCCAGGGCCTGATGCACCGCAGGTCGCTGGCGCCGGACGCGGGCATGCTCTTCGTCTATGCCCGGACGCGGGAAGTCGCGATGTGGATGAAGAACACCTTCGTTTCCCTCGACATGCTGTTCATCTCGGCCGAGGGAGAGGTGGTGCGGATTGCGGAGCGGACCGAGCCGCTGTCGCTGACCACGATCCGGTCGGGATCGCCGGTCAAAGGGGTCTTGGAGGTGGTCGCTGGAACGGTTGCCAGGCTCGGCATCCGACCCGGCGACCGGATTCTGCATCCGGCCTTCGGGTCGACCCCCTAGGAACCGCGCCCGGTTGCGGGCTTGCTCAGGCCTCGGGCTCGCGGGCGAGCTTCTCCATCATGCGCCAGCCTTCGCCGGCGGCCACCAGGCAGCTCATGCCCTGCGGCGAGGTGATGATGATCGACCAGGTCTTGCCTTCGCCGGTGCTCAGCACCTCGATCAGGCCGCCATTGTGGGTGACGCCGAGGGCGACCGGTGCCTCGCGATACTTGTCGGAAAGCTGCTTGATCACGCTGTCGCGCGTGTTGCACTGGGGCTCCGCAGAGGCCGCGGAGGTCGAGAGGGCGAGAATGGCACCGGTGGTGATGACCGTCTTCCACATGGGAGACCCCTTTCTTGGACAAGGGTTTTTCCGCGGCTGTCGGGCCAAACTGTGCTGGCTTTCCGGCCGGCTCGTGGGGCGAGTTTCACAGGGAAGACTGAAAATCGGATTAATTTTTCCTAAAGAAAGTATTAACCATGGTTAATCCAATCTTTTCTAAATATATCAAAGGGTTGTGAGAAAGTCTTCAGCGCTTTCGGGCCAGGCTCAGGCCGTCGCTGATCGGCACCAGCGAGAGCGAGATTCGGGGGTCGTCGCGCAGCCTGAGGTTGAGGGCGCGGATCGCTTCGGTGTCCGGATCACGGGCCGCCGGATCGGCCACCCGGCCGTCCCAGAGCACGTTGTCGACCGCAAGGAGGCCGCCCTGGCGCAGGAGTTCCAGGCAACGCGCGTAATAGGCCCCGTAGTTGCTCTTGTCGGCGTCGATGAAGGCGAAATCGAAGCTTCCGGCGGCGCCTTCGGCCAGCAGCCGGTCGAGGGTGTCCAGCGCAGGCGCGAGGCGCAGATCGATCTTATGCGCGACCCCCGCCTCGGCCCAGTAGCGCCGGGCCACGGCGGTGGTCTCGGGCTCGACGTCGCAGGCGACGATCCGGCCGTCGGGCGGCAGGGCCAAGGCCATGGCCAGGGCGGAATAGCCGGTGAAGGTGCCGATCTCCAGGATCCGCTTCGCGCCGGTGAGCTCGATCAGGAGCGCCATGAACTGCCCCTGCTCCGGCGAGATCTGCATCCCGGCGTCGCCGCGCCGGGCGGTCTCCTCGCGCAGCCGCGCGAGCAGGGCGGGCTCCCGCAGGGAGGTCTCCAGCAGGTAGCGGTGGAGGTCTTCGGTCAGGGCGGTCGGGCGGTAGGACATGGAGGCTCTCGGCTTTGGAAGGGGGAACGCCAGTCTACAACGACAGTCTACGGCGCGGCCCGGACGGCCGACAATGGATGCGGCTCTTGGTCCGATTCTTGCCAGCTAGAGCAGCCCGCGTTCATTCGAACGCGGATAAGCTGCTCTAACTCTATGGAATAGATCAAATGATCTGCGTTTAATTGAGTCCAATTAAACGCAGTTTGATCTAGGCTTGGCCGGCCCCGCGTGCCGACGTCAAGGCCTCCTCGAGCCGCCGCAGGGCCAGCCGCAGGCGGATCCGGGCCGCCGCGCGCCGGGCGAGACGGTGGCGCCGCCGGTGGTAGCCGAGCTCGAGCAGTGCCAGGTCCTCGCCGGTCTCGTCCGCCGCAGCCCGGGCGCGCCGCGTCTCGGCGCAACTCGTGCGGGCTTCGCGGCGGGCCACGGCCATCAGGCCTTCCAGGTGGAGCAGACGCTGCCGGAGAGGATCGCGGCCCCGCAAGCGGTCTCGCAGCGCCGGCGGCAGGGCGTCGTAGCGCAGCTCGTCGGCCAGCTCGGGTGCCGAGCCGGGGACTGGGTCGCCCGCGGCCTGACCGTGTCTCGTGATATCATCGTACATCATCGCGAAAGTGTACGATAATATCGCGGTCCCGTCAAAGCCGGCTCTGTACGAAATCTCCGCGCAGCCCGCGCGCGCCGGCGCGGCTTCAGGTCCACTGCCAGCGGCCGATGACCCGGCCGTTGACGGTGACGTCCTCCAGGGGACGCTCGTAGACTCCGTAGTCGGCGTTGGCGCTGATCAGCCGCAAGGTGGCCGGCTCGGAGTAGGGGATGACCTCGAGCCGCTTGATCACCAGGCCGAAGCCGTCCCAGACGATGAACACGCCCGGCGGCGAGGGCAGGCGGTCTTCGGTGTTCACCAGGACCCTTTCGCCCGGCCGGAAGTCCGGCACCATGCTGTCGCCGTGGACCCGGATGATGCGCAGCGAGGCCGGCGCGGCATGGGTGTGGCTGCGCAGGAAGTCGAAGGGGATCTGCCATTCGGCGATCGCCGCCTGGGGGTCCGCGAGGTCCGGAATCGCCCCGCCGCCGGCCAGCGCCCGGACGTCGAGCTCGGGGATCGGCGCCAGGGCCGCGGCCTCGCCGCCGGCTCCGGGGCGCCGGCGCGGCGGCTTGCGGTTCCGCGCGTGCCGCTCGGACTCGGCGCCTCTGGCCACGTGGCCGGCGGTGCCTGGGACCGCGCCGGGCTCCCCCGCGAAGAGGGCCCGGGTCACCCCGGCGAGGGCCAGGACGTCGTTGCTGGTGATCGCCGGCTCGCCCCGGCCGACCAGCACCGCCTCGAGCTGCTTGGCCAGCTCCAGCGGCAGGTAGGGCTTGCGGTACTTGTCCTCGTAGGAGGCATAGGTCGAGGCCGGCCGGTCGATGGCCGAAGCCACCTCGCGCACCGAGAGGCCGCTGCGTTCGCGCAGGCGCTTGAGGTTTCGGGCCGCTGCCGAGGTCTCTGCCATGGCGGCCATATTGTACGACCTGTCCGCACGATGCAACACGAAAATCTCGTTGACAGGAATAGCGAAAAAATCGTACTTATCTGCCATGATCTCTTCATCCCATCGCCGTCGAGAACGCCGCCGCCGAAGGTCGCGGCGTCCGCACAAGCTGCTCAAGGGCATCGCCAGCAATCTGGTCCGTCATCCGCACTATCCCTGGCTCGCCTTCGATCCCCGCGGGGTCGCCGCGGTCGAGGCCAGCCGCGACTTTTACAAGAAGCCTGGGCACAAGACGCCCGGGGCCGCTGCCGTCCGGAGCCCGGAGGGAGCGATCCATGCCGACTAGGCTCCAGGCCTTCCTGGCCCAGCAGCGGTCCCGGGGCATGTCCGAGCAGGCGATTCGCCGGGCCCTGGGCCTGTCGCGCGAGGCGGCCGCCGAAGCGGAGCTCTTCGGCCAGAAGACCGGCGCCCGGAGCGGCGACGGGCGCCGCCCCCGGCGCCGAGCGCCCGCGGCGGGGCGAGGACGTTCGGCATGACCGCTCCCTCGGCGCGCGTGAAGACCTGGGTCTCCTGGCCGGTCGCCTCCAGGCGAGGCGGGCATCTGCGCCGACGGGTCGAGGTCCGGGGCTGGGAAGCGCCGCCGGAGGACCCGATCGACGAGGCCACCGGCGAGCCCCTGGTCTGGGAAGCCGGCCACGTCCGGGCCTGGATCCGGGAGGCCATGGAGACCCTCCGGCGCCTGCCCCTGCCGAAGGACGGCCTGCCGCGCCGGCCCAGCAGCCACATGCCCGACGTCGTACGCGAACTGGTGGAGGCCTACGGCTATGACAGGGGGCGGGCCCGCGCGCCGGTCTCACGCCGCGAGATCGGCCGCCTCGACCAGGTGCTCGACTGGCTGATGGTCCTGTCCGACCGGCGCGACGCGGTGGTCGTCACGGGGCTGGCCCTGGGCCTCAACCTGCGGGCCGCCGGCCGTCTGGTCGGCCGCAGCCACGAATGGTGCCGGCAGCGCGAGCGGGCGGCGGTGGCGGCCATCGCCCGGCGCCTGAACCAGGAGCGGCAGCGCCGGACGGCGTCGTAAGCCAGCGCCAGGGAACGGGCGGGCGGCGCGGTCGCTCCGGCGTCGCCACGGGCCGCCCGCCGTCCCCGCCGTTTAGGGCGTATCAACCAATTCTGGATAGGCTTTCGGTTCCAAGCAGACGCTTCACGGATCGCGGCCGATGACTCACTTCCTGATGACCGACGAGAACCCCGAAGGCTACAAGCTGGAGGACATCCTGGCCCTGATCCGCCGGGACATCATCCTGCGGGCGACCAAGATCGTCGACGATCCCAAGCCTCAGGCCAAGCAGGTGCTGGACAACAACATCCGCATCCTCGGCCTTCTGGGCGAGTGCATCGGCATCGCCGAGAGCAGCACCAAGACCCTCGACAAGGAGTTCGGCCCGGCGGTCAAGGGCAAGCCGCGGATCGGCAACCTCTGAATTCCGCGCACCTGGCCGGCTCCGCCGTGCCGTCAGGAGGCTTGCCTGATCGGGCGCGAGGCGCCATATCGCTCTGTCGAGAGACGGTCTGCCACCACACTTGCCAGCGACCTCCGCCGATATGTCCCGAATCCCGCCCGCCTGGTTCAAGCCCGCGATCGAATACGGGCCGCTTCTGATCTTCATCGCGGCCTACTTCTTCGCGGGCCTCATGGCCGCGACCGCCGCCATCATCCTGGCCACGACCGTCGCGGTCGCCGTCGCGGCCGCGGTGGAGCGGCGGGTTCCGCGGATGCCGCTGTTCACCGCCGTGGTCATCGCGGTCTTCGGCGGGATCACCCTGGCGCTCAACGACGAGACCTTCATCAAGATGAAGCCGACCTTCGTCCAGCTGTTCTTCGCAGCGATCCTGCTCGGCGGGCTGCTGTTCAAGCGGCCGCTCCTGAAGCCGCTGCTCGGCGGCTCCTGGCCGATGGACGACCTCGGCTGGCGGCGCCTGACCCTGCGCTTCGCCGCCTTTTTCGTAGCGATGGGCGCCCTCAACGAACTCGTCTGGCGGACTCAGACCACCGATTTCTGGGTGGTCTTCAAAGCCGTCGGCCTCAGCGGTCTGACCCTGGCGTTTGTGCTTTGCCAAGTGCCGCTGCTTCGGCGCCACGCACTGGCCAGCGAAGCCTCGGAGCCGGATCGGGAGCGTTGACCTTCTGGCGCGGAGCCGGCGGACCCCAGCGGACCGCGTCCGCCATCTTTCGCGCGCCCAGGTTGAAATGACGCTTGAAGGCCTCGAGGCCCAAGGTCCTGGGTCCGTCGGAGTACTCGCCATTCCGGTCGCGCATCGTCACCACGAAGCGGACATGCGGAATGCCGTTGTCGTTCTCCTCGATCCGGAGGACCTGAGCGATCTCCATCAGATCGCCGGAGCGGACGCGCGCAAAGGATGCGCCGACCACGACCTCCTCGGGACGAGGCAGGTCGGCTTTCGTTGGCAGTGAGACCTGGGGCAGTGAGATCTGAAGAGAGCGGAACTTCTCTAAACTACGTGTCAACCAAGAACTCGGCATATGCACGGAATTCGATCCTATCCATCAGGCGGTTGCCTCTCTCTCCCAGGGGCAAGAGTTAAACCAATCCCGCCGGTCCGGGTTGTGGCAAAAGATGGGGTTGGCTGTGTCAGGAAAGGGTCGGGGGTTCAGTGATTTCAACCCTTTGGCATAAAGGGTTCACACCTTTGGCAGAAGCTGCCAAACCGCTGGCATCCGCTCTCCCGCGTGCGGGTTACGCAGATTTGAATCGCGGTCGTATTTTGTGGCAGTAAGTCATTTTGCGGCAACAAGTAATAATTAAAATAATTTGACTGTATATCATAGGCTTAAAACCGCTACGGTAAATGCTTAACTGAAATTTCAGGATCATTACTTACCCTTCTGAGTCGAGAACAGGGCCGGGAGAACCCCGGGGACGGGAGAGCTAAGGTGTCCAGGCATTCGACCGGGCCCAAGGCCTTAGACCGGGCAGGCATGGCATGAACCTGAGCCTCTTCGCGTCCGTCGTGATCAGCATCTTCGCGCTCGGCGGCTCCATCGTCCTGCTACGCCGCTACGGGGACTGGCGCGTCGGCTTCTTCGCCGCCTTGACCGCCTTCATGGCGACCGTGATGGCGGTCTACTTCACCGCGGAGCTCGTCATGGCGCCGCCGGGCTGGGTCGTGACCGGCTCGGCCGGCCAGGTCTCCGGCCTGACCATGAGCGCCTTGGCCATGGCCTCGGTCTTCTTCATGGAGCGCATCATCCGCCAGCTTACCGCCCAGCAAAGGGAGCTGCGCCTGCCGCAGTTCACCGTCGACCGGGCCGCGATCGCGGCCTTCTGGGTCGCCCCCGACGGCGCTTTGCTCTACGCCAACCAGTGGGCCTGCCAGTGCCTCGGCTACAGCCGTGAGGAGCTGCTCAGCCGGAACATCGGGGACATCAGCCCGGAACTGCCGCGCTGGCGCTGGCTGGCCAACTGGCGGGCCCTCAAGGAGGCCGGGTCGCTGAGCTTCGAGACCCAGTACCGGGCCAAGGACGGTCACCTGCTGCCCATGGACGTGACGACCAACTACCTGGAGTTCGACGACCAGGCCTACGCCTGCCTCTTCGCCCGCGACATCACCGACCGCAAGCAGGCGGAGACGGAGCTGCGGCGGGCGAAGGAGCAGGCGGAGGCCGCCAACCATGCCAAGAGCGAGTTCCTGGCCAACATGAGCCACGAGCTGCGCACCCCGCTGAACGCCATCATCGGATTCTCCGAGATCCTGGCGATGCAGATCTTCGGGCCTCTGGGTTCGGAGCGCTATCGCTCCTATGTCGAAGACATCCACGAGAGCGGCAACCACCTGCTGGGCATCATCAACGGCATCCTCGATCTCTCGAAGGCCGAGGCGGGCAAGCTGATCCTGGACGAGACCGAGGTCGACCTGGCAGAGGTCCTGCGCCAGAGCGGCCGCATGTTCCGTACCAAGGCCGCCGAACGGGGCATCAAGCTTATCTTCGACCTGCCCGAGGCCCTCCCCGGGATCCTGGCGGATTCGCGTCTGGTCAGCCAGGTCGTGATCAACCTGATCTCCAACGCGATCAAGTTCACCAACCAGGGGACGGTGGCGGTGCGCCTGGGACGCGAGGCCGAGGGGGCGTGCTTCATCCGGGTCCGCGACACCGGGGTCGGCATCGCCAAGGAGAACATCGCGAAGGTCGTCGAGCCCTTCGTCCAGGTCGAGAGCGCCTTCAGCCGAGGCCACGAGGGAACCGGCCTCGGCCTGCCCTTCGTCAAGAAGATCATGGAGCTGCACGGCGGCCGCCTGAACATCGAGAGCGAACTGGGCGAGGGCACGACGGTCACGGTGTACTTCCCGGCCGAACGGACCGCGGCCCGGTCCCCCCGGCCGGCCGAGGCAGCGCGCCGGTCCAGGAGGGGAAACAAGGAAGCGGTCGCCTGACGCCTCCCCCTTCCGATCTCAGGGCTCCAGTCATGACGCGACCGCGCTGCGGAAACGCGCGGGACGACCCTTGGCACTGACTTGCACAATACGGAGGGCCGTCCCCACCTCTCCCCGATCGCGGGGGAAGGCAATAACGAGCCGATCCGCAACGCCCCTCTGCAACACCCCTGGGCGTTAAAGGGGGGCTCTGCCCTAATGCAGCCGGCCGCGGTTCTGGTCCCTCGCGAGAAGGCGGCTCACCGAGGCCATGACCGCCTCCACGTCGGGACCGAGGCTGGTCTCGATCTCCGAGGCCAGGCGCTCGAGCATGACGTAGGTGTATTGCATCCGCCAGATCTGCGCCTTGTCCCAGCCGACCTCCTGGATCAGCTCGATCGCGATCATGAAGGGCCGGAGCAGCGGCTCGGGCAGCGCCGACTTGCGATAGAGCCGGCGGAAGCCGTCCAGGCCGCCGTCCTGGAGCACGGTGCGGGCGCTGGCGACCGGGATCCCGGCCATGATCCCCATCGCCGCCTCGAAGAAGCGGAGGTCGCCGAGGCAGAGCGCGCGCAGCAGCAGGGTCGGCGACAGGCGATCCTGGGCCTTCAGGCGCTTCGCCAGCTCGCGGGCCTGACTCTCGGAGCCTTCCGACTTGACCGCCTGCGCCAGCGCCTTCTCGCTGCCCTGGCGGATCAGCTCCGCGGCGATCTCCGGCGGCAGCTCCTGCCTGCGGACAAGCTCCTCCTGGAGATCCTCCGCGATCACGGCGATCAGGCGCTCGGTCACCGACAGGGGCAGCATCGGCCTGGCGACGAGGAGCTTCTGGAGGTCGCGCTCGTCGCCGAGATCGGTGATGACCCGGCCATAGCCGGCAGCGGAGATCCAGGCGCCGTCGTTGCCGAGCAGCACCTTGATGGCGCTCCGGTTCCGGGTCGCGATGAGGGCGTCCGAGACCCGCGCGGTGATCTCGTCGCGGGCCGCCACCGCGCTCAGCTTGGTTGCGACCCCGGCCTCGATGACGGCGATCAGGTCGTCGTCGGTGAGGACACAGGAATAGCGGATGACCGGCAGCGCCACGGTCTCGACGTCCGCCGCCAGGCGGCAGGCCACGTTCCGCGGCAGAAAGGGGCAGGACTTGGCGTGCTCGGCGACCGCTTGCCGGACCGCGACTTCCAGGTCGCGCGCCAGCAGTTCGAGGATCTCTCCGGCGAGCTGGCGCTCGGCCTTGCTGAGGCGGCCGTAGGACAGCGCCTGCGCGACGCTGGCCGCGGTCTCGGCGCGGCCCCGGGCCGAGGGATCGGTGAGCAGTCGCTTGACGGTGTCCTTGGAAAGCGCGATGGGGCTGTTCATCTGCACTCTGCTGGATTGTGCCCGGATAACAGGCGGCGGCAGGGGCCAGTATACATAAATGGCTTTATATATTTATGGCTAACGGCATTGTGAGGGACGAGGCATTAAGCATCGCTTAACGACAGGGCTGGGCCGGAGCCTGGGGCGTTACAGTTTTAGCGCACGCCCGTCGGCCGGGCGGGCCCGGGGGCTTGCAAGCCTGGGCCCGGTCGCCTTTCGGGGCGCTGGTGACTCTTGTCGCGCATTGGGCGGCCGATGCCGGAAAAAGAAACCCCGCTCGGGCAGAGCGGGGTTTCGCACAATAGCAGAGGTAGGAGAGGGGAGCGCTAACGGCTCCGTGACACAATTTGGCCTCAGGGTTTTAAGAAAGCCTTAACAGGGCGACGTTTCTCAAAGCCCAGGCAGACCGCGGCCTGCCATGGTTAGCAAGTGATCTGTTTCACGAGGGTTCGAGGCTGGCCGGCCCGGCCTGTGACAAAAAAGGGTTCCATGGCGACGGGTGCAGGGCGCGGCGGTCAGGACCGGGTCCTTATCCCCTGGGCCGTTTCGACCGTCGCGGCATGGCGGCCTCCGAGCGCCTCGTACAGGGCCGCAATCTCGGTGCGCACGAAACGGCTGGAAAGAATCTGCCGGGACCCGCTTGACAGGTACGGCTGTTTATGACAATTTCGCACATACGATCAATTCGTGCGCCCGCCGCGCTTCCCAGCCGGCGGGCCTTTTCTTTGTGGCTTCGGGTTTTCGAGGGTCGTGAATGCCAAAGGATCCCATGACGGGCCCCCTGCGCCCGCCGGCGCCGGAGACCGGGCCGGTCATGCTGCCCCTGGACTTCATGCTGGCCTTGCTGCGCGACGAGAGCGCCAGCCTGGCCGATCGGAAATGGGCGGCCGAACGGGCCGCGCCCTACTGCCATCCCCGGGCCTCGGCGGCGGCCCAGGAAGATCCCGGCATCCGCCAGGAAGACGCCCTGGACGCCCTGGCGTAGGAGACCTTGAAGGGTATGGAGCCTCACGAGCGGGCGATCCGGCAGCGCCTCAAGGACGACTTCCCGCACTACGCCGCGCGCTGCCTGCGGATCCGGCCCAAGACCGGCGGCCTGCGGCCCTTCGCGCTGAACGGCGTCCAGCGGCGCCTGCACGCCCGGATCGAGGCCCAGCGGGCGGCGCGCGGCCGGGTCCGGGTCCTGGTCCTCAAGGCGCGGCAGCCCGGCGTCTCGACCTACGTGGCCGGCCGCTTCTTCTGGCGCGTCACCCACGGCCGCGGGCTGCATGCCTTCATCCTGACCCACCGCAACCAGGCGACCGACAACCTCTTCGCCATCGCCAAGCGCTTCCAGGAGCACTGCCCGGCGCCGGTCCGGCCGATCCTCGGGACCAGCAACGCCAAGGAGCTGCGCTTCTCCGGCCTGGACTCGGGCTACCGGGTCGGGACCGCCTCGGCGGCCGGGGTCGGCCGCTCCGAGACCATCCAGTGCTTCCACGGCTCCGAGGTCGCCTTCTGGCTCCGGGCCGAGGAGCACGCCGCCGGCATCCTGCAGGCGGTGCCCGACGCCGAGGGCACCGAGGTGATCCTGGAGTCGACGGCCAACGGCCTCGGCGGCCTCTTCTACGACCTCTGCCGGGCGGCCGAGCGGGGCGAGGGCGACTTCGAGCTGGTCTTCATCCCCTGGTTCTGGCACGGCGACTACGCCCGGCCCGCGCCGAAGGACTGGGAGCCGCCGCCGGCCTTCGGCGCCTACCGGGATCTGCACGCCCTGTCGCCGGAACAGACCTACTGGGCCTGGACCAAGAACCGCGAGCTGGCCCTCGCCCTGGGCGCCGAGGCCGATACGATCTGCTGGAAGTTCCACCAGGAATATCCGGCCACCGCCCAGGACGCCTTCCAGTCGGGCGGCGGCGACAGCCTGATCGCCTCCGACCTGGTGCTCCGGGCCCGGCGCGAGACGCTGCCAGCGCCCGGACCGGCCACGCCCCTGGTCCTGGGCGTCGACGTGGCCCGGGGCGGCGGCGACAAGACCCGGATCCTCGACCGCCAGGGCCGTCACTACGGCCACCGGGTGAACCGCGCCCTGGACTGCCCCGACCTGATGCAGGTCGCCGGGATCCTGGCCGCGGAGATCGAGCGGCTGCGCCCCGACCGGGTCTTCATCGACGCGACCGGCGGCTACGGCGCGGCGGTCTACGACCGGCTGAAGGAGCTCGGCTACCGCCGCCTGGTCTCGGCGGTCGAGTTCGGCGGCCGCGCCCGCGACCCCGAGGCCTACGCCAACCGCCGGGCCGAGATCTGGGCCGCCCTGCGCGACCACCTGCGCGAGCCGGGCGGCTGCGACCTGGTCGACGACGAAGAGCTGCACCGGCATATCTCTGCGCCGGGCTACAGCTTCGACTCCAGCGGCCGCCTGCTGCTGGAGCGCAAGGAGGAGATCCGCAAGCGCTTGGGCTTCTCCCCCGACGCCGGCGACGCCGCCGCCCTGACCCACGCCGAGCCCCTGCGCCGCCGCACCGCTACGGGCGCCCGCCCGGCCCGCGCCGAGGGCGACTACCGGGTCCACGGCTGGTAGGGTGATGGGCCGGAAGCCGTTCGAAGCGGTCAAGATCCGGCGCGGGTTGCGAAAGGCGTGTCGATCGCATACGATCGTATCCACTGCATACGATTGAACGCTGGTGACACATGAACAAGCTCATCACCCGTCCGGTGACGATACGGATCGGCGCCGACAAGGTCCGGTTGCTCGACGACCTGGCCGAGGTCACCGATCGGACCCGGGCCTGGCATGTCGAGCAGGCACTGGACGCCTACCTCGAACTGCAGGCCTGGCAGCTTCGGCACATCAAGAAGGGCCTCCAGCAGCTCGAAGCCGGCCAGGGCATTCCGCAGGCTGACATCGAAGCGGACCTGGATGCCTGGAGCGAGGAGGACGAGACAGCTTCCCGGTCATGAAGATTCTCTGGTCGCCGTTGGCGCGCAGGGACCTGGTCCATGTCGAAGCTCACATCCGTCGAGATGATCCGCGAGCGGCTGCGGCCGTCGCCGACAAGATCAAGCGCGCCACCCGGAATCTCGCGGACTTTCCCGGAAGCGGGCGCCCCGGGCGCTGGCCCGGGACGCGCGAACTGGTCGTGCCCGGAACGCCCTATATCATTCCCTATACGGTGCGGAACGAAGAGGTCTGGATCATCGCCGTCCTTCATGCGGCGCGTCGCTGGCCCGAACCACCGGACGAGGGCTAGGATCGTCCAATGCTGACCGCCGAACAGACCGACGCCTACCGGAGGGACGGCTTCCTGGTCCTGGAGCGCTTCGTCGCAGCGGAGGCCTGCGACGCGCTGCGTGCCCGGGCCGAGGCCCTGGTCGCGGACTTCGACGCCGAGGCGGTGCGCTCGGTCTTCTCGACCACCTCCCGGGTCCAGGAGCGGGACGAATACTTCCTCGGCTCCGGCGGCGGGATCGGCTTCTTCTTCGAGGAAGAGGCCTTCGACGCCGAGGGGCGCCTGACGGTGCCGAAGGACCGCGCGCTCAACAAGCTCGGCCACGCGATGCACGACCTGGACCCGGTCTTCGACCGCTTCTCGCGTAATCCGGACATCGCCACCGTCGTCGCGGACCTGGGCTACGAAGACCCGCGGCTGCTGCAGTCCATGTACATCTTCAAGCAGCCGGGCATCGGCGGCGAGGTGGTGCCGCACCAGGACGCGACCTTCCTGCGTACAGAGCCGAGCTCGGTCCTGGGCCTGTGGTTCGCCCTGGAAGACGCGGACCGGGACAACGGCTGCCTCTGGGCCTTGCCCGGCGGCCAGGGGCTGGGCCTGAAGAGCCTCTACCGCCGCGACCCCGAGGCCGGCATGGTCATGGAGGTGCTGGACGACAGCCCCTTCGACCTGGCGGCCGGCCGGCCGCTGGAGGTGCCCAAGGGCACGATGATCGTGCTCCACGGTCTGCTGCCGCACTGGAGCGCGCCCAACCGCTCGCCGCGCTCGCGCCACGCCTACACCCTGCACGTCATCGACGGCCGGGCCCGCTACCTCGCGGACAACTGGCTGCAACGCCCGCCGGAGTTGCCGCTGCGCGGCTTCTGACCGGCGCCGCTCCGGCAGCCACCGCCGGACTCCATATTCGATAACCGAAGGAAATCGTGCCGATGCGCGCGCTCGCCGTCTTTCACGGCGCCGGGCGGGGCCTGGCCGTGCGCCTCTTCTGCGGCCACCGCCCCGGCTTCCGCCACTGCTTCGCGGCCCTGGAGACCGAGGCCGGCTGGCTGCGGATCGACGCCCAGGCGCACCGCACCCGGGTCGAGCTGGTGGCGCCGCCCGGCTACGACCTCGCCGCCTTCTACCAGGCCGCCGGCCTGACCGTGGTCGAGACCGAGGTCCGCGAGCCGCCCTGCCGCGGCCTGGCGCCGATCTGGTTCTCCTGCGTCGAGACGGTGAAGCGGCTCCTCGGCCTCCAACGCTGGTGGATCTGGACCCCCTGGCAGCTCTACCGTGCCCTGCAGCGCGGCGGCGGGAGGGCCGTACGGCTTCGTGCAGACTTCGGCGTGTCACCCCCACCCCAACCCTCCCCCGTCAAGGGGGAGGGAGAACATAGCGGCCGCCGCCTCATAAGCCCTTCTCCTCGACGGGGGAGGGTTGGGAGGGGGTGGCACGCCGAAGCCCGCAGGTAAGCCTTCGACGGCCGCCGGCCCTGCGCGCTTGGGCGCCAACCGAAACCCCACGCTCGACGCCATACCGGAGAGACACGCCATGTTCCGAGGCCAGATTACCGGGCTGGAAAGCCCCTGGTTCGACCGCCGCCGCTTCAGCGCGGTCTTCGACCCGCCCAAGCCGCCGCCGCCACCCCCGCCGCCGCCGGAGCCGGACGACCCGGCCCTGGACGAGGCGCGCCGGCGCGAGCGCCTGGCCCGCCGGCGGCGCAGCGGCCTGCGCGGCACCATCCTGACCAGCGGCCTGGGCGACACCGCGCCGCAGCCCGACCGGCGTAGCAGCCTGCTCGGCCGCTAGCCGCGCGAGCACGACGGAAAAGACAGAAAAGGAGACTTCCTTGTCCAAGGACGTGCAGGACCTGCTGAGCCGCTACCGCAGCCTCAAGGCGGAGCGTCGGGTCTGGGAGAGCCACTGGCAGGATCTGGCCGAGGTCTTCCTGCCGCGGCGCGCCGACTTCACCACCACCCAGGTCGCGGGCGGCAAGCGCACGGAGCGGATCTTCGACGGCACCCCCATGCTGGCCCGGCGCGGCCTGGCGGCGGCGGTCGACGGCCTGCTGAAGCCCAAGACCAGCCGCTGGTTCCGGCTCCGGCCCCGGGACCCGGAGCTGGAGGCGGACGACGCGGTCAAGCGCTGGGTCGAGCTGGCCGAGGAGCGCCTCTGGTCGGCGCTCTACGATCCCCGCGCCAAGTTCGTGCAGCGCACGGCCGAGGTCGACGACGACCTGGTCACCTTCGGCACCGGCGTGCTCTACGTCGGCGAGGGCGGCGACCTGGACCGGCTGCTGTTCCGCTCCGTGCCGCTGAAGGACGCCCTGCTGCTCGAAGGGGCGGAGGGCGACGTCGACAGCCTCTTCCTGCGGATGGAGCTGAGCGCCCGCCAAGCCGCCGAACGCTTCGGCCGCAAGCGCCTGGGCGCCAAGACCCTGGAGGCGCTGGAAGGGCCGAACGCCAAGCCGGACCGCCGCTTCGCCTTCCTCCAGGCGGTCTTCCCGCGCCGCGAGCGGAACCCACGCCGCGTTGGTGCGGCCGACCTGCCCTTCGCCTCGGTCGTGGTCGACGTCGAGTCCCAGCACGCGGTGGGGGAGGGCGGCTTCCACGACTTCCCCTTCGCCATCCCGCGCTGGGACACCGCCGCGGGCGAGGTCTACGGACGCTCGCCGGCCATGCTCGCCCTGCCCGACGCCAACAGCCTGCAGGAGATGGGCAAGACCCTGCTGGTCGCCGGCCACAAGGCGACCGACCCGCCGCTGCTGGCCGCCGACGACAGCGTGCTCGGCGCGATCAAGACCTTTCCCGGCGGCATCACCTACTTCGACGCCGAGACCGTCCGCGACCTCGGCCGCCTGCCGGTCACGCCCTTGCAGAGCGGCGCCAACGTCCCCCTGGGCCGGGAGATGCAGAACGACACCCGCGACCAGATCTGGCAGGCCTTCTTCCGCAACGTCCTGCAGCTTCCGGTCGGCGCGCCGAGCATGACCGCGACCGAGGTGCTGGAGCGCAAGGACGAGTTCCTGCGCACCATCGGCCCGGTCTTCGGCCGCCTGGAGGCCGACTATCCGGCGGTCATCGTCGAGCGCGCCTTCGGCCTGCTCGACCGGGCCGGCGCCTTCCCCGAGCGGCCGGAGCGGCTGCGCGGCCGGCGCCTGCGCTTCACCTTCGCCTCGCCGGTCGAGCAGGCCCGCCGCCAGGTCGAGGCCGCCGGCGCGGCCCGCGCCGTGGAGCTGCTGGCGCCCTTCGTCTCGGCCCAGCCGGAGATCATGGACCACTTCGACGGCGACGCCATCGCCCGCGACACGCCGGACATCTTCGGCCTGCCGCAGCGCTGGCTGCGCCCGCGCGAGACCGTCGAGGGCCTGCGCGAGGGCCGGGCCCAGGCCCGTCAGGCGGCGGCGCTGGCCGCGGCCCTGGGGGGCGCTCCGGCGGGCGCCCCGGCAGGTATGGGCGGTGCCGAAGGGCCGACGGCGGAGGCCGGGGCCTGATGGCCTGGTTCCGCTTTCGCCGCCGTCGCTCGGCCGAGCGTGACGGCGACCTGGCGCGCTTCTTCGACGGCCTGGCGCGCGACCAGCTCGGCCCGGGCTACGGCGCGGCGGAGCGGCGCCGGGACTTCCGCAGCGTCTTCGCGACCCCGGCGGGGCGCCGCGTGCTCTGGTGCCTGCTCGACTGGTGCGGCCTCTTCCGCCCGGTCGCGGTCAAGGGCGATCCCTACGAGACCTATCACCGGGACGGACGCCGCGACATCGGGCTGAGGATCATTCGGACCCTGGAGGCCGCGGCGGCGCCCGAGGCGGCCGCCCGGCAGGCCGGGGGTGAGGAAAGGCAGGGCTAGCGATGGATCGAGAGCAAGAGATGCCGGACGGCGCGACCGCGGCGCCGTCCGTGGAGACCGCGCAAGGGCCGGACGCCCCGGCGCAAGGACCGGCCTGGCCGGACGACCTGCCGGCGGAGCTGGCCAAGGCCGCGCGGAAGTTCGCCGGCCCGACCGAGGCGCTGCGCTCCTACGTCGAGCTGGAGCGCCGCCTCGGGCGGGCGGTGTTTCTGCCCGGCGCGGAGGCCGACGAGGCCGAGCACCGGCAGTTCCACCGCCGCCTCGGCGTGCCGGAACGGCCCGAGGACTATGCCGTGCAGTTCCCCGCGCGGCTGGACGGTGGCCAGTTCGGGGGCCAGTTCGGGGGCGAGTTGGGGGACGAGGCGGAAGGCGCCCTGGCCGAACGGCGCGGCCGCTTCCTGGCCGCGATGCAGGCGGCGGGCGCGACTCCCGGCGTGGTGCAGGCCGCGCTCGACTGGTTCGGCGGCGAGGTCGAGGGCCTCGACGGCGCCGCGGCGGCGCGGCGCGACCGGGCCGAGGCGGCGGCGGAAGCGGAGCTGCGCCGGGGCTGGGGTCCGGACTACGACCGCAACCTGGCGCTCGCCCGGCGCGCGATCACCCGCTTCGGCGCCGAGGACGGCCAGACCCTGGCGGCGCTCACCCTGGCCGACGGCAGCCGCCTGGGCAGCCAGGCCGGCTTCCTGCGCCTGCTCGCCGCGGCCGGCGAGGCCCTGCTCGAGGACCAGCCCCTGATCGGCCCCGGCGCCCCCGAGGGCGACGGCCTGGCCCAGCGCATCGACGCCCTGCACGGCCTGCCGGCCGAGCGCTACAAGTCCGAGGAGGTCCAGAACGAGCTCCGCGGCCTCTACCGCCGCCTGCACGGCGGGGAGGGGTAGCGCGGACGGCGTCATGGCGGTCTCGGCCGCCGCCTTCCGGCCAGGGCGGCTTTGGACGCTCGCCCCGGCCGCGGCACCTCAGGCGCCGAGCGGGACCTTGGGGCCGCCGGCCGGTTCGATCACCCAGGCCTTGGGGAAGCGGGCGGTGGCGCGCAGGCCGAACTCGGGGATGCAGTGCACCTCCAGGCGGCCGCCGTGGAGCTCGACCAGGGACTTGGGGATATCGAGCCCGAGCCGCGTCGGCAGGTTGGCCAGCGCCGGATCGGTGGCCTTGGGCTCCTCCGCCTGGGTCTCCTCCGGCTGGGTCGGGGGCAGGGGCTGGCCGCCGGGCAGGCTGCCGAGCTGGGACTGCACGGTGAGGCGGAACTCGCCGGCCAAGGTGACGTCGGGCACGATCGAGACCAGGTCGCCCGGGTCCGAGGCCCGGATCGCGTTGAGGATCAGGGTCAGGACGATCTGCTGCAGCGCCCGCTGGTCCATCTTGAGCAGCGGCAGGGTCTCCGGCACGTCGACCGCCAGGGTCACGCTGGCGTCGCGCGCCAGCTTGCTGGCCAGACGCCGGGCCTCGGCCAGGGCCGTCGGCACGTGGCAGACCTGGTAGGGCCGCCGGGCCTCGTCGGCCTTGGCGCCGGGCAGTTGCTCGGCCTTCCCGAGGAAGGCCATGAGCTGCTTCCCGGTCTTGTTGATGTCCTTGGCGTACTGGCGGTACTGGGGGTTGCCGACCGGCCCGAACATCTCCTGGCCGATGACCTCGGAGAAGCCGAGGATCGCGGTCAGGGCGGTGCGCAGGGCGTGATCGATCCGCACCCGCTCGTCGTCCGCCGCCGCGGCCCGCAGCGGCTCGGCCGTGCACTGCGGTCCCTTGGTCTCGCCGCCCGGGGTCTCGCCGCCCGGGGTCTCGCCGCTCGGGCCCCGGCGGCCGGCGTTCTGGGCTTTCGGAACTGCGCTGGTCACCTGCTCTCAGATCCCGCTTGAGTGAGCCTTGAGGCGGCGTTTCCCGCGCTGCGCCTGAAGCCGTCCCGAGTCCGCCGCCTGTCTTGACGGCCGGAAGCCTAGCCGGATCTTTTTGAGAACTTATTAATAAAGGCAAACAACTCACTTCTTGTCATACAAATTTACCATGTTTCTCGCTTATAGTTAACGTCGTGCCGAAGAACGGTGACAAATTTAGTATAATTATTGGTTTATTATTGACGCTCTTCATACCTCCCGGGTATCCCTTAGTAAGAGGTAAACAAAGGGTCAAGACAGCGGGAGGGGGAGATGAAAGGACTGCGTTGGGGATTTCTGACAGCCGAGGACGGGGCGACCCTGATCGAGTACGCGATGCTCGCGGCCTCCCTGTCGGTTCCGGCTCTTCTCGTCTTCGCCTATCTGATGGACGACGCCCTGGCGATCTTGGACTTCGTCGCCCTGCAGCTGGTCGAGGTGTTGGAGCGGATCCAGCTGCCCCTCTAGCCTTTCGCCGGCCGCGCGGCGTCCTGCGGCCGGAAGAACGCCGACGGCAGGACAGGCGTCGATAGGCGGAAGGAAAGGCTGGGAGGGTCTCGGAAGGATCGGACCAGAGCCGCGCTGGGACGACCCGACGATGATTCAGGCCGACGATGGCTCTGACCGGCGATGGTTCAGGATCGGGCCCCGCAGCCTTGTCGCTGTGGGGCCTTGGCACCTCAGTAGCGATCCTCGCGATGCTGCGAGCGCCGCGCGCGGGCCTGAACCGCCTGGACGACCGTCAGGGTCGCGGGATAGCCGATCAGCACCACCAGCAGGAGTACGATCGAAAGGTCGACGAGGTCTGCGATCATCGCAGCAGGCTCCCTGCGCCTGGTTGGTTAATCGATAATTTAACGCTTAGCCTTAAGAAACCGTTAAAGATGGTCTGGCAAGCGACTTTCCCCGGCTGCGCCGCTTCGGACGGATACTATGGCGGAGGGGATAACATCGGCGGGCGTTTCCTGTGAGCTTTGTGGTTAAAGGGCGGCCCCACCAAGGACCGAGCCGTTAAGGATTTGTTAACCTTACCGCGCCTATCTTGGGCCTTGGGAGCTGCCTCTTTCTCCATCGCGGCCATCGCGGAGAAGCATCAAGCTTTCTTCTCTTGGTCATGTCAGCTCCCGATCTTGGCTCGCAAAACCGGAAGAGTCCCGTTGCCCCCCAACGGGGCTCTTCCACTTTGGGCCGCCGCTTTCCCCTTCCTGCGCCCCCCGGTGTGGACGCCGCGGTCCCGGTCGCCCCCTATGGCCTGCTGCCTAATGGATTCCGGCGGGCGCTGTGTTACACAGGCTGCCGGGACAAGTCCGCCGAAGAGCAAGTCCGCCGAAGAGGGAGAAAGGAAATGGCCCGTTTCGCCGCCGTCGTCGTCCTCGCGCTGCCGCTCGCCCTCGCGGGCTGCGCCGGAACCGCAGGCCGCAACGCCGCCGCGCCCGCCGCCACCGCGACGCCGGTGTCCTCGGCGCCCACCGTCTTCGACCTGCAGCGCCAGATCAACAGCCTGCAGACCCAGATCGACCTGATGCGCGAGCAGATCCGCGAGCTGCAGACCGGCCAGACCGGCAAGACCCTGTGATCTAGTCCGCGCCGGCCGGCGCCTGCGCCGCCGCCCGCGCCGGCCGGCGCCACACCGAATTCCTTTGTCGATTTCACGACCCCGGGCCCGGGGCGGACAACCCTGCCGTGACGGTGGGGCCCGCGCCGGGCCCGCGCTCTTTTCCACGCAATCCCGGAGGCCCTGAGACGGGGCGACGGCGCGCGGCCCGGCCCTCGATCCGAGGGACCGGGGAACCGTGGCCGGCCGCGCCCCAAGGTCAAAGTGCTGGCGCAGGACTCCCGGCCGGACGCGAAGGCGTCTGATCGGGAGGGGCGCCGGCGACCAGGACAACCGGCGGGGTGCTCTCATCATAACCCCAAGACCAGCCGACAAGGAGCGACCTCACGCGATGAGCACCTCCATAGATCTGAGCTTCGTCAAGCAGTTCGAGCGCGAAGTTCACGAAGCCTACCAGCGGCGCGGTTCCCTCTTGCGGGGCACCGTGCGGACCAAGAACAACGTCCGCGGCGCCTCGACGACCTTCCAGAAGGTCGGCAAGGGCGCGGCCACGACCAAGGCCCGCCACGGCCAGATCACGCCGATGAACGCCAGCCACGACCCCATCGAATGCCAGCTCGCCGACTTCTACGCCGGCGACTGGGTCGACAAGCTGGACGAGCTGAAGACCAACCACGACGAGCGCGAGGTGGTGGCCAACGCCGGCGCCTGGGGCCTGGGCCGCAAGACCGACGAACTGGTCCTGACCGCCGCCGGCGGCACCACCGGCTTCGTCGGCGACTTCACCGGCGCCATGACCCGGAGCCTGTTCCTGGAGTCGGTCGAGGCCCTCAACAACGCCGACGTGCCCAACGACGGCGGCCGCTTCGGCCTGCTGTCGCCGCGCCAGTGGTCGGTCGCCATGACCATCAACGAGTTCGCCTCCTCCGACTTCGTCGGCAAGGACCTGCCCTACGTCAAGGCGGCGGGCTCGCGGACCTGGCTCGGGGTCAACTGGATCATGCACACCGGCCTCGCCGGCGTCGGCACGAACCAGACCCGCTGCCTGCTCTACCACCGCACCGCCATCGGCCACGCCGTGGGCGCCGACGTCATGACCGACATCACCTGGCACGGCGACCGGGCGGCGCACTTCGTCAACAACATGATGAGCCAGGGCGCCTGCCTGATCGACCCCGAGGGCGTGGTCGAGATCCGGGTCAACGACACCCTGGCGATCCCGGCCTGA
>JAKSBE010000029.1 GCA_022361275.1 Kiloniellales bacterium
AATCGCGAGGACCGAATCGCGAGGACCGAATCGCGAGGATCTGGGCCCACCAGATTGACCCGCGCGGAAGTTCCGCGCTCTAATGTGGAACAACGTTTGCATAGAAACGGTATCGCAACCGGCGCGCCCGAGGTCGGGAGGCCCGCGGCGCAGCAGACTGCAGGGAGGGAGAAAAAAATGAACAATCTGTCACGCAGGGCGCTCGTCCTGGCGGCCGCTCTGGCCGTTCCCCTGGCCGCCTTCGCGGCGCCGCAGCCGGCGGCGGCCGAGAAGGTCCTGCGGGTCATCCCGCACGCCGACCTCAAGAACGTCGACCCGATCTGGACCACGGCCTACATCACCCGCAACCACGGCTACATGGTCTACGACACGCTCTTTGCGATGGACGAGAACCTGCAGCCGCAGCCGCAGATGGTCGACACCTGGTCGGTCAGCGACGACCAGCTGACCTGGACCTTCGTGCTGCGCGACGGCCTGAAGTGGCACGACGGCACGGCGGTCACCGCCGAGGACTGCGTCGCCTCCCTGAAGCGCTGGGGCGCGCGCGACGGCATGGGCCAGGCCCTGATGGGCGTCACCGACAGCCTGACCGCGGCCGACGAGAAGACCATCGTCATGACGCTGAGGGAGCCCTACGGCCTGGTCCTGGAGTCGATCGGCAAGATCAGCTCCAACGTGCCCTTCATGATGCCCAAGGCCCTGGCCGAGACCGATCCCTTCGAGCAGGTGCCCGAGATCGTCGGCTCCGGCCCCTTCGTGTTCGCCAAGGAGGAATGGGTACCCGGCTCCAAGGTGGTCTACACCAGGAACCGGGACTACGTCCCGCGCAGCGAGCCGCCCAGCGGCGCCGCCGGCGGCAAGATCGCCAAGGTCGACCGGGTCGAGTGGATCTACATCCCCGACGCCCAGACCGCGATGAACGCCCTGATCAACGGCGAGGTCGACTACTACGAGAATCCGCCCGCCGACCTGGCGCCGATCATGACGCAGTCGCCCGGCGTGGTGGTCGAGGTCAACGATCCCCTCGGCAACCAGGGCATGCTGCGGATGAACCACCTGCATCCGCCTTTCGACAACAAGACGATCCGCCAGGCGGTCATCCGCTCGATCGACCAGGAGGTCTACATGCAGGCCGCGGTCGGCAACCCCGAGTACTACCGGGTCTGCTATTCCTACTATGCCTGCGGCTCGCCGATGGAGACCGACGCCGGCAACGACCTGCTCCGGAATCCGAGCCTGGCCGACGCCAAGGCCCTGCTGGCCCAGGGCGGCTACGACGGCACGCCGGTGGTGGTCATGCAGCCGACCGACGTCCCCGTGCTCTCGGCCTTCAGCCTGGTCACGGCCCAGCGCCTGCGCGACATCGGCATGACGGTCGAGGTCCAGGCCATGGACTGGTCGACCCTGACCTCGCGCCGCGCCAAGAAGGACCCGGTCGCGGACGGCGGCTGGAACATCTTCCACACCTGGTGGATCGGCGGCGACATCACCAACCCTGTGGTCGCCACCGGCATGTCCGGCGGCGGCGCCGAGAAAGGCTGGTTCGGCTGGCCCGACGACCCGGAGCTGGAGACGCTGCGCAGCGCCTTCGCCCGCGAGACCGATCCTGCCGCACAGAAGGCGCTGGCCGAGAAGATCCAGGCCCGGGCCATCGATACGGTCACCCACGGCAACGTCGGCACCTTCTTCGAACTCGTCGCCTACCGCGACAACGTCAAGGGCCTGATCAAGTCCCCGGTCCAGTTCTTCTGGAACATCGACGTGAAGCGGTAGACGGGAACAGGCGATCGAGCACAGGGCCATGGCACCAACGCCCGTCTTTCCCCCGGCGTCGCGCGGATCCGGATATCGAGAGGCGCCACCCCAGTCCCCTCCCCCCGTGTGGGGCGCGTACGCGCGGGTTAGGGAGGGGGGTAGGGCGAAGCCCTGCCTTGGTCGTTCGGTGCCGCGGTGCGGCCTGCCGGCCGCCACCCCCTCCTCGATCCCCCCCGATCAAGGGGGAGGAAGCGTTGGGGTGGCGGTGCTCCGGCCGGCGGACCGCTAGATGCTCGTGTTCATCGCCAAGCGGGTCTTCGCCACCATCCCGGTCATGGGGGTGGTGGCGCTCTTCGTCTTCCTGATGCTGCGGCTCAGCCCGGGCGACCCGGCGACGGTGATCGCCGGCGACTACGCCTCGCCCGCCGACATCGAGCGGATCCGCGAGCAGCTCGGCCTCAACGAGCCGATCTTCTTCCAGTTCACCACCTGGATCTGGAGCCTGGCCCAGGGCGACCTCGGCATCTCGATCTTCTCCAACCTGCCGGTCACCCAGCTGATCGGCCAGCGGCTGGAGCCGACCCTGATGCTGGCCGCGACCACCCTGGTCTTCGCGGTCGTCGTCGCCGTGCCGCTCGGCATCATCGCCGCCTGGAAGGCGGGCACCTGGGTCGACCGCGGGATCATGCTCCTTTCGGTCGCCGGCTTCTCGATCCCGGTCTTCGTGCTCGGCTACCTCCTGATCTACCAGTTCTCGCTGAACCTGAAGTGGCTGCCGGTCCAGGGCTACAAGAGCCCCTTCGAGCAGCCCCTGGCCTTCCTGCACCACATCGTGCTGCCGACCGTGACCCTCAGCGTGATCTATATCGCGCTGATCGCCCGCATCACCCGGGCCAGCGTGCTCGAGGTCCTGGAGGAGGACTACATCCGCACCGCCCGCGCCAAGGGCCAGACCGAGCGCCGGGTCCTCCTGGGCCACGCCCTGAAGAACGCCGCGGTGCCCATCGTCACCGTGATCGGCCTCGGCATCGCGCTTTTGATCGGCGGCGTGGTGATCACCGAGAGCGTCTACAACATCCCCGGGCTCGGCCGCCTGGTGGTCGACGCCATCCTCAAGCGCGACTACCCGATCATCCAGGGCCTGATCCTGATGTTCAGCTTCGTCTACATCCTGATCAACCTGACGATCGACATCGCCTACACCCTGCTCGACCCGAGGATCCGCTATTGACGGCGCTCTACGACAGGGCCGCCGGCGGCGGCTTGCGGGACCGCATCGCGGAGGTCCGGCGCAGACTGCTGCGCCGCCATCCCACCATGGTCTTCGGCGGCGTCCTCCTGATCGTCATGGTGGTTTGCGCGCTCTTCGCGCCGCTGCTCTTCACCAGCGACCCGATCGCCCTCAACCCGGTCGACCGCCTCAAGCCGCCCGGCGAGGCGCATTGGTTCGGCACCGACATGTTCGGCCGCGACATCTACAGCCGCACGGTCTACGGCGCCCGGATCTCGCTGACGGTCGGTCTATTGGCCGCCGGGCTCAGCGTCCTCTTCGGTCTGCTCTGCGGCCTCGCGGCCGGCTACATCCGCCTCCTCGACGGCGTCATCATGCGGATCATGGACGGCCTGATGGCGATCCCCGGCATCCTGCTGGCGATCGCCCTGGTCTCGCTCTCGGGCGCCAGCCTGACCACGGTCACCGTCGCGATCACCATCCCCGAGATCCCGCGCGTGGTCCGCCTGGTCCGCGCCATCGTGCTCTCGGTGCGCGAGGAGCCCTACGTCGAGGCCGCGATCGCCGCCGGCACCCGGCTGCCGCTGATCCTGCTGCGCCACGTCCTGCCCAACACCGTGCCGCCCCTGATCGTGCAGGCGACCTACGTCTGCGCCTCGGCCATGCTGACCGAGGCCCTGCTCGGCTTCCTCGGCGCCGGCACCCCGCCGGAGATCCCGAGCTGGGGCAACATCATGGCCGAGGGCCGGACCTACTTCCAGCTCGCGCCCTGGATCGTGCTCTTCCCCGGCATCACCCTCGCGCTGACCATCCTGGCGGTGAACGTCCTGGGCGACGGCCTGCGCGACACCCTCGACCCCCGCATCGCCAAGAAGATGTGAGCCCGTCATGAGCGATCCCGCCCCGCCCGTCCTCGACCTGCGCGACCTGACCGTCCGCCTGCCCGCCGGCGCCGACCGGGAGAACGCGGTCGAGGGCGTCTCCTTCACCGTCAAGCCGCGGGAGATCCTCTGCGTGGTCGGCGAGTCCGGCTCCGGCAAGTCGGTGACCGCACACACGGTCATGGGCCTGCTGCCGCGCAAGCAGCTCCGACCTACCGCCGGGCAAATCCTGCTCCAGGGCGAGGACCTGCTGCAGAAGTCGCCGGCCGCGCTGCGCGACCTGCGCGGCGCGCGCATGTCGATGATCTTCCAGGAGCCCATGACCGCGCTCAACCCGGTGATGCGGATCGGCGAGCAGATCGAGGAGGTGCTGCAGATCCACACCGGTATGTCGGCGCGCGAACGCAGGACGCGGGTGATCGAGGTCATGGACGCGGTCAAGCTGCCGGAGCCCGAGCGCCTGGTCTCGACCTATCCGCACCAGCTCTCCGGCGGCCAGCGCCAGCGGGTGGTCATCGCCATCGCCCTGGCCTGCCGGCCGGCGCTGCTGATCGCCGACGAGCCGACCACCGCGCTCGACGTCACCATCCAGGCCCAGATCCTCGACCTGATCGTCGAGATCGCCGCCGAAGAGGGCATGGCCCTGCTGATGATCACGCACGACCTGGGCGTGGTCGCGGAGACCACCGACCGCATGCTGGTGATGTATGCCGGCCGCATCGTCGAGCGCGGCCCGACCGCCGAGGTCTTCGCCCGCCTGGCCCATCCCTACAGCCGCGGGCTCTTCGCCGCGCTGCCCCAGGTCGGCGAGGCGACGCGCGACGCCCAGGGGGCGAGGGCCGCCGCGCGCTCCCGCCTCTCGACGATCCCCGGTCAGGTGCCGAGCCCGCTGCAGCGCCCGGCCGGCTGCGCTTTCGCGCCGCGCTGCGGCCATGCCGACGAGGCCTGCCGGCAAACACCGTTGCCGGTCGCCGAGATCGGCCCGGATCACGTCGCCCTCTGCGCCCATCCGCGGGCGGTAGCGCCATGACCGCAGCCGAGCCACCGGGCCCGCTGCTGGCGGTCGAGGGCCTGGTCCGCGACTACCGCCTGCCGCGCCGGAGCCTCTTCGCGCCGCCGCCGCGCGTCCGGGCGCTCCACGGCGTCGACCTGCAGGTCGAGACCGGCGAGAGCTTCGGCCTGGTCGGCGAGTCGGGCTGCGGCAAGTCGACCCTGGCGCGCAGCCTGCTGGCCCTGGAGCGGCCGGACGGCGGCCGGGTGCGCTTCATGGGGCAGGACCTCCACGCCCTGCCGGCCAAGGCGCTGCGGGCCTTGCGCCGCCACATGCAGATCGTGTTCCAGGACCCCTACGGCTCGCTCGATCCGCGCCAGCGGGTGGCGCGCATCGTCGCCGAGCCGCTCCACCTGCTGCCGTCGGAGGAGCGCGGCGCGCGGCGCCGGCGGATCGCCGAGGCCTTGTCGGCCGTCGGCCTGTCGCCGGCCGACGCCGAGAAGTACCCGCACGAGTTCTCCGGCGGCCAGCGCCAGCGCATCGCGATCGCCCGCGCGCTGATCACCCATCCCGACCTGATCGTCGCCGACGAGCCGGTCTCGGCCTTGGACGTCTCGGTCCAGGCCCAGGTGCTCAACCTGCTGATGGACCTGCAGCGCCGGCTCGGCCTGACCTACCTGATCATCAGCCACGACCTGAGCGTGGTGCGCCACGTCACCGACCGGGTCGCCGTGATGTATCTCGGGCGCATCGTCGAGCAGGGCCCGACGGCAGCGGTCTTCGCCGCGCCGCGCCACCCCTATACCCGCAGGCTGCTCGACGCCGTGCCGAGGCCCGATCCTGCGCGCCGCCGCCGCGCCGGCCAGGCCGAGCCCGCCCAGGACCGCAGCACATCGGGCCGCCATACGCCGGGCCACAGCACAGCGGACGGGGGCTGTCCCTTCGCGCCGCGCTGCCCGCTGGCAGAGGCGCGCTGCCGGGCCGAGCTGCCGGCGCTTCGAGCCGTCAGTCAGGCTCGTCTAGCGGCGTGCCACCTGGCCTGACGCGTGTCGCTCCCGCGGTTGCGACTGCCGCCGCGCGGACCGACGCCGCGATCTCCTCGGCCAGGGCCTCGTCCCGGACCGCGCGGGCCAGGGTGAGGCCGCCGATGAGCGTGCCGAGCATCGCCCAGGCACGGGACCGCCGCTCGCCCTTGCCGCCGCCGGCCAGGCCCTTGGCTGCAAGCTTGACGATCTTCTTCATGCGCGCCTCGTAGAGCTCCCTGGTCTCCGCGCCGGCGCGCACGACTTCCGGCGAGAGTGTCGTCATGGCGCAACCGCAGGCCAGGTCCTCGCGATGCGCCCTGCCCAGGTAATAGTCGGCGAAGACGCGGACCCACTCAGTGCCGTGCTCCGCCTGTATCCCTGGCAGGGCCTCGATGACCTCGTCGAGGCCGCTGGCGACGGCAGCCTCGAAGGCGGCGGTCTTCGAGCCGAAGTGGGCGTAGAAGGCCCCCGAGGTGGATCCGGCCGCCTTGGCGACCGCATCGACGCCGATCCCGGCATAGCCATGGGCCCGGAAGCTTCGGCTCGCCGCATCGACCATGCGGCGCCGGGTCTGCTCCTTCTGCGCCTGCTTGCGGTTCGGCTCGGTCATTTCAGATAGCGCTCGTTATTTCATATTGATCACATAACGATCGCTATCTATATAGTGGCTCTCAGGATAGATAACGAACGTTATCTGAACTTGATCCGTAGCGTCGCGGACCTGACCCGGCGACGCCGGACTCCCTAGGAGCGCAGCATGACCCAGCAGGCTTTCGTCTACACCGAGCTTCAGATCTCCGTTCCCTTCGCCGAGGCACCCTGGCGGGACCTCAACCCGACGCTTCGGGCGCAACCCGGTCTGCTCAACAAGACCTGGCTGGCCGGTATCGGGACCGGCTCGCTTGGCGGTTTCTACGCCTTCGAGACAGCCGAGGCTGCCGAGGCCTTCGTCACTGGCTATTTCCCCGACGAGGCACGAAGGTTCGGAGCCGCCCCGACCACGAGGATCTTCGACGCAAGACCGGTGGAGGAGGCCAGCCGCGATATGGGCTCGGTGCACTTCGGCCCGTCGTCGGCACAGCGCCCGGGAGCCTTCGTCTACACCGAAGTCTGGGTGAGCGTGCCCTTCGCGCAGGCGCCTTGGCGCGAGATCAACCCGGTTCTCAAGCAGCAGCCGGGCCTGCTCTCGAAGACCTGGCTCAGCGGCTGGCCGACCAACACGCTGGGTGGGATCTACGCATTCGACACGGCGGAAAACGCCCGTGCCTTCGCTCTGGACTATTTCCCCAGCGAGACCGACAAGCTCAGGGCAGCCTACACCGCGCGGCTGTTCGACGCGGCGGTCGTCGAGGAGGCAAGCCGGGACCTGGCGTCACCCTTCTACGCCTGATTCCTATCCTTGCGCGGCCCGTCTCAGGCGGGCCGCTCCCCCTTCAGATGGCACGGCAACAGCTCCCGGCTGTCGGCCAGGCCGATCCGCATGCGGGTGCGCTCAATCAGCGTCTCGGCCCCCGCCGCGCCCTGGGTCGCGATGAGGGCTTCGCGGGCCGGGCCCTCCACGGTGGCGAGGTCGCGGCGGCATTGCTGGCGGAACCAGTCGGCGCGGTCGCGCACCTCGACCGCCTCGAAGCCGGCCGCCGTCATCGCTGCGGTGGTCTCCTCCGGCGTCGCCATGCGGAAGGAGAGCTCGGCCGACTTCATCCAGGCCTGCATCAGCGCAGACTGCGGGCCCGATGACCCGCGCAGCCAGTCGCTGGCCAGGAACAGGCCGCC
>JAKSBE010000100.1 GCA_022361275.1 Kiloniellales bacterium
ATCTTTAACAAATGCGGGCACCGTCGCCAAAAATCAGGCCGGTCTCGCGACACCCGCGGGGCGCGGCCCTTTTTTTGGTCTCGGGCACCGTGCGAGTCTGTATCGAGTAGCGAGGAGTACGGCCATGCAGGCCCATACCGCCACGGCCCCTGAAGACCCCCAGCCCCCGGAAGACGCACCGGAGACGCCGACACGCCGGTACAGCGTCGAGCAGCGCTTTCCGGCCTTGGCCCGCGCCCGCGCCTCGGGCCGGCGGATCTACCCCGCAGTCGCTGTGGACTAGCCGCCAGCCGCCACCTTGTGGCCATCCAGCAAGGCAAGCGGCCTGGCGGTCCAGCGCTCTCTTGACCTGGATCGACGCACATTCTCCAATGCACCCGTGGGGTATCGCATCGCGTCACCTAGGGGAGGGGCCGGATGGACGACGGGAGGAACGGCGACAGGGATACCTTGGCGGGCGACCTGGCCGAAATCAAGACGACCTTGAACGAGATGAAGACGATCCAGCGCGAGCATATGGAACTCTACCGGTCACTGGCCGGCGAGAACCTGGCGTTGTTCAAGGAAAACGTCGCCGCCCACCAGGCGACGATGGCCACCTACAAGCGCATGGTGCGCGTGCTGTTTCCGGCAGCCATCGTCCTGTTCGTGGTGATTTTGCTGCTGACCGCGGTCGTGTTTCTGCTGTAGGGCGGCCGCTGTGACTATTGCTTTGGCTTGGGACACTCCCCGGGAGCCAAGATCGACACGCCCGCCCTATGAGCCTCGCAGGCGTTGGAATAGGTTTTGACGTCGCAGCCGCATACGGGATCGCGTTCCCGCGTACAAATCTCGGGCACGGGCCGGCAAATTCCCTGGATGTCGGGAATCAAACATTCTCCGACCTTGTATTCACAGAAATATCCTTCAGCGCATTGCTCGCCCGCTAAGCCGCCGCAAGCCTCATAGCCCTGGGTGGCGGCCTGTTCCAGCCGGGATTCAGCGGCCGCGTCCCTATCGACCAGCAGGCCCACGGCGGTCAACATCACCAACGCAAAAAAACCCCCTACGCGAGACATGGCAATCTCCCCCTTGTCGCGCCTCTCCACGAGATAGCTTAAGGGGCATAAGATATCAGAAAATTCATCCTTGGATAGCAATTTTCACATGAATTAGGTGGCAAAATAGGACGTTACCGCACCTTCGCACCGGCTCTACCCGGCACCGATGCAGAAGGCGTTCAGCTTGTTGCCGTCCAGGTCGCGGAAGTAGCCGGCGTAAAAGCCCATGGCCTCGTCACCGCGCACGCCGGGCGCGCCTTCGTCCGTGCCGCCTGCGGCCAGGGCCTTGGCATAAACCCGGTCGACCGCCTCGCGCGAGGGCATTTGCAAGGCG
>JAKSBE010000288.1 GCA_022361275.1 Kiloniellales bacterium
CCGCGGGCTTGCGCGTGGCGGCCGTCTTGCGGACCGGCTTCTTGGCCGCGGTCTTCCGCTTCGTCGTCGTCTTGCGCGCCGTCGTCTTGCGAGCCGCGGGCTTGCGCGTGGCGGCCGCCTTGCGGACCGGCTTCTTGGCCGCGGTCTTCCGCTTCGTCGTCGTCTTACGGGCCGTCGTCTTGCGGGCCGTCGTCTTGCGGGCCGCGGGCTTGCGCGTGGCGGCCGTCTTGCGGACCGGCTTCTTGGCCGTGGTCTTCCGCTTCGTCGTCGTCTTGCGCGCCGTGGTCTTGCGGGCCGCCGGCTTGCGCGTGGCGGCCGTCTTGCGGACCGGCTTCTTGGCCGTGGTCTTCCGCTTCGTCGTCGTCTTGCGGGCCGTGGTCTTGCGGGCCGCCGGCTTGCGCGTGGCGGCCGTCTTGCGGACCGGCTTCTTGGCCGCGGTCTTCCGCTTCGTCGTCGTCTTGCGGGCTACGGTCTTCTTCGCGGCCGGCTTCCGCTTCGCGGTCGTCTTGCGAGCGGTGGTCTTCTTGCGAGCGGTGGTCTTCTTGGCAGTGGTGCTGCGCTTTGTCGTGGTGCGACGCTTCGCCGCCGCACTACGAGCGGAGGCGGTTCGACGACCGGTCGCAGCTTTGCGACGGGTCGTGGCCGCCTTGCGCGTCGTCGTAGGCTTACGTTTCGGCGAAGCCTTCGCCGTTCGGGTCGTAGCCATCTCTCACGCTCCTCGGGAATTAGATATGGATATGGCTTGGAGATGCCATCAATAGAGATGATCGCAAAAAACTATCGCGATAAAGGGTTACTGAATCCTTTAAATCCGAGTCAGGGACTCGGTGCTGGTCCTGGCGATTCAAAGAAGCAAAAACAGATTTTGTGAAGCGACTCCACCCCGAATCTTCAGAGGGAAATGAAGCATGGAGCGCAGCCGCAAAGTGACTTCCAAACAGACGCCGTGACAGGGCAGTGAGTTCTTGCAGTTCGAGTCCGACGAAGGAGTCGTTGCCTTTCACTACGCCGTGCGACGTGCCGTAGCTACGGCTATTCTTGGCACGGCCCCGACGATTGGCGCCAAGCTCTAGACGGCGTCTTGGGGTTTCTGGGGCGCGAAGACAACTCTCTGATAAAAAAGACCGATTCCGATCAACGTCAGGCCGAGCCCGGCGAAGGACAGAGCGCGCAGCAAGCCCGTCAGCTCGGCCATGTCGATCAGGAAGACCTTGCCGACGGCCAGCAGCACGATGCCCAGCGAGGCGTAGCGCAGCACGGCGCTGGACCGGAGGAAGGCGAGCGCGAGCAGCCCGGCGGCATAGGCCAGCCACACGAGCGAGTAGCTGTAGAGCTCGGCGTCGCCCAGCCCCGGCAGCGAGAGATCCGGTCCCTGGAAGGCGCGCCGCACCTCCAGGCTGACATAAAAAAGCGTCAGCACGAGCGCGGCGATGCCCGACGCCACGGCGAATTCGGGAAGCGCGGCGCGCCGGAGCACCGGACGGAAGAGCAGCGCGAAGACCGCCGGCAGGGCATAGGCGAGCAGCAGAAGGTTGAACAACGGCCAGTCGCCGACCGGACCGCCGCTCCAAAGCGGGTTGTCGGCGAAGAGCTGCAGCAAGACGATCTGCAGGGCCGCCAGCCCGCCGAGGATGCGCCAAGCCCAGTCCGTCACCACGCGCGGATGGCGCGCGTGCAAGCGCGCCAGTCCGTAGGCGACGGCGAGCCAGGCGATGCTGTGCAGGCTCTGCTCCAGCAATCCGTAACGCGGATGGTCCAGCGCGCCGAAAAGGAGCGTGCGAATCTCGAAGCTGATCAGCAGGACGGCGAAGGCGATGCAGCCGGCCTCGAGCAGCATGACCAGGGGGCCGTCCTCCTGCTGGCGGAACCACCGGGCGGCGAAGAAGAAGGCGACCGCGGGCAGGCCGTAGCCGTAGAGCACCCAGGTGAAGCCGGACCAAGTGCCCGGGGGATAGGACAGCACCTCGGGGTTCGCCAGCAGCCGGACCAGGACCGCCGCCGCGGCGACCCAGGCCAGGTTGCGCAGCAGGACGATGCGCAGGTTGAGCGCGACCCAGGCCAGCGCCGGCAACTGCAGCGCCAGGCCGACGGTCAGCCAGGCCCGCTCCAAGCCGATGGCCGTGCCCAGGCCGATCGCGGCGAAGCAGCAGGCGGCGTAGACCCCCAGAGCGCCGTCGTACCCGGGCTGGTCGCGGTAGCGTGCCACCAGGCTCGCGGCGCCGAGCGAGAGCGCGGCCAATGCCAAGGCCACGCCGGCCCAGGGCAGGTCCGACTCGAAACGGCCGGCGCGCAGGTAGACCACGACCAGGATCAGGAAGGCGCTGGAGGCCGAGAAGGCGGCCCAGACGTCCGGCCGGCGCGCACCCCAGAGCACCGCGAAGCCGCCGCCGCCGAGGGTCAGGCCGAAGAGCACGGCCATCGCCTGCAGGCCCGAGGCGCCCTGGACCGCGCCCTCTCCCACCCCCGGGGGCGACAGGGTCAGAGGCCAGGCCGCGAGCAGCGCGAGCGCCAGCAGGGTGCCGAGATAACTGACCGGCTGGAGCAGGCCGAAGCGCCAGGCGACCGGGAGCGCACCGGCCACCGCGAGCGTCGCGAAGGCCAGGGAGACGGTGCCGTAGTCGTCGCGTTGGGCGAGGCCCCAAAGCAGGGCGGCGGCGACCGCCGCCGCGACCAGGAAGAGCCGGGCCGACGGCGCCAGCGGCAGGAAGACCTCCAGGAGATTGTCCTCCCGCTCCGCGCGCTCGGCCGGCAGCACCCGCACGAAGAAGCTGACCGCGGTCATCGCCAGGATATAGAGCCCGACCGGCAGGGCGCTGCCGGGCACCCAGGCGGCGAGCAGCCAGAGCAGCGCCCAGCCGAAGGCGCCGGCCAGGGCCGCCCAGGCCAGCCACCACCAGTCCTTGTAGCGCACCACCCCCAGGGCCGCGGCGGAGATCACCAGGAGATAGAGGAAGAGCGGCCAGGGCTGGGGCGAGTCGGTCGAGACCAG
>JAKSBE010000471.1 GCA_022361275.1 Kiloniellales bacterium
GCAGGCGGTCGAGCGGGTCGCCGCCCTGTGGCGCGCCTGCGGCAGCGACGTCGAGATCATGGAGGCCGGCCATCACGACAAGGTGCTGGCCATGACCTCGCACCTGCCGCACATCATCGCCTATACCATCGTCGGCACGGCGACCGACCTGGAGACCAGCACCCAGGCCGAGGTGGTCAAGTTCTCGGCCGGCGGCTTCCGCGACTTCACCCGCATCGCCGGCTCCAACCCGGTGATGTGGCGCGACATCTTCCTCAACAACCGCGAGGCGGTGCTGGAGATCCTGCAGCGCTTCTCCGAGGACCTGACCGCCCTGCAGCGCGCCATCCGCTGGGGCGAGGGCGAGACCCTGGAGGCCCTGTTCCGCCGGACCCGGGAGATCCGCGAGGAGGTGGTCGAGGCCCACCAGGCCGGCAGCTTCGATCCTAGAGAACCGGCCGCAGCCGAAACAGCGCCACCGGGCCCAGGTACAGCAGGCCGTCCTTCAGACTGACCGGCAGCTCGACGACCGGCGGACCGCCGTCCCCGGCGTTGCGGGAGAGGGCGAAGATCGCCAGCTTGAGGGCGCCGGCGGCGCGTTCGGCGATCATCTTGCGCGCGGCCAGGTGCTCGACCAGGTCGGAGCCGCCGCGCAGGTTGGAGGTCAGCTCCCCGGTCGGCCGCAGCTCCCTGTCGAGGGCGAGCCGGCCCTCGGCCTCGAGCTGCAGCGGCCCCCAGCGCAGCTTCAGGCGGTGGATGTCCAGGAGGCCGCCGGCGTCGCGCCAGAGCGCCAGCGATTGCCGGCTGGCTTCCGCCGGCAGCGGCCCCTCGACCCGGCCCTCGACCAGGAAGAGCTCGACCCGGGGGCCCAGCGGCAACTCGAGCCCGGGCGGCAGGTCGACGCCCAGGGCGGTCATCAGCAGCTCGCCGGGCGCCGCGGCACCGGCGTCATCCGGGACGGCCGTGTCCCGGTAGACCAGGTCCAGGCGCTCGATGTGGAGCGGACCGGGCAGGGGGCCCTCCGCCGCGACGTCGGTCAGGGCCGCGTCGGCCTGCCTCAGGCGGCCGTCGAAGGCCAGCTCGGCCCGTCCCGAGGCACCGGCGGCGTCGAGCTGCAGCGCCAGGCGGCCGTTGCGCGGCCCCCATTCGACGCGATGCCGCCCCGGCGCGCGGAGGGTCAGGCTCAAGGGGTCCCAGAGCGTCGCGCCGCCGGTCAGCGCCGGACCGCGCCAATGCCAGCCCTCGGGCGATTCGACGCCGGGGTCCGGGATCCGGACGTCGAGGCCGAAGGGAAAGCCGGCCAGCTCGGGCTCGGCGTAGCGCAGCGTGTAGCCCGCGTCCCGCCGGTCCTGGACCCAGGCATCGAAGCTGTGCCGCAGCACGGTCCCGGAGAGGAACCAGGCCGACGGCAGCCCGAGGAGCGGCAGCAGCAGGAGAAAGAGAAGGACGGTCTTGGCGAAGCGCGGCATGACCAAGATGTAGTACCTTCACCGCCGCTTGTCCTGCTTGCCGTTTGGCGGCGCGACAATATGATCGCTCTGGGCCCGCGTCCGAGGCTTTGCGGGAAGTCCCTTCGGCCGGACGCGGCTCGGAAACAAGAACAGGGAGCAGGCGGCGGATGGCCGCGCGGGAAGGCAGGTCGAAAGGGCATCTCGCGCCCCGCGCGCTGGTCGTGGTCGAGCGGCCGCGGATGACGCCGCCGGAGACCGGCGACTTCTGGGTCTTCGGCTACGGTTCCCTGATGTGGCACCCGGGCTTCCCGCACCTGGAGGTGCGGCGGGCCCGGCTGCACGGCTTCCACCGCCGCTTCTGCGTCTACTCCCTGCGCTACCGCGGCACGCCGGAGCGCCCGGGGCTGGTGCTCGGCCTCGACCGGGGCGGCTCCTGCACCGGCCTGGTCTACCGGGTGCCGGGTGCCGAGGGCGCAGCGGTGATGGACTATCTCTACGAGCGCGAGATGATCACCGGGGTCTACGTCCCGCGCTGGCTCAGCCTCGAGACCGAGGGCGGCACGGTCGAGGCGGCGACCTTCGTGGTCGATCCCTCCCATCCGCAGTACACCGGGCGGCTCGGGGTCGAGGAGACCGCGGACCTGATCGTCCAGGGCTTCGGCGAGCGCGGCCCCTGCGGCGAGTACCTGGAGAACACGGTCCGCCACATGGAGGCCCTGGGCATCCACCCGGGTTCGCTGCTGCGCCTGCTGCGCGTCGTGCGCGGGCGTTGTGGCGCCCGGGACGGCTGAATCGGCGCAGCAGGCGTCAGTCGCCCGCCCCCGGCGGAGGGACGCGGGGACGGGTGACGTAGTCGCGCAGGGCCTCGACGTCGACCAGGAAGTAGAAGGCGAGCAGGAAGATCACGGCCGCCAGCGGCCAGATGTACCAGGGATGGCGCAGGGGATTGCGCGCGCCGCAGGCCTGGCAGAGGTCGTCGTCGATCCCCAGGGAGGTGCTGCATCTCCGGCAGTTGCGTTCGGCCATGGCGCCCGTTGCCCCTGCCCGCCTAGAGGCAGCGGGAATAGCCGCAGGAGGTGCAGAAGTCGCAGCCCTCCTGGTGAACCAGTGCGGCCGCGCCGCACTTCGGGCACTGCCGGAAGGGCCGGGCGCCCTCGCCCCCGCCTTCTCCCCCGAGCCCGAGGTTGACCACCTCGGGCTCGGCCCGGCGGGCCAGCCGCGGCGCCTCCTCCTCGGTCAGGAAGCCGATGTCGATCATGTGCCGCTCGATCACCGCGCCGATCGCGGCCAGCAGCGAGGGCACGTAGCGGCCCTCCA
>JAKSBE010000414.1 GCA_022361275.1 Kiloniellales bacterium
TCGAGGTTTCCGGGGGCCGCTCCGACATGCCATATAGGGAGCGATGACCGACGCCATCTCCATCTTCGATCGCGGCCTGCTGCGCCGGCGCCGGGCCCGGGCCGCCGGGCTGGGCGGCGAGACCGCCCTGCTGCGCGAGGTCGCCGAGCGCCTGGCCGACCGCCTGGACGACATCAACCGGCGCTTCCCCCTGGGCCTCGACCTCGGCTGTCGTAGCGGCACCCTGGCCCGGATCCTGAAGGGTCGGGGCGGCGTCGAGACCCTGGTCCAGAGCGACCTGGCGCCCGAGATGGCCCGACAGGCGGCCGGCGGCGGCCCGGTCCTGGCCGCCGACGAGGAGTTCCTGCCTTTCGGCGCCGAGAGCTTCGACCTGATCCTCTCCTGCCTCTCGCTGCACTGGGTCAACGACCTGCCCGGCGCCCTGGTCCAGATCCGCCACGCGCTGAAGCACGACGGCCTGTTCCTGGCGGCGCTGCTGGGCGGCGAGACCTTGAAGGAGCTGCGCCAGGCACTGCTGGAGGCGGAGATCGACGTCGAGGGCGGCGCCAGCCCGCGGGTCTCGCCCTTCGCCGACCTGCGCGACCTGGGCGGCCTGCTGCAGCGCGCCGGCTTTGCCCTGCCGGTCGCCGACCTCGACAGCCTCACGCTCGACTATCAGAACGCCTTTACCCTGGTCCAGGACCTGCGCGTCCTGGGCGAGACCAACGCGGTGGCGGCACAGCGCCGCGGCGCCAGCCGGCGCGAGACCCTGCTGCGCGCCGCCAGCCTCTACCAGGCCCGTCACGGCCGGCCCGACGGCAGGATTCCGGCCAGCTTCCAGGTGCTCTACCTGACCGGCTGGGCGCCCCATGCCTCGCAGCAGCAGCCCCTGGCCCCGGGCAGCGCCCAGGCGCGCCTGGCCGCGGCGCTGGACAGCGAGGAGCGGCCCGCCGGCGAGCCGGCCCGCCCCGGCCCGCGCGGCAAGGCGCCCGAGGGCTGACGTCTTCCTAAATCCCTCTCCGGCAAACGCGTTTAACGAATCCTAAGGCCCTGCTGCCAGGCTCGCAGACCCAGGCTGGCGGTTTCTCGAGCGAAGGGCCCGGTCGATGCAGAACGCGAAGATCCGGATCTGGCGGATGGTCGGGGAGAGCTACGGCTTCCTGCTGACACACCCTGGCACGCTGCTGCGCGTCGGCTGGCTGCCGCTGCTGCTGCTCTTCGGGCTGAACCTCCTCTTCGGGGGCTTCGATCCCTGGCCTCGGGGCCAGGGACTGGCGGCGCTCCTGCCGAGCCTGGGCCTGATGACCGCCAACGTGCTGGCGCAGTCGCTGGTCGCGGCCGCGGTCCTGGTCGCCTGGCACCGGGTGGTGCTGCTGGGCGAGGCCGCCGTGCCCGGCCTCCTCGGCCTGCATATCGGCCTGCGCGAGGCGAAGTACCTGGGGAGCTGGCTGCTGCTGAGCCTGCTCTTCATACTGGTGATGGTGCTGTCCTGCCTGCTGATCGTCGCGCTCGGCTTCGGCATGATGCTCGGCGCCGAGACCGCGCTGATCACCGCGGGCTCTGCGGGCAGCATCCCCCTGGGCGAGAAGGCCCAGTTCATCGTCCTGCAGGTCTTGAGCCTGGTCGGCGCCCTGCTGATCGCCACCTACGCCACGACCCGGCTTTCGCTGATCCTGCCGGCGCTGGCGACCGACCGGCGGCGCTCCTTAGGTGGCGCCTGGGAGCTCAGCGCCGGCAGCGGCTGGCGCCTGGTCACCGCCTCGCTGCTGGTCATGCTGCCGATGCAGGCCGGCTACCTGGGCGCGGTCCAGGCCGCGAACAGCTTCGGCGAGAGCCCGCTGTACTGGCCGCTGGCCCTGCTGGCCTCGGGTTTCACCCTGCTGCTGATCGTCGTCACGGGTACGGTGCTGTCGCTCTTCTCCAAGGCCCTGGAGCAGGAGAGCGCGGCCGACCCGAAGCCGGTCAAGGACGTGGCCCTGGCCGGTTGAGGCATTTTCCGGCCAGACGGGACGGCGTCCAACCGGCGTCTGCGCCCAAGGTCACAGGAAGTCGCGCAGCAGGGCGACCAGCGGCTCGTCGGCCGGCGGCATCTCGTAGTCGCGCAGGCGCACCGGCCGCACCCAGGCGAGCTCCTGGCCCTCCAGCGCCCTCGGCGTGCCCTTCCAGACCCGGCAGAGGAACAGCGGCATCAGCAGGTGGAAGTCGTCGTAGCCGTGCGAGGCGAAGGCGAAGGGCGCCAGGCAGCTTTCGCTGGTGTCGATGTCCAGCTCCTCCTTCAGCTCCCGCACCAGGGCCTGCTCCGGCGTCTCGCCGGGGTGGAGCTTGCCGCCGGGGAACTCCCAGAGGCCGGCCATGGACTTGCCGGCCGGCCGGCGCGCCAGCAGGACGCGGCCGTCCGGATCGATCAGGGCCACGGCCGCGACCAGGACGATCTTCGCCGGCGCCCCGCCGCGGGTCTCGGCAGCCGCGAGGCAGGCGCTGTCCTGGTCCGATGGCTCCATGGGCTCGTCTTCCGGCCGCACTCAGCTTCGGTAGTCGGCGTTGATGTCGATATAGCCGTGGGTCAGGTCGCAGGTCCAGATCGTCGCCGCCCCGCCGCCGACCCCCACGTCGACCTCGATCTCGATCTCCCGGCCTTGCATGTGGCGGGCCACGGGCGCCTCGTCGTAGCCGGGCACCGCGAGGCCGTCGCGGGTCACCTCGTGGCCGCCGATGCGGATCGCCAGGCGGTCGCGCTCGGCGCGCTCCCCGGCCTTGCCCACCGCCATGACGATGCGGCCCCAGTTGGCGTCGGCACCGGCGACGGCGGTCTTGACCAGGGGCGAGTTGCCGATGGCGAGGCCGATCCGCCGGGCCGCGGCACGGGACTCGGCGCCGGAAACCCGGATCGTGACGAACTTCTGCGCGCCCTCGCCGTCACGCACGATGAGCTGCGCGAGTTCGACCATCAGGTCCTCGAGCGCCGCGGCGAATCCCGCAAGAGCCGGATCGTCCGGGTCGGCCGGCGGCGGGCTGCCGGCCTTGCCGGTCGCGCAGAGCAGGACGGTGTCGCTGGTCGAGGTGTCGCCGTCGACGGTGATCGAATTGAAGGAGACCTCGGTCGCCGCGCCCAGCAAGCGCTGCAGCACCGGCGCCGGGATCGCCGCGTCGGTGAAGACGAAGCCCAGCATGGTCGCCATGTCCGGGGCGATCATGCCCGAGCCCTTGCAGATGCCGTTGAGGGTGACCGGCTGCCCGGCGATCTCGGTCCGGCGCGTGGCCAGCTTGGGAAAGGTGTCGGTGGTCATGATCGCCTCGGCCGCGGCCGGCCAGGCGCCGCCGTCCAAGCGCTCGGCCAAGCCCGCCAGGGCGCCGGTCAGGCGCTCGGTCGGCAGGGGCTCGCCGATCACCCCGGTGGAGGCGACGAAGACCTCCTCGGGCCGGCAGTCGAGGAGCCGGGCCGTCGCGGCGACGGTGGCCTCGACCGTCGCCTCGCCCCGGGCCCCTGTGAAGGCGTTGGCGTTGCCGGCGTTGACCACCACGGCGCGGGCGCTGCCGCCGGCCAGGGCCGTACGGCACCAGTCGACCGGGGCGCCCGCGGTCAGCGAGCGGGTCAGGACGCCGGCCACCGTGGTGCCCGGATCGAGAGCGATCAGGCAGACGTCGCTGCGCGCCTTGTAGCGGATCTCGCAGGCCGCGGCCGCGAGCCGGACCCCGTGGAGATCCGGCAGGCGCGGCGTTTCCGCAGGCGCCAGGGGCGATCGCGGCAAAGCCATCGCGGTCCGCCTCCCGCGGATCCGTTCCGGCCGCCCTACTGGGAAGGCGCCGGGCTGGCTTCCGGCTCGTCCGCCGGTTCGGGCGCCGGCTCGTCCGCCTCGACGATCTTGATCTCGGCCCCGTCCCTGAGCTCGGTCAGGATGTCCTGCACCGCTTCCTGGGACAGCTCCTCGAAGAGCTGGTCCTCGACCTCCTCCATCGACGGCGAGGGCAGCTCGCGCCGGTCCAGGACCTCGATCACGTGCCAGCCGAACTCGGTCTGCACCGGGTCCTTGCTGTAGCTGCCCTTGTCCAGGGCGAAAGCCGCATCGGCGAAGGCCGGCACCATCTGCTCCTTGGTGAAGTAGTCGAGGTCGCCGCCCTGCGCGCCCGAGGGGCCGATCGAATGCTCCTTGGCGAGTTCGGCGAAGTCGGCGCCCTCGTCCAGCTTGCCGATCAGGTCGCGCGCGTCGGTCTCTTCCTCGACGAGAATGTGGCGGGCGTGAACCTCGGGCTTGGGCGGATTGGCCTCGACGAAGGCGTCGTAACGCTCCTTGAGCATGTCCTCGCTGATACGCTCCGCGACCTGCTTCTCGACGTAGACCTCGCGCATCACCGCACGGCGGATCTCTTCCAGGCGGCGCTTGACCTCCGGATCGTCGCCCATCCCGCCGGCCTCGGCGGCGGCGGCGATGAGCCTGATGTCGATGGTCCGCTGCAGCAGCTGGGGAAAGATCAGGTCGATCTGCTGGCGGTACTGGGGCGGCAGTTGCTCGGCGGTCTCCAGCACCTCCGAACGCAGCACGTCGTCGCCGTTTACCGTGGCCACCACCGGATCCTCGGCGGCCGGTTCCTGTGCCGCCGCCGCCGGTGCGGCCAGCGCAAACGCCGCCGCCAAGCTAGCGGCGCGAAGGGAAAGCTGGGTCATGCAGGGGTCCTCTCCAATGATCTCTGCGCAAGGCACCGAGCCCGCCTACCGCAGCGCCAGGGCCGCCATTGAGGCATGTCCAGGCTTCCCTTACAAGCCCCCCGGCGAAGGCCGCCGCGAGGCCTGCGCCCTGTCGCCGACCGCCCTTGAAATCCCTGGGATTCCCACCGCCTCGCGCGGTCGCCGACGTTGACTTATCACACCATGCGGCCTATCTCTCATCCGTGACCCGGGGGCAGCGCGACCCTCGTTCATTGATCATCGGAAAGGTGCCTCGCCGGCCCGCCTGAGCCGGTAGGTTTCCGCGTTTTCCTGCGAGGTTTCATGATCGGCGGGCTTGCCAAGCGGCTGTTCGGGAGCGCCAACGAGCGCTATGTGAAGGGCCTCGCCGGCCTGGTGACCGCGATCAACGCCCTGGAGCCCGAGATCGAGGCTCTGGGCGACGACGACCTGCGGGCCCGCACCGAGGCCTTCCGCCAGCGGATCGCCGCCGGGGAGAGCCTGGACGACCTGCTGGTCGAGGCCTTCGCCACCGTGCGCGAGGCGGCCAAGCGCACCCTGGGACAGCGCCACTTCGACGAGCAGCTGATGGGCGGCGTCGTCCTCCACCGGGGCAACATCGCCGAGATGAAGACCGGCGAGGGCAAGACCCTGTCCTCCACCCTGCCGGTCTACCTCAACGCGCTCTCCGGCAAGGGCGTGCACGTGGTCACGGTCAACGACTATCTGGCCAAGCGCGACTCCGAGTGGATGGGCCAGATCCACCGCTTCCTCGGCCTGGAGGTCGGCTGCATCGTCCACGGCCTGCAGGACCACGAGCGCAAGGCCGCCTACGCCGCCGACGTCACCTACGGCACCAACAACGAGTTCGGCTTCGACTACCTGCGCGACAACATGAAGTTCAGCCTGGAGGAGATGGTCCAGCGCGAGTTCAACTACGCGATCGTCGACGAGGTCGATTCGATCCTGATCGACGAGGCGCGGACGCCGCTGATCATCTCGGGCGCCGCCGAGGACTCCTCGGACCTCTACAAGAAGGTCGACAAGGTGATCCCGCAGCTCGAGGCGGCGCATTACGAAAAGGACGAGAAGACGCGGCAGGTGACCCTGACCGAGGCCGGCGTCGAGCGGGTTGAGGAGCTGCTCCGGGAAGGGGGGCTGGTGAGCGAAGGCTCGCTCTACGACATCCAGAACGTCACGGTGCTGCACCACGTCAACCAGGCGCTGAAGGCCCATAAGCTCTTCGAGCGGGACACCGACTACATCGTCAAGGACGACAAGGTCGTCATCATCGACGAGTTCACCGGCCGGATGATGGAGGGCCGGCGCTACTCGGAAGGCCAGCACCAGGCCCTGGAGGCCAAGGAGGGCGTCTCGATCCAGCAGGAGAACCAGACCCTCGCCTCGATCACCTTCCAGAACTACTTCCGGCTCTTCCCCAAGCTCGCGGGCATGACCGGCACGGCCATGACCGAGGCCGAGGAGTTCGCCGACATCTACAAGCTCGAGGTCATCGAGATCCCGACCCACCTGCCCTGCGTCCGCGACGACCAGGACGACGAGGTCTATCGCACCGCCGAGGAGAAGTACGAGGCGATCCTGGAGACCGTCAAGGACTGCCAGGAGCGCAAACAGCCGGTCCTGGTCGGCACCGTGTCGATCGAGAAGTCCGAGGAGCTGTCGCGCCACCTCAAGAAGATGAAGGTCGCGCACCAGGTCCTGAACGCCCGCTACCACGAGCAGGAGGCGAAGATCATCGCCGAGGCGGGCTCGCCCGGGGCGGTGACCATCGCCACCAACATGGCCGGCCGCGGCACCGACATCCAGCTCGGCGGCAACCTGGAGATGCGCATCTGGCAGGAAGCCGATCCCATCGAGGACCCCGAGGCCCGGGAGAAGAAGATCGAGGAGATCAGGGCCGACATCGCCGCCAAGCAGGAGGTGGTGAAGGCCGCCGGCGGGCTCTTCGTGCTCGGCACCGAGCGCCACGAGAGCCGGCGCATCGACAACCAGCTGCGCGGCCGCTCGGGCCGCCAGGGGGATCCCGGGACCTCGCGCTTCTTCCTGTCCCTGGAAGACGACCTGATGCGCATCTTCGGCTCCGAGCGCATGGACGGCATCCTGCAGAAGCTGGGCCTGGAGCGCGGCGAGGCGATCATCCATCCCTGGGTCAACAAGGCCCTGGAGAAGGCGCAGCAGAAGGTCGAGGCCCGCAACTTCGAGATCCGCAAGAACCTGCTGCGCTTCGACGACGTCATGAACGACCAGCGCAAGGAGATCTACAGCCAGCGCAAAGAGATCATGAGCGCCGACGACGTCAGCGACCTGGTCACCGAGATGCGCCACGAGGTGATCGACGACCTGGTCGCCCGCACCATGCCCGAGAAGGCCTATGCCGAGCAGTGGGAGATCGGCACCCTGCACGAGGAATGCCGCCGCCTGCTTGGCCTCGACCTGCCGGTCGAGGACTGGGCCAAGGAGGAGGGCATCGCCGACCAGGAGGTCAAGGAGCGCATCCTCGACGCCTCGAACCGCAAGATGGCCGAGAAGGTCGCCAACTACGGCCCCGAGGTCATGCGCCACGCCGAGAAGACCTTCCTGCTGCAGCTCCTCGACGTGCACTGGAAGGAGCATCTGCAGGGCCTGGACTACCTGCGCCAGTCGATCTACCTGCGCGCCTACGCCCAGCGCAACCCGCTCAACGAGTACAAGATGGAGGCCTTCGAGCTGTTCCATCAGATGCTGGCGCAGCTGCGCGAGCACGTCACCTCGCTTCTGAGCATGCTTGAGATCCGCTTCGCCCCGCCCGAGGAGATGCAGCCGGCGGCCGCAGAAGCATCGGCCTTGAACGGCGCGGGCCCCAACGGCCAGACCCCGCCCGAGCTCCCGAATCTCGCCCGGCCGCCCGCGGAACTGCACGAGACCCGGGAGGACCCGGCCCTGCACGGGGTCCAGCAGCGCGCGATGCCGGCCACCGGGACCCACGGCGCGGCCGGCACCGTCCGCCACGCCCGGCCGGAGGAGATGAACCCCGGAGACCCCAGGACCTGGGGCAAGGTCCCCCGCAACGCCTCCTGCCCCTGCGGCAGCGGCAAGAAGTACAAGCACTGCCACGGCAAGGTCGCTTAGCAGCCCGCGTTCGTTCGAATGCGGATAGACGGGGTCTCAATCGGTGCCGCTCAACCCCTTCCTCCCCCTTGATGGGGGAGGATCGAGGAGGGGGTGGCGGCCGACAGGCCGCTCAGCTTGCCAAGAAGCCAGGTTTCGACCGTCAGCCGGTGCTCGGCGGCGGCGCGGGGTACCAGGCTTCCAGCTCCGGCATTGAGCTGTCATGCCTTGGTCCTCCCCATGTGGCTTGGGCGGCCTTGCCCCGGCCGCTTCCTCGTCTTCGAGATGAGCTTACCACCCTCGCGCGCGCTGGAAGGGCGACGGCGTCCCTTCGCAAGAGGAGAGCCGTCGGCCCGGCGCGGCTTCCGGGAGTCAACTCGGAGAATCGCCGGAGCCGGGCCCGGATCCAGGCCCGGGTCCGGATCCGGAAGGAGGTCCGAGCCTTTCGAGCGGATCGGATGGCGCCGAAACGGCAAAGCCCGCCTCGAAGAAGCGCTTGCGCTCGGCCAGCGGCAGGCTGTCCGCGATCTCCACGATCGTCCCGAAGAGCTGGATACCGAGCGGGACCATGGCCTCGCGCAACTCCACGAAGGATTGCTCCAGAGCCGCTCGGTCGAAGGGATCGGCCTCGAGCTGGCGCCTGATCCGCCGCCTTACCTCGCGCGCCGCCTTCAGCCTCTCCCCGGCCTTGGCCTCGTGACGCTGCCAGATTCGTTCCACGACCTGGCGTTGCTCCTCGCTCAGCGCCGCGACGGCGGCATGTCGGTTGAAGGGCCCCGTCATGTCGGGGGGCGTCGCCGCCAGCCACTGCGTGAACAGCATGCCGGAGAGAAAGAGATTACCCCCGAGGGAGATCAGCAGGAGGATCGAAAGACGGCGGCTCAGGCGCATGGCATCATCCCAGGATAAGACCTTCGATCTCTTGGGTTATCTGCGCGATCTCGGCGGAGGGAGCGATGACGAGGCCGAGGACCGCGCCCGTCACGGCCGCCATGGTGAGACCCAGGGCCGGCTTCCAAACCGGACCGAAGGGCCAGAGCGACCCGACCCACCGGCCCCAGGCCGGAGCCCCGGCGCTCGCAAGGAGGTCCGCCAGAAGCTCGCCGTCGACCTCGGGCAAGGCCGCCTGATCGAGAAGCGCGTCCAACTCCTTGGCCTCCCGGCGCAGGCCTTGCAATACGGGCGAGGCCTCGAGCAGCGCGAGCGCCGGGCCGCGCTCTGCGGCCGGCCAACGCGCCGCATCCGCCCCATAGGCATCCAGGAGGCGGCGAAGCCGCTCGGGGGTCATTCTCTCGGGCATCATACCGCTCCCGTCAGGTCTTCTTTTTCGGCCGCAAGCCTTTGGCGCAGTCTGCGCCGGGCGCGCACGAGAAGCGACTCCAGGGCGTCGATCGTCACCCCCATCACCTCGGCCGCCTCGATGTTGCTCATCTCCTGATGATACACCAGGGTCACGGCGGCACGCTGTCTCGGTGGCAGGTCGGAAATGGCCGCGTTCACCTGCCTGGCCACTTGTCCTCGGTGTTCAATCGTCATGGGTCCGTCCGCCGGGTCGGGCCGATCCGGCGGCTCCTCGCCCGAGAGCTTCCGGCGCGCGCGCAGTTCGTCGATGCAGAGGTTGTGCACGACCCTGTAGAGCCAGGTGGAGACACGCGCCTCCGGGCGCCAGCGCCTCGCCTGACGCCAGAGCCTCAGAAAGGCCTCCTGAACCACGTCCTCGGCCAGCGCCGCGTCGCCGAGCATGCGGGAGGCGAGGCCGAGCATCCGCGAGGCGTGCTGCTCCACGAGCCGACGGCAGGCGAGGTCGTCGCCGCCCGCCACCTGCCGCATCAAAGCGGCATCTGCTTGCCTGTCGGCCACGATCACTGCCGCTGCTGTTGGACCTGACCAAGGGGGAACTCCATCCGGGAGCCATGCCCGCCCCTGGCGCGAGTCTAGGAGCCTGTCCGAGACATGCTCACGGACTGTAACGTTCCGGGACGCCCGGGCGCCGGAAGCGCGGGTGCCGGCGCGATTCCTCTGGCCCGGGGTCTCGGGGACGGGCTGCAGGCCACGAACATGTCTCGGACAGGCTCCTAGTGTGGTGGTTTCCCGGCTTGCGGGAGGGCGAGCCGGCCTTCATCTCGTCCGGGGTCACGGCACCGTCCCGATCGCCGCCGAAGCACGCGAGAAGAAGGCTGCCGCAAGATTCGTCGCTTCCATTTCCCTTCCCTTCAGGACCGTGACCCCTCATCGCCTGAGATTGAAACGCGGACGTGCCTGGAATCCGGCGCGGCGGCGCAGGATTATCGCCGCGGCGCCGTACAATGTAGACTGGTCCCTTGATCGCGGCGGGCGGTGACCCGATCCACTGGGCCCGATCCACTGGGGAGTCCGGCTTTCCTTCCGCCCGATAGGCCGCCGCCGGGAGCAGATCGGAGGACATCGCATGAAATCCGAGGCTTTGCGTCGCTTCCCCAACGTCGATGCCGAAGAGACGGCAGACCCCGAGGTCCTGCGGACGCTAGGGCTGGCGGATGCGGGTGCCTCCGCGCGCGCCAGGCGGCGGGTCCTCATCGCCCTTGCCGCCCTCCTGGTCCCGGTCGCCGCCTTCGCCCTTTGGCGCCAGGTGTCGGGCGGCCCCGCCTACGACTACACGACCCTGGCCGTGACCCGCGGCGATCTCGAGGTCGCGGTGACGGCGACCGGCAACCTGGAAACGGTCAACCAGGTCGAGGTCGGCAGCGAGCTCTCCGGCGTCATCGCGACGGTCGCCGTGGACTACAACGACCGGGTCACCGCCGGACAGGTCATCGCCCGGCTGGACAGCGACAAGCTGGAGGCCGAGGTCCTGCGGGCCCGCGCCGCGCTGGAGGCGGCACGGGCCCGGGTCCTGGAGGCCGAAGCGACCGTCACCGAGACCGAGCGGGCCTTCGCCCGCACCCGGAAGCTGGTCACCCAGACCTGGAGGTCGGAGAACGACCTGGACATCGCGCAGGCTGCCTTCGACCGCGCCAGGGCCAGCCTCGCTCTGGCCAAGGCCGAGGTCACCGAGGCGGAAGCCCGGCTGCAGAGCGACGAGACCAACCTCGCCAAGGCCGACATCCGCGCGCCGATCGACGGCATCGTCCTGGAGCGTCGGATCGAGCCGGGCCAGACCGTGGCCGCCAGCTTCGAGGCCCCGCACCTCTTCACCCTGGCCGAGGACCTGACCCGCATGACCCTGCACGTCGACGTCGACGAGGCCGACATCGGCCAGGTCGAGGTCGGCCAGGCCGCGGTCTTCACCGTCGACGCCTACCCGGACCGGCGCTTCACGGCGGAGATCACCGAGGTCCGCTTCGCGCCCCAGACGGTGCACTCGGTCGTCACCTACGAGGCCCTGCTGGCGGTCGACAACGGTGACCTGTCCCTGCGTCCCGGCATGACCGCCACCGCGGACATCACCGTCGAGAGCGTCGAGGCGGCGCTTCTGGTGCCCAACGCCGCGTTCCGTTTCGTCCCGCCCGAGCGGGACGCCGGCGCGCGGCGCGGCGGCCCCCTGGGACGCCTGCTGGGCCGCGGGCGCGACGCCGCGGAACCGGCGCAAGTCCCGGACCCGGCGGCAGACGACGGCCGCAGAACGGTCTGGGTCCTGAAGGAAGGCGCGCCGGCGCCCCTGCGGGTCATGCCGGGCGCCAGCGACGGCAGGATGACCGCGGTCCTGGCCGCCGATCTGCCGGCCGGGACGCCGCTGATCGTGGCCGCCACGAGGATCGGCCGGTGACCGGCGGCGCGCCGCTGATCCGGCTGAGGCGGGTCACTCGGATCTACGGCGTCGGCCAGGCCAGGGTCGAGGCCCTGCGCGGCATCGACCTCAGGATCGGACAAGGCGACTTCGTCGCCGTGATGGGGCCGAGCGGCTCCGGCAAGTCGACCTGCATGAACGTCCTCGGCTGCCTCGACACCGCGAGCGCCGGGACCTACCACTTCAAGGGCGTCGAGGTCGGCCGGCTGACCGCCAGCCAGCGGGCGCTGCTGCGCCGCCACTACTTCGGCTTCGTGTTCCAGGGCTACAACCTCCTGAACCGGACCTCGGCGGTCGAGAACGTCGAGCTGCCGCTGCTCTACCGGGGCCTGCGGGCCGGCGCGCGCCGCGCCGCCGCGCTGGAGGCGCTGAGGGCGGTCGGCCTGGAAGGCCGGCAGCGCCACACGCCGAGCGAGCTCTCCGGCGGCCAGCAGCAGCGCGTCGCGATCGCCCGGGCGATCGTCACCCGGCCCAAGGTGCTCTTCGCCGACGAGCCGACCGGCAACCTGGACAGCGCGCGCAGCCGCGAGATCATGGAGCTGCTGACCGGCTTCAACCAGGACCTGGGAATCACCGTCGTGATGGTGACCCACGAGCAGGAGACGGCGGCCTTCGCCAAGCGCACCGTGCATTTCCTGGACGGCCTGGTGCAGTCCGACACGGCCAACACGGCGGCCGCCTGATGCTTGGAAACGCCCTGCTCATCGCCGTCCGGGAGCTCCGCCGCAACGTCCTGCGCTCGATCCTGACCATCATCGGGATCGTCATCGGGGTCGCCGCGGTCATCACCATGGTCACCATCGGCAACGGGGCCACGGTCAAGGTCACGGCCGACATCGAGAAGCTGGGCAGCAACCTGCTGATCGTCGCGCCCGGGCAGAGGCGCGGGCCGAACCGGGCCTCGGTCGACGCCGAGACCTTCGACCTGGCGGATGCGGAGGCCATCGCCCAGCAGATCGACGCGGCCGAAGCCGTCGCGCCGACCGCCTCCAAGTCCGCCGTCGCGATCTACGGCGCGGAGAACTGGTCCACCACCGTCACCGGGACCACCAACGCCTACCTCGCGGCGCGCAACTGGTCGCTCGCGGCCGGCCGAGACTTCACCGCCGGCGAGCTGCGCGCCGGCAAGGCGGTCTGCATCCTGGGAGCGACCCTTCACCAGGAGCTCTTCGGGGCGCAGCGCCCCCTGGGCGAGAAGATCCGCCTGGAGAAGCTGTCCTGCCAAGTGATCGGTCTGTTGCAGGCCAAGGGCCAGACCGCGATGGGCCAGGACCAGGACGATCTCGTCCTGGTGCCGCTGCGCGTCTTCCAGCGGCGCATCGCCGGCGTTCCCGACGTCGGCTCGATCCAGGTGGCGGTCCGCAAGGGCTACGATACCCGGCAGGCACAACGCGAGATCGAAGCCCTGATGCGCGAGCGCCGCCGCATCGGCCCCCTGGAGGACGACGACTTCTTCGTCCTGGACCTGAAGGAGGTCGCCAACACCGTCGCCGGCGCGACGCGGGTCCTGACCGCCCTGCTCGGCGCCGTGGCCGCGGTCAGCCTGCTGGTCGGCGGCGTCGGGATCATGAACATCATGCTGGTGTCGGTCACCGAGCGGACCCGGGAGATCGGGACCCGCCTGGCGGTCGGCGCGCTGCAGCGCGAGGTCCTGGTCCAGTTCCTCATCGAGGCGGCCGTGATGTCGTCCTTCGGCGGCCTGCTCGGCATCGGCCTGGCGCTGGCGGCATCCTTCGCCCTGGCCGACCTCTTCGGCCTGCCCTTCATCCTCGACCTCTGGATCGTCGCGCTGGCCTTCGCCTTCTCGGCCCTGGTCGGCGTGATGTTCGGCTACCTGCCGGCGCGCCGGGCCGCGCACCTCGATCCGATCGAGGCCTTGCGGCACGAATAGCGCGCGGCCCGCTTCAGCCCTGACCCGGCTCGAGGCGCCAGAGACCGATCTCGCCGCGGCGGCCGCGCACCGTGAAGCGGCCGGCCTCGCTGAAGGAGGCCAGCAGGTCGGACGAGCCCCCCGCCTCGCGGCGCGCCGCCTCGATCACGTCGGCGCTGGCCAGGACCGGCGTGCCGTGGTCTCGGGTCAGCCGCTCGACGCGGCTCGCCACGTTCACGGTGTCGCCGATCACGGTGAACTGCAGGTGGCGCTGCTCGCCGACGTTGCCGACCACGACCGGGCCGTAGTGGATGCCGATCCCCAGCTTCACCGGCTTGGCGCCGCGGGCCGCACGCTTCACGTTCCAGCCCTCGGCCGCTTCCAGCATGGCGCGGGCGCAGCGCAGGGCCCGGCAGGCGTCGTCCCGGCCCTCGCCGAGGGCGCCGAAGGTGGCCATCACCGAATCGCCGGCGTATTTGTCGACGGTCCCGCCGCAGGCGAAGACCGCCCCGGCCATACGCCGGTGGAAGCCGCGCAGCATCACGATGATCCGCTCCGGCGTCGAGTCCTCGGCAATACCCGTGAAGCCGATGATGTCGACGAAGAGAACGGCGACGTCGCGCTGGTCGCTGGTCGCCATCGGCGATTGCTCCTGCGCCAGCTTGTCGACCAGATCCGGCGAGACGTAGCGGGACAGGTTGGCACGCGCCCGTTCGCTCTCGACCTGACGCAGCAGCAGCCGGCGCGCGCGCCAGACCGCGGCGGCGACGATCGCCGCCGTGACCATGAGCAAGACCACCTCGTTCTGCGTAGCCTGCAGGCTCATGTAGGTGGGCTCCAGGTAGTTCTGCAACGAAAGCAGCCTGTCGAGCTCGAGGTCGCCGGTCGGTGCCGGATTGTTGACGATGGTCTCCGGCCGAATGGCGATCATCAGGGCGCCGATGCTCCAGGCGGTGGCCGCCGAAAAGCCGGTCCAGATCACCAGGATCGGCGAGAAGCTGAGCGCCGCGCCGGCCAACAGGACGAAGAGGTAGAGCACGTTGTGGAAGCGGAAGCCCATCTGGATCGGCCAGCCGCTCGGCTCCAGGGGATTGGGCTGCAGCATCGCGGTCACCAGGACCGCCGCGTCCACGGCGGCGAAGAGCGCGAACCAGACCCGCCAGCCGCGGCTCTTGCGCAACAGGTAAGGGATGATGCCGGAGACCAGGAAGAGCGCGGCGAGGCCCAGCCAGTAGAGCACCCGCGGCATCGGCACCGAGATCAGGAACCAGACCGCGATGACGCCCAGGGCAAGGGCGCGGACCCGAAGGGCGAAGCGCAGGCCGGCCCGCTCCTCGCCGACCAGCGCCGCCCTCAGGGATGGATCGTTGGTCTCGAGCGCGAAAGGACCCCACATCAGCCAGCCTCCCAGTTACCGCTGATCAGGCGCCGGCAGCACGGCCGGCATCGCGACGTCGTACCGATGGGAGAGGGTTGCCCTCCGCCCCTCGTAAAAGGCCGGATCCGCGGCGAAAGAAGAGCCCAGAGCCGGCATCCACGCCGTCAGTGCGGCGTCAGGGACTGCATCTTGGCGGCCGTGCGCTCGGCCTCGCTCCGCAGCCCCAGGCCTTTCAGGGCCCGGGCACGCATGCGCCAGTTCTGCGGGCTCGTCGGCTTCAGTTCGGTGCGCTCGTTGGCCAGGGACAGGGCCAGCTTGTGGCGGCCGGCGCGCAGGGCCGCCTCCAGCAGGGTCCAGGCGATGATGTCGCGCTGGGCGTGGCTTCCGCCCAGGTAATGCGTCCGGTAGCGGATCGGCAGCAGCAGGTCGACGACCTGGTCGTAGTCGCCCTTGGCGAAGGCCTGCGCCGCCCGGCAGAAGGGCAGGCCCACGGTACGGGTCATGGCGACGTTGGCGTCGTTGGCGTGCCGGGCGTAGCGCTCGTTGGCGTTGAGCACCGCCTCCGCCAGCTCGTCGCGGCCGTCGCAGACGAAGGTGATCATGGCGTGGACGTCGTTGAAGGCGTAGAGCGTATCCGCCGCGCTGGGCGCCCACTTGTCGGCCAGCCGCTTCCAGCGCGTGCCGACGTCGACGTCGAGCAGCTTGAGCCGCCAGAGCAGCGCCGCCGAGTCGAGCTCCTCGTACTTGTCGCCGGTCGGGTCGTCGTTGCGCAGCTTCTGGTCGTAGATCTCCAGCACCCGGTCGTACTGCCCGAGGTCGAGGTGGAACAGCGAGAGATGCCACCACAGGTGGTTGGCGAAGTTGCCCTGCGCCCAGTCGTCCTCGCGGCTGGTCATCCACCAGATGCCGCCCTGCTGCCGGCCGCGCATCTCCATGACGTGGGCGACGGCGTGGATGGCGTAAGCGTCCTTCGGGTTCATCGCCACCGCGTGGCGGCCGTACTCCTCGGCACGCGAGAAATCGCGGCATTCCTCCAGGCCGAAGGAGTACAGCCCGAGCACGTAGCCGTAGCCCGGGATGCCCTCGCTCCAGTCCGGGAAGACCCGGGCGACGACGTCGCGCTGGTCGGACACGTCGCCCAGCAGGACGTCCGAAAGATGGGCCAGCTGCAGCGCCAGCAGGTCGCGGGGATGCTCGACCAGCACCGCCTCCCAGTGCCGCACGGCCTCGTAGAAGTCGCCACCGCACCAGGCACGGATCGCGGCGATGTGGCCGCGCTCGCGATCGTTGGCCTTGTCGGCCAGGGCCTCGGCCGCGCGCAGACTGGCGCACATGTCGTCGTAGATGCGGGTCTCCATGGCCTGGGTCAACAGGCTGGCCTTGAAGCAGTGGCCCATGACGAAGTCCGGGTGCTCCCGCAGGATCTCGTCGATCATGGCAGCGGGATCGCCCCGATAGCAGAGGAACTCCTCATGCGCCGCCTCCAGCGCGGCGACGGCGTCCGGCTTGTCGGTCGACAGCGGCACGCCGCGGCAATCAGTCAAAGGCATCACTCGCTCTCCGCCTTGCTTCACAATGCATCTTCAGATCGAGAGGTCGCGCACCACCTCCCTCGTGTCCGGATCGTAGCGCTCCCCTTCGTCGCCCACGGCGACCAGTCCCAAACGGTCGCAGAGCTGCGCAACGACACGCCAGGCCGTCTCCTGACCGGTCGACCAACCGGCTGGATGGCCCATAATCGCCCGCCCGCGCGCGAAGGCGATCGCCTTCACCCAGGTTCCCGATTCGGAAAGATAGATCTCGGCGTCGCCCAGCGCACGGGGGATCCTGATCACTTCTCCGGTACTGGGATTTGTGAAGAACGGGACGTCCTCCACCGGCCTGACGCCCTCCACGGCCTCCAGCGCCGCCATCCATTCTTCGAGCGGGATGGCCACCTCGGTGCCCAAGGAGATGCGCACCAGCCGAAGGCCGTAGCCCTCGGCCGACGCGCGCCCTTCGGTCTCGTCGGCGGTGGCGCAAGCGGAAAGGATCAGAAGCAGGAGGAGGATGAGGCAGGACGGCGTGCGGGCGGTCCTTTGCACATGAACCTCTCAGAGTCTCCCGTCGTAGGCCTTGGGGCCGATGACCGCGGCCACCACCGTGAAGGTCTCGGCCGCGAGCCCCCGCTTCACCGCACGCTCCAGGTCGGCGCGGTTGTCGACCTCGACCCCGCCGCCGCCCAGGGCCTCGGCGACCCTTACGAAATCCGTGGCGCCGAAGTCGACCCCCAGATTGGTGAGGCCGGAGTTGCGCTGCTTGAGCTCGATCAGGGCCAGCGAGGCGTCGACGAAGACCACGATCACGAGCGGCAGCCTGAGGTCGCGCAGGGTCGCGAGTTCACCCAGGACCATCTCCAGGCCGGCATCGCCGACGAAGGCGACCACCGGTCGTTCCGGAGCCGCCAGCTTGGCGCCCATGGCCAGGGGCAGGGCGCAGCCCATGGTGCAGAGCCCGGAGGACTGCAGCAGGCTGCGCGGCCGCGGACAGCGCCAGATCTGGGACAGCAGGATGCGGTGGGCGCCGCTGTCGACCGTGGCGATGCCCTCGGCCGGCAGGGCCTTGCGCACCTGGTCGACGACCGCCGCCGGGCCCCAGTCCTCCTCGGCCCGGAAGGCCTGGTCCAGGGCCGCCTTGGCCGCCGCCGGCGCGCCGTTGGACCAGGCCCCGTCGGGCTTGACCACGGCGGGCTTGACCGCGGCGCCCAGGGCGGCGAGGCCGGCGCCGATGTCGCCGGCGAAGCTGACGCTGGTCTCGTGCACGCCGTGGGGATGCGGCGCGGCGGTGAACTCGACGATCTCGGCCTTGGCCGGGTCCCAGGGATGGCACCAGCCGTGGCGCATCTCGATGGGGTCGTAGCCGGCCAGCAGGATCAGGTCGCTCATCTCGACCAGCGGCAGCAGGTGCTTGTCGGCCAGGGGCGACAGTCCCGCGCCGCCCAGGGCCAGGGGCTCGTCTTCGGGCAGGACGCCCTTGGCCTTGTAGGTGGTGATCACCGGGACGTGGAAGCGCCGGGCGAAGTCGGCCACGGCCGCCTCGGCGCCCTGGGCCAGCACCTCGAGGCCGGCGACCAGGATCGGCCGCTCGGCCGCCTCCAGCAGGGCGGCCGCGGCGGCGAGGTCGCCGTCGTCCGGACGCATGGCGCCGCGCCGCGCCGGACGGAAGGGCCGCGGCGCCGGCTGCGCCTTGGTCGCCAGGCTGATCGGGACGTCGATGTGGACCGGTCCGGGCCGGCCCTCGGTCGCGATCGCCAGGGCCTTGTCGATCACTCCGTCCACCGCGCCGTCGGGCAGGGTGAAGCTGGCCTTGGTGACCGGCTCCAGCAGCGCCGTGTGGTCGAAGACCTGATGGGTGTAGCCGACCGCCTCGGCCGGATCGACGCAGCCGGTGAGCACGATCAGCGGGACCCGGTCCTGCTCGGCGTTGGCGATGACGTTGACCGCGTTGGCCACCCCCGGTCCGACGGTCGCCACCAGGATGCCCGGCGCCCCGGTCACGTGATGGCTGCCCTCGGCCATGAAGCCGGCCGGGTTCTCGTGCTTGGTCAGGTGGAAGGCGATGCCGGCGCCGGCCAGCGCGTCCATCACCGCCAGCACCTCGCCCCCGGGGATCCCGAAGGCGTAGCGGCAGCCGGCCTGGTGGAGGCGCTCCGCGAGGATCTGGGCGGCGGTCGGCATTAAAGGGAGTCTCCCCAGGAGAGTTCGAAGCCGTCGGTCCCCCCCACCCTGTCCCTCCCCCTCCAGGGGGGAGGGGACGAAGCTGTGGGGTCCGGGCGCCCTCTTGCCGACGCCCCAACGGACTCCCTCGCCCCCAGAGGGGGAGGGACAGGATGGGGGGGAGAGGCCAGGCTCGGTCTTTCCAAGATGAAAGCCATCCCTACTCCGCCGCGCGTTCGAGGTTCAAGTAGCCGTCGCGGGTCTGCGGCAGCTTGCGGTCGAGAATCCGCGAGGCGATGACCGTGCGCAGGATCTGCGCCGTGCCGCCGCCGATGGTGAACATCCGGGCGTCGCGCACCATCCGCTCCAGCGGGTTGTTGCGGGAATAGCCGGCGGCGCCGTGGATCTGCAGGGCGTCGTTGGTGACCCTGATCGCCATCTCGGAAGCGTAGACCTTGGCCTGGGCCGCGGCCAGGACGTCGGGAAAGCCCTCGCAATCGGCCGCCTTGTAGATCAGGGCGCGGGCCGCCTCGATCTGGATCGACATGTCGGCCAGGAGCCACTGTAGGCCCTGGAACTCGCAGATCGGCCGGCCGAACTGCTCGCGCGCCCGGCTGTAGTCCAGCGCCAGGTCGTAGGCCCCGGTGGCGATGCCGAGGGAGACCGCGGCCGCGCCCGTGCGTTGGCCGTTGTAGGCCTTCATCAGCGCCCCGAAGCCGTGCGCCAGGCCGCCCGGCGGCAGGATCAGGCGTTCCTTGGGCAGGGTCAGGTCCTGGAAGAAGACCTCGGTCTCGGGAATACCGCGCAGGCCCATGGTCGGCTCGCGCCGCCCGATCACCAGGCCCTGGTCCTCCTCGCGCAGGGCGATGAAGCCGCCGATGCCCTGCTCGACCCCGCCGTCGAAGACCCGGGCGAAGACCAGGTGCAGCCGCGACACGCCGCCGCCGGTGATCCAGTGCTTGCCACCGTTGAGCACGTAATGGTCGCCCTTGCGCTCGGCGCGGGTCGACATCTCGGTCGCGGCGCTGCCGGCCTCGGGCTCGGTGATGCAGATCGCCGGCTTGTCGCCGCCCAGCACCAGGTCCGCGGCCAGCCGCTTCTGGGCCTCCGAGCCGTAGGCCATGATCGCGCCGACGGCCCCCATGTTGGCCTCGACCGCGATCCGCCCGGTGACTCCGCAGGCCTTTGCGACCTCCTCGATGACCAGGACGGTGTCCAGATAGCCCAGGCCCGGGCCGCCCTGGGCCCGGGGGATGGTCATGCCGAAGAAGCCGGCCTCCTTCATGGCCTCGACGGCGTCCCAGGGATATGCCTCGCTGCGGTCGATCTCGGCCGCGCGCGGCGCGATCACCTCGCGCGCCAGCGCACGCGCCTTGGCCTTGAGGGCCTGACGTTCGGCGGTCAGTTCAAGCATGCGTTGAGTCCTCGAGTCTCGGGAGCCTGGACTCGGTCGGGTGCAACACCCTTTTTGGCACGGCTCCGCGCTATCCTTCGCGGCCGGCGCCCAGGTGTCAGCGGCGCCGGAATGAGATTGAGCATAGACCGATCAAAGTTTATGCTCAAATGAGCAAAAGCTCATGTATTACGCATGACCCTCACCCAGCTCGAGATCTTCCGCGCCGTGGTCGAGCGCGGCAGCTTCACCGCCGCGGCGCGCCGGCTCGGCATCACCCAGTCCGGCGTCAGCCACGCCATCGCCAGCCTGGAGTCCGAGCTCGGGGTGCCGCTGATCGAGCGCAGCCGCTCCCACTTCGCCTTGACCGACATCGGCGCGACCATCCACGGCCGGATCCAGGAGCTGCTGGCCCTGGCCCGGCTGATCCACCAGGAGAGCGCCGCCGCCCGGGGCCTGCCCCAGGGCAGCCTGCGCATCGGCTCCTTCGGCGCCAGCGCCTCGCTGCGGCTACTGCCCAACCTCATCGCCGGCTTCCAGGCGCGCTACCCCGGCATCGCGATCCACGTCGAGGAAGGGATCGACGCCGAGGTCCTGAACTGGATCCACGAGCGCCGGGTCGACGTCGGCTTCGTGGTCCTGCCGAGCGACGACTTCGACACGGTGCATATCGCGACCGACCAGCTACTCGTCCTGCTGCCCCGGGGCCATGCCCTGGCCGGCAAGGCGGCCCTGACGCCCGGCGACCTGGGCGCGGCGCCCTTCATCATGACCCTGGGCGGCAGCGGGCCCCTGGTCGAGGCGCTCTTCGCCGAGGCCGGGGTCCAGCCCAGCGTCCGCTTCCGGATCCAGCAGATATCCTCGATCCTGAGCCTGGTGCGCCGGGGCCTGGGCATCTCGATCGTCGCCGAGCTGGCCCTGCCCGAGGACCTGGCCGGCGTCGCGGCGCTTCCGCTCAAACCGCGCCGGACCCGCGCCGTCGGCCTGGCCCTGCGCAGCGCCAACCCCTCCCTCGCCGCCCGCGCCTTCTTCGACTTCGCCAAACGCCTGCCCCGCCGCCAGATCCTGGCGCAAGGGTAGCGACGTCGAGGCTGTGACCGGCGTCATGGCACGGCTTCGGCAGAAATCGGAAAACTGGCGGGATGGCACTCAGACTGCAGCAACGCCGGGGGCCCGGCGACAGCACGCTCTATACGCCGGCCGGCGACGGGCCCTTCCCCGGCATTCTCCTGCTGCACGGCAGCGAAGGCGGCTGGGCGGGCTGGGTCGACTGCGCGGCGGCCCTCTTCGCCGCCGAAGGCTTTACGGCCTGCGCCTTCCGCTACAGCCGGGCGGGCAACTTCTGGAACGCGGGCGACATCGTCGACGTCGATCTCGATGCCACCGAGGCCGTCCTGTCGGCGCTCCGTGAGCTGGAGATGATCGGCCCCGGGCTGGGGCTCTACGGCGTATCGCGCGGCGGCGAGCATGCCCTGCTGCTGACGAGCCTTCTCGCAGGCGAGAACAGCGCGGCCCTGCCGGACGCGGTTGCGGTCCATACCCCCGCCGACGTCGTCGTCAGCGCCTTCCGCGCCGCCTGGCGCCGCCAGGGCGAGGCCTTCGAGCCCTGGGACCCGGGCGCCCTGGCCTGGCGGTGGCGCGGCTCCAGCGAGGGGATCCTGCCGGGGAGCAAGATCCCGATCGAGGATTACGAGGGACCGCTCTACCTGAGCCACGGCGAGCAGGACAAGACCTGGAGCGTCGAGATGACCCGCCGTCTCGAGGCCCGGCTCAAGAAAGCCGGACGGACTCCCGAGGTTCACTACTATTCGGACCAGGGCCATTGGTTCGCCGGCGACGCCATCAACCTGCACTTCGAGCGCGTTGCCGACTTCTTCCGCCGGCACCTGGCGGGCGGATGAGCTCGAGCGACGCGAGCCCGCCTTCGCCGACATCCGCACCCAGGGACGGGGCGCCACAGGACGGCCTTAACCTGCGCGGCCTCGACCCGCCTCTCTGAACGCGCTCCGGGCCGAGGGCATCAGTACCAACTGTCATCCCCAGGCTTGACCCACGGCTGTCCGGTTTAGGTTGCAGGACTTCAGTGAACGTCTTGCAGGATCGGGGGTTAACGCTATCGCGGCCGAAGGCGGCTCGGGTGATGAGATCGCAGCGAGGCTCCCTCCCCCTTGATGGGGGAGGGCTGGGGTGGGGGTGGCGCCAAGTCAGAACTGGTGGGGGTGGCGCCAAGTCAGAATCCGCACCCAAGGCGCCTTTTTTGCGGCCTTACGGCCGCCACCCCCTCCTGTATCCTCCCCCATCAAGGGGGAGGAAGCGTATGCCCCGGCCAGCTCCCATGTAAACCGGACAGCCGTGGATCAAGTCCGGGCATGACAGGAGAACGAAACGAAGGTTCGCGTTGGACCAGTCGAAAAGCTTCGCTTTAGGCCGCGCCTAGGACAGCCCCTTCTGGCCCATGTCGAGGAACTTCTTGCGGCGCTGCGCCTTGAGGCCGGGGCCGTCCTCGTGGATCAGGGACAGGAGGGCGCGCTCCAGGGCGTCGCCGACGGCCTCGACGGTCCTGCCCTTCTCGCGGTGGGCGCCGCCCAGGGGCTCGGCGACGACCTCGTCGATGACGCCGAGCTCGGCCAGGTTCTGGGCGGTCAGCTTCAGCGCCTCGGCCGCCTGCTCGGCCTGGTCGGCGCTGCGCCAGAGGATCGAGGCGCAGCCCTCGGGCGAGATCACCGAGTAGATCGAGTGCTCCAGCATGAGCACCTTGTTGGCGGTGGCGATGGCGATCGCGCCGCCCGAGCCGCCTTCGCCGATGATCACCGAGATCAAGGGCACCTCGAGACCCAGGCAGACCTCGATCGACTTGGCGATGGCCTCGGCCTGGCCGCGCTCCTCGGCGCCGATGCCGGGATAGGCGCCCTTGGTGTCGACCAGGGTGACGACCGGCAGCTTGAAGCGCTCCGCCATGTGGAAGAGACGCTGCGCCTTGCGGTAGCCCTCGGGCCGGGCCATGCCGAAGTTGCGGGCGATGCGGTCGCCGGTGTCGCCGCCGCGCTCGTGGCCGAAGACCA
>JAKSBE010000331.1 GCA_022361275.1 Kiloniellales bacterium
CCTTCCATCGACGCGCCCGAGATCGCCGGCATGAAAGTCGGACAACGGCTACGCGTCACCGGCAAGGTCAAGGGAAGCGATTGGTTCCGGATCGAAACGGCCGGCTATATCGACGGCAGGTTGATCAGAAAACTAGAACTCACCGCTCCAGCCACCCCACCTGCGCCGCCCGCCGCAGCAACCACCATCTCCGAGATCGTGAAGGCCGAGGGTACCTACGTGACCTTGACCTATGCCAACATCCGCGAGCGCCCGACGGCTTTGGCGCGCACAATCGAGAGGATTGAGGCCGGAACGCCGCTAATCGCCGCAGGTAAAGTCAAGAACGCCAACTGGTACTATGTCCGAACGTACAGTGGCGCCGTTGGCTATGTCTTCGGTGAGTTGATCGAGGAGACCGCGGTTCCTTAGGTTCCTGTGGGCGGCAACGTCACGTCTTCGAAGCACGAACATACGGTTCCCCGGAACAGGCTCGGGTCCGGAGGCCTGGGCGAAACGCCGTCCGCAAGTCGGCGAAGGATCGAAGTCGCGAAGGATGCAAGCACCCAACGGTTCTCCGGCGACCGCTGTTGCCGAGGAACCGTTGGGAAAGCGCATCGCTTGCCTTCAGGCCTCGATGCCCAACGACGTCCTATACTCAAGTAGACAATCCCAGGCGTTGCTCACATAGATGTCGGCAGCGTCGTCGGGGTCCAGTCTAGCGAGCAAGGAAAGAACTCCCGTAGACTGGTGCCTACCGAGGCCAAAACCGTCGTTATCTATCGTCTCGATCATTTCTCGCACCCCAGTTCCTCGTGATTCGCATGCAGGCGCTGAAGCGTCCTGCACAGCTTTAGTCACGGATGACGCCACAATGAAGGGTGACACGGGACCAGATTTTTCAATTCCTGGCTGCGGGGCAGAGGAACAAAAGGGGACTCGCCAATTCGCCGTTTGTGGATTTTGGGAAGAGTCACCTTGGCGGTCGACCCGAATTAAGACCGAGATCCGCGAAGATCTCCCTGGCTCACCCCTTTCAAGGACGGCTGTCGTGTTAATGCACAGAAATGGGAGCACGAGCGTCCTCGTCGCCCGGGGACAACACGGCCCGCCATAGGAGTTCCGCCAGATGACCTTCGTACGATATGCGATGACGGCCCTCGGCTTTGCAATGACAGTGCTGATGCTTAGCCTCATCCTCAGCCATCCCATCGCAAATGTTGCCGCGCCGGCCGTCGAGGCTTCCGACGAAGCGAGCCGGACCGTCCGCGCCCCGGAATAGAGCGAACAGCGCACCTCTTCATCGCTTCGCGCCGCCCCCCGCACGCGCTCCTGGCGACCACCGCAAACACTACGGGAAGCGAAGGAGCCGTCACCCTTATTCGAATTGGCCAGCGTGTTTGTACGCCACTCAGCGTGAAACCGCGGGCCCTGTGAAGAGGCATAAGTCTGCTGCCCGCTCACGCCATCGTGCGCAGAGAATTCGTTTATCCGATCCGCCCAGGAAGCCAGAAAGCATGCCGAATCCGAAAGACTCTGTCTTGGAGCACATTTCCGGGCTCAGGCGCTATGCGCTCAGGCTGAGCGGCAATTCCGTCGACGCCGACGATCTGGTTCAGGAATCGCTCAGCCGCGCGTTGATGAGACAAAGAAAAAACGCAGAGATACGGAACCTCAGAGCTTACCTGTTCTCTGTCCTGCACAATACCCATGTCGACCGTATGGCCGAGCGGCGGCGCTGGCACGAAAACGTGACCGAGGCTTTCTTGGAGAACTCTCAGTTCTGCCCCGCTTCACAGCCCGACCGCTTGGCACTTTACGAAGTGGCCAAGGCCTTGGACGCAATGCCCGAGGAACAGAGGCATGCGCTGCTTTTGGTCGGATACGAAGGTTTAAGCTACAAGGAATCAGCTGCGATCCTTGGCGTTCCGGTCGGCACCGTCATGTCGAGGCTGTCGAGAGCGCGGGATACTCTGCGGCGCTTGACCAATAGGGCCCCGGCCGGCCAAGCGAAGAAACGGCGACGGCGCAAGACCGGCGGCAAGCCGTCGGATCCGCCTGAAGACTCCAAGGCCCGGGCCTGACCTTACCGCCTCCCGTTGAACCGGCATTCGTGCAAACGCCCCTCATAGGAAAAGAAAATCATGCAGCAAGCAAGTTTGTCCGGCGGATCGTCGCTTGTTCGATTCCTGTCGGCGCTGCTCTTCATTTTTTTACCGATGTTCGATCCCAACTCGGCGGCTGCGGGGGTCGAAGGCGCCGCGCCAATCGTGACACTGGAGATCAGCGGCGGCAAAGCCTTTGCGCTTCCCAAGACCGCGGAAACCATCATCGTCGTCGACAAGACGATCGCCGATGCGAACGCACCGACGCCGGGCCGGCTGTTGCTGTTCGGAAAGTCGGTGGGCGACACGGAGGTTTATGCAATCGACTTCTCGGGCAAGGTGGTGTTCCGGCGTCGCGTGCAGGTAAGGCATCAGAAGACCTCGATGCATTCGGCGCTAAGACAGCGTTTTCCCGCAAGCCGGGTGAAGGTTTCCTCCAGCCCGGGCAGCGTCCTGGTCACAGGCACCGCCGATACTCCGCGGGATGCCCGGCACATCATCGACACCGTGACTCCGTTCGCAGGTGACGACAAGGTCATCAACCGGCTGGAGGTCGAGGCCGCAAGGCGCGTCAGGCTCTACGTACGGCTGCTCGAGATACGGCGGGACACGGACGACGCCTTCGGGATCGACTGGCGTGCAATCCTGGAGACGGGACGCGTCGCTTTGAGTGTCTTCACCGGCGCTCAGTTCGTCACCCCAGGCTTGGCCGCCGCCAGCGGCGGCGGCGCGCGCGGCAGCTTCAACGGCGGCAACGTAGACTTGAACCTCGCCGTCGATTGGCTGGAGCAGCGCGGCTACGCCTCGATCCTCTCCGAGCCGAACCTCACCACCATGTCGGGCGAAACCGCGCGCTTCGCCGTCGGCGAGCTCATTCCCCTGCCGACCTTCACCGCAGCCGAGGCCGAAGACGTGACCAGCGGCAACTTCGGCGTGACCTACGAGTTCTTCGGCCTCGAGCTCGAGTTCACCCCCGAAGTGCTGAGCCGCAGCAGTGTCCGGCTCCTGGTCGACATCAGCTCGAGCGACATCACCGGCCAATTCCTCACGATCAACGGTAACGATCTGCCGATCACGACCTCAGAAGACTTCCAAACCGTCATCGAGTTGAGACCCGGCCAGACCTTCGCCATCGCCGGGCTCATGGAACGGGTTGGCAGCGACAACCTGGATCGCGTGCCGGTTCTCGGCAGCATGCCGGTACTGGGCAGACTCTTTTCCAGCACCGCATACCAGCAGAGCGAGAGCGATCTCGTGGTTCTGGTGACCCCCTATTTCATGGAAGACGACGCGACCGGAGAGGCATCGCTGGCTCCCTCGGCCGGGCGTCCGCTCACGAACATAGAGTACATTCTGCTCAGCCGCATGACCGGCGAGGCCCCACTGATCGCGCCGGCCGACACGCCACGCATGCCGCCCAAGATAGGGTTCGCCTATTGAAGATGTAACGGCTCGCCCGCGCCGAGGCGTTTTCCACTCCCTCGAAGAACGCCGAAGAAGGCCGCGCAAGCCCCCGCCCGGGCGCAAACGGCCGCGTCGATGGGACACTAGAGCGGTCCGCGTTCATTTGAACGCGGACCGCTCTGACTGTACGAAACAGATTAAATTATCTGCGCCTCATTGATTCCAGTTAAGTGCAGCTTGACTTAGTGTCCCAAGGAGCATTGAAAATGACCTGTTTGATGCCGCGAGGCGGCCCGGTGGGCAAGCGTGCTTTAAACAGCGCCGCAGAGGTACCCCCTAGGCGAAATGCGGCGCAGCGCGCAGCCAAGCAAACCGGGTCGCGTGAAGTGTCGAGAACGCTCCTCAGTTTAGCCTGTTGCCTCTCATGTAAACCAGATTCCAAGCTCCGGCATACATTCGGTGCCGGAAGCTGGCGGTGCTGGAATTTGGAGTCCCTCACACGAGAGAGTCTTCCGATCGGACGACGCCGGCCCGCATCCCCCCGTTTGGGTCTTGGCGCCGCAGACTGTCAGCCCGTCCGCGAGAACGCGAACCAGGCTCACCCTGTGATCGAGGAGGCCGCACCATGCCTTGAGACCTGTCGTCCCGCTTCACGGCAACGCCGAAGGCGTGCCGCCCCGAGGGCAGCCCAGGCCTCGGCCGTCTGCGCGCGCCGGCAGCACCATTGAGCGCCTCGCCCAGGCAGCGGGACCGGCAGCCCGGCCCTCTGCCCGCAAATCCCGAGATCACTCGGCCGGCGTGGCCCGCTCGGAGATGGCGATCTCGAAAGTCTGGAAGGTCCCGCCCTGCAACACCGTGATCTTGTCGAGCGTGATCGACACGATTCGCGTGCCGTCTCTCAGCACGGATCCGACCCAATACCGAACGCCGTCGTCCATTTCGATGTAAGGGTCTCGTCCAGCCCATACGGCCTCGATGCCGTCCGGAAGCATGTCCCGTTCCAGCTTCACCGGACGATCGGCGAGCTGAACGGCCGAGCTTTCGATGCGTAGCACTCCTGGGACGTCCGCAATCAAGATTTCCTCTATATCCTCGAGATCCTGCTTCGAAGCCAGCTGGCCGCGCAGGCTGACCACGCCCTTGTTCACCCGCGCCACCGCGACCTCGCCCCCCAAGCCGTCGAGTGCGACGCCGGCCGCGCGCAGGATCGCTTGGTCGCCGTGCGATGGGGCGGCGGGCCTTCGAAACGCCGGCTTCGTCGAATCCGCAACCGAAGCCCCGTCCCGCTTGTACCCGTCCGGCTTGTAAGAGAACCGCCCTTCAGCATCGACAAGGCCCTCGCCCTTGCTTTCACCCATGACGCGCGCTCCAACGTCGCCGGCAAAGCCGGCCGGAGGCCCGGGGACCGCAGCCGCAAGCTGCTCACCCTCGCCTGCCGGCTTCGACGGCGCAGGCGTACTGGCGAGGATCGTCACGCAACCGGCGCCCACGATGATCGCAACGCAGGCGACAAACTTGCTGCCGAAGCTCAAGCGGTCCAATCCGGCACCCAGCGCGGATGCAAGGCGCTTCGCCGGGACCGTGGCAGGAAAGGCCATGGCGCCGAACCGACCCTGTAACAAGAGCGAGCCGAAGCGAGACAGAAGAGATCCTCGGCGGTGCAGGAGGAGGCGTAGCCTCGTGTCGCCGACTTCGACCGGCTTTCCATAGGGCAGCCGCTCGCGCTTCCGGATGACGGCGCCATCGGCGGTACGCAGATGCCCGCCAAGCGGAGACACGACGATGCCTTCGGGCCGGACCTCGATCACGCAATGCCGTTCGGACACGCCCGTCTCGTCCAGCACGAGATCGTTGTCATAGCCCGACCCGATCCGCAGCGGGCCGGCTGCGTGGAGGTGTTCCACCTCCTCCTGAAGGCATGGCCCGCTGATCGTCACGCGAAGGGGAGCGGTGCCCCGGTTCTGGCTAGCAGACATCTCGATAGATCCCATCTCTGTCGCTGTGATCGTGATCGGCCGCGTCGCAACACCATGAGCGCGGAGGGTGCGCCGCGATGACCGGGTTGATCAGGCAAACCTCCCGCCCGCCCGCCCAGTTGGCTGGCAGGGACGCACGGAAGCCGAAGGATTCATACAAGCGAAGGGCGACCTCGTTGCGTTCATTGACGTTGAGGTAGGCGGTCACGGCCTGGCGCCGGACGGCGATGCCGATCACGGCCGACATCACCGCCCTGCCGAGACCTCGGCCTCGCTGCTGCGCCGACACGAAGAGGTTCTCCACGAAGGCACTCTTCGTGTCCTGCCATATTTCGTCCTTGAGATGCAGAATCGCCATGGCCGCGGCCGGTCGGCCCGCCACGACCAGCTCCGTCCTGTCACTGGCCATCATCTTCCGAACGCGCCGACGAAGCGCCGCTGCGGGGAGGTCCATGACGCCGGTCTCGCGGGCCGCCTCGAGACAAAGCTCCGCGATGGCGGGCACGTCGCCGGCGACCGCCAGGCGCGGTGTCGCGGATATCGCCGGCTTTCGCGATGGCCCCGCGGCGGGTCCGCGATTCATTGCTGACGGCTCCGACATCAGACCTTTTGGAGCATTCTGGCGATTTCATCTGCCACTTTGGTCTTGCCGGTGTTAATGTCAGCCATGATTTCTGCCTGCTGATTCTGTCCCTTAGAGAAGATATCGAGCATCGTAGTCCAGTGGGTCTGCTCAGACTGCGCCATCGTCATGACCGACTGGTCGCGTAGCTGATTCCGCCATTGCTCATTCTGCTCCCTGATCACGCTGTGGATGGCGTGGCTGTCCTGCGGCTCTGGCGGTCCGTCGCCGCTCCCCTGGGGGCGACCGGGCGCGGAGAACACATCTGAAAGCCTTTGATCGGCCTCCGAAAATCTGCGACCGGCCTCGGAGAACACATCCGAAAGCCCGATGTGCTGCCTCTCACCGCCCCCTGCCGCGGGCCCGCCGGCGGCGCCGGGAGGCGAATTCGGCGAGCCGTTGGCCGGGTTCGTCGGGCCGGGATGGCCGGGATCGTGATTGGCTTGCGGCTGCGCGCCGCCTGTCGGCTGCTGCGGCTCGCGGCGCTGGTCGGAGCCGCCCTCCGGCCCGCCCCCCCTATCCCTGCCCCCTTGCGGTGCTGCCGGCGCTTCTCCGCCGGTCTTGGGTGCGCCGCTCATGAGAGCGGCCTCGGATAACACATCCGAGAGCCCCTGGCGGCGACCGCTTGAGTCCGACCGCGCGGCACCTACGCTCCTGCGCTTGAGGGGGTTTGTCTGACCAGGAGTCCGGTCGCCAGGTCCGGGGAAAGGAGTGTGACCGGGGCCGCGATTCGCCAGAGGCGGCGCGGAGCCACCGCTGATAGAATTTCCAGGCACAGTTCGCCTCCCGGTTCACGATTGGTTGCAAGCTGACAAAAGAGGTGGGCGCGAAGTCCGGCTTACATCGCCCACCAAAGCACCTGGGGCCGCTGCAGGAATGCCTGGATTCTTCCTTTATAGTGAGTCTCAATGCGCGAAAGGATTCAGTCCTGCAACAACTCGCCCCTAAAGTTTCGTAGTTACGTTGTCGGCGATATCATGAGTCGTCTTCACCTTGCTTGTAAAGATGTCAGCCGTCGTTTTCTGCCGCGCATCCATGCCCTTCGAGGCAATGTTCATCAGGGTGGTCTGATGCGTCATCTCATTCTGAGCCATGGTCATCATGGACTGCTCAATCATATGTTTCTGCTGCTGTGCTTCCTGAGCTGCGATGAGACCTGGTACCACTGACATGCTATTTCTCCTGGTTTATCCGCTATATTCAGAAAGGGAACAACTTCATAAGTGACCGTATACAGACCTTGTTCTCTTTGCTCACCTCTATGCTATTAGATCCTTAACACGTAGCGTATGCGGTTTTGTCGGGAGCCATCCCTGCTGGGAAAACAAGTAGCCAAATACCCGCTGTATCGGGCCCTCGTTCTGCTGGCTTGCCTGGGCATAGGGATTGACCTTCTTCCCGGTCGGCATACGTGAGGGTTGACGCTCCCTCGCCGCTGCACCGTCGACACCCCTCAAGTCCTGGGTTCCGGCCCGCAGAAGCTCTCTGACCTTTGCCTTATTGTCCGGGCTGGCGCTGACGTCCGACTGGTCGCGCCGCGCGAGGACGCTTTTTGCCTGGCCTTCCCTGTTGACCGCCTGCGTTGCCCGGGTCTGGGAGGTTTCCACCAGGGCCGCCTTCAAGCTAACCTCGCCGGCGGGGGCGTCCTCGCCGCTCTTCTCCTTCGCCCGGCCCGCCGCGGCCCGGGCAGCGGCTTCCTCGGCCCCGTCACCGTCCTTCGCCTCCTTGTGGTAAGCGGCGATGGCGGAGAATTTCTGGGCACCGGTGCCTTGAGCAACCGAAGCGGCCGGCACCTTGTGCAAGCTCGCGGCTGGATTTGATACTTGAGGTATCTGCTGTGCCATCGGAGATCTCGTTCTGGTGGGACCTGCTCAGCCAAGGCTCAGGGGCCAGGCGCCGCCCGGCTGTTGGCTATGTCGTCGACGATGTGATCCAGGAGTTGGAGGCAACTCGCGTAGCAGCTCTCGAAAAGGCTCAAGCGGTCGCGCTCCTTGGGATCGCACTCCGCGTCAAGCCGCTCGGCTATCTCCGCCGCCCCCTGCTCCAAGAAGACCTGGACACGGTCGGCGAGCGCGCCGTCTCCGTCCTCGGCGAGCATCTGGCGCAAACTCTTTCCACGCTGTGCAAAAATCGGGTCCGCCATGAGCGGGTTTCCTCCTGTAGGCCGTGATAAGGGCTGGACGGGCCCGGAGGCCCCGGGAGGCTTGTCATCCGACCGGGGCCTGACGAAGCGCGCTGCGGACCCGGGTCTTCACACCGCAATGCAGATCCGTAAACCCCTGGTCATTGCCGAACCTTCCTGCTGACTAAAAGCCGGCCATGGAAAACGCAGATGGGGCCGGCTTGGCGTGTCGCTCCCTGTGCTTTCTTCACCAGGAACCTGCCTTCTACTTGGGTAGCCCAGATAGCCTTTCTATTGTAGACAGGCACTGGGTTCATCGGGATATCGGATTCACACGCCATACGTATCCATATCCACCCCGTCAGGGTGCGACTCGGACTTGTCCGAATTGCCCTCTCCACCCTCCGTGCTATCGCCTCCGTTAGATCCATCGATGATTTCGTCTGATGTCGGGAGATCCAACTCGTACCCAGGGAGATATCTTTCGACTTGCTCCTCGAACTTGGCAACTATGTCATCGTACTGTCCACCGATTTTCTCCATCATCCTTTCGCCTTCAGCCCTCGCTTTATCTGCCGCGACGGCGTTCACGATCATTGAGATAAATGCCATGCTCCCTCCTCAAACTGATCCATCGCCCGAGCGGGCTCCTTTGGTTGATCGACTCGATAAGTAGACTAGCGCCGGCACATCTTATTCCGCGCGCTCTCCAAGCTCCCGGCGTGCAGCCTCGGCAGAGAGGCTTTTGCTTCGGCGTAAATCGGGGATGATCAACGATCGGGTCAAGCGACGCCCCTGCAGCCTGTTGAACAACTGCGAGCGACGAAATCGCGTGGTGCGGCGGCGGACTCCGAGGCCGGGCCCGATGATCGGCCCGGCGCCCCAGCGCCTTGAAGCCACTTCCAAAAAGAGTCTAACCCCTTCCGCAGCGGCCTGGCGTGTAAAGGGTCGTAGCGCAAGCAGCCGGAGCCAAGCAGCCAGCTAGGAAAGGGGTGAATTCGGTGTCAACCCGCGACGTCAGCCAAGCCCGCCCCATCCTTCCGGCGGTGCCGACCAAGCGGTCCAGGGCTAAACGGCCCAGGGCTGGTGCAACGCCGCTGCACCGCGCGCGAGCCCACCGGGCGAGCTTGTCGATCGCAAGGCGGTTCACGAACAGGTGGTGCGGCAAGACAGCCTGAGAAAGCACGCTCGGGCCGACGAGCCGGTAAAGCCGTCGAGCTTCTAAGAGGTTTTTTGGAGGTTTGCCATGGTGCGCGAAGCCACGCAAGAAGACATCGACCAGGTGTTGGAATACAGCACGAAGTTTCTCCAAGCTTTCAAATGCCCGGTCAATCTGGACAAGCATGCGACGCGCGTCTGGCTGGAGCGGCTGATCGCAAGCCCGAACGGCGTCGTGCTCATGACCGAGCGAGGCGCCTTCGGCGCGATCGCTCAGCCCAAGTACTACGACCCCAAGGAGACCGCTGCCATTGAGCTGTTCATGTATGCGGAGGACGGCCGCGGCTTGGAGCAGATCAAGGCATTCGAGGGGTGGGCAAGGAAGCAGGGGGCTTCGACCACGGTCCTGGCCAACTTTCCGACCAAGCGTGCCCAAACGCTGGAGGCGCTCTACAGGCGGCGCGGCTACCGGCTGATGGAGACCGCCTATGCCCGGCCGACCGCAGGCTGAAGCGCTAGATCAAACCGTGCCTAATCGGACTCAATCAGGCGCAGATAAGTTGATCTGTTTCATATAGTTAGAGCAGCCCGCGCTCAAAGGAACGCGGGCTGCTCTAGGCGGAGACGCGCCGGATCCGGGAGTTCACCAGCGATGACATACGACTCACCCAAGTTTGCCGTGCCCAATTCCCTGCTGGCCGCCGGTCCCTTGCTGCGCTTCGACTTCTCCTTCCTCGATCGGATCATCGACGGGCTGTCCAGCGACTCGCGCTTCATCGATGCGATCGTAACGGCGAGCATGGAGCTGAAGGCTCTTCAGGAGGCCGGGGAGATCAGAGGCGATAGCGAGGAGATCAACGAGGCGATCAGGTTTCTGGAGCAGGAAGCCACTTCGACGATAATCGCCTTCAACAGCAAGATCGGAATCATCAAGCTGTGACCAAGGACACCGCTCAAGCCCTGACCCTGCTGGTCGCGCAGAACCTGAAGGCCGGCGTGGTCGGCAAGGCGCTTCGCTACTCCTCGCTCGCCTACGCCATCCACCCCTCGAACCGCGAGGTCAACGAGGTACACGCCTACGCCTGTCTGCTCGCGGGCAAGCCGGAGACCGCGAAAGAGATCGCCGAAGCTTGGCAGGCCGACGGGCGCGCGGCGACGCACAATCTCCTCATGGTCAAGCACTATGCCGAACTGAGGCTGGGGCGCACCGAAGAAGCCGGCGCGACGCTGCACGCGCTTCTGCAGCTTCCACTTCCTCCGACGTCCACCGGATCGGAGACCGGACGGGTTTCCCAGCCATGACTGCGATAACGAAGTTTCTCGCCAACCTCAGCCAGCAGCAGGACGCGGCGCTCTTCCTGCTGCTCATCATGGTCATCGGCATGATGATCCTGCCGGTCCCGACCCAGGTCATGGACCTGCTGATCGCCGCCAACCTCTCCCTAGCGGTGCTGATCCTGCTGGTCACATTGACCGCGAAGGAGCCGCTGGAGTTCTCGACCTTTCCGTCGATCATCCTGATCGCGACCCTGTTCCGGCTCGCGCTCTCCATCGGCACGACGCGCCTGATCCTGAAGGACGGCGACGCCGGACAGATCATCGAGACCTTCGGCGAGCAGGTCATCGCCGGCAACCTCGTGGTCGGGCTCGTCATCTTCCTCATCATCACGGTCGTGCAGTTTCTGGTGGTCACCAAGGGCGCCGACCGTGTCGCCGAAGTCAGCGCCCGTTTCACCCTCGATGCCCTGCCAGGAAAGCAGATGAGCATCGACGCCGACCTGCGGGCCGGCAACATCGATCAGGCAGAAGCCCGCTCTCGACGGCAAGACCTCGCGCTCGAGAGCAAGCTTTACGGAGCGATGGACGGCGCCATGAAGTTCGTGAAGGGCGACGCCATTGCCGGTCTGGTCGTGACCGCCATCAACCTGATCGGCGGGATCGTCATCGGCCACGTTCAACGCGGCATGAGCATGTCGGACGCCGTGAGCACCTATTCCCTGCTCACCATCGGCGACGGGCTGGTCGCCCAGATCCCGGCTCTGCTCATCTCCGTCGCGTCGGGCGCGCTCGTCACGCGGGTCGCAAGGAACGAGAAGGCCAGCCTCGGCGCCGAACTTGGGGACCAGATTTTCGGCGGGCCAAGACCGCGTCTGATGGCAGGACCGGTCCTGATCGGCTTCGGCTTCGTCCCGGGCTTCCCGACCGTCGTCTTCTGCCTGATCGGCGGCGGCCTGCTGCTCAGCGGCTTGGTGAAGGTAAAGGCACAGCGGCGCAGCTTGGAACTCGCCGCCCAGACCAACGACTCCTGGAGTACCTACCTCGACCACCAGACCAAGCTCGCTGCCAAGCTGCATGCGACCAAGGGCGCCCGACCGACCCTCGTGCTGCGCATTCCGCACGCTATGAAAGCCTTCGACAGCCTAGCTTTTGCACGGGCGCTCGACAGGACAAGAGCCGATGTCTTCAACGCCTCGGGCCTCACCCCCGGCCATTGGACGGTGGAGCTTTGTCCCGATCCGGCATCCCTGGACTGCCAGTTTCATCTGAACGGCACCCTTGTCCACCATTACAGCATGGCGCCGGAGGCGCTCTTCGTCAGACTGAGCGAAAGCCAGCTAGCGGCCCTGGACTTCACCCCCCAGAGCACCACGCCAGCCGGCGCCTGGATGGCCGGAGAGGATGCCGATCGCCTGCGCCAAAAGGGCATCGCGTATCACGACGCATTGGACGTCATGATGTTCCATCTGACCGATGCCCTGCGCGCCAGTCTCGTCTCCTTCGTGACGGTCCAATCGATCTCGGCTTCCTTGGAACGTATCGAGAAATCCATGCCGGCTCTGGTCGATGAGGTGAGGGACGTCTGTAGCAATGCCAAGCTGGCGGAGGTTATCCGCCGGCTCGTGGAGGAGGAGATTCCCGCCGCGAACACCGTCCAGATCCTTGAAGCGGTGCTGGAGTGGGCGCCCAAGGAATCCGATACGGTCCTCCTGGTCGAGCACGTGCGTGCCGCTCTGGCAAACGAGCTTGCCCAGAAATACACAGCCAACGGCCTCCAGAACGTCGTCCTGATCGCCCCAAGCACGGAGGGCTTGATCCGAGAGGGCGTGCGCAGCACGGCGTCGGGATCGTTCCTGATCTTGCCGCCCGACACGGCGGGCGGAATTGCCAAACAGGCCCAGGCCTTCAGCCAGGGGTCCTACCGAAGTGGCGAGGATGCCGTACTGCTGACGCACATGGACATTCGACGCCATCTGCAGCAGCTGCTCAGTCATCGCGGGATCGACCTTCCGGTTCTTTCCTTCCAGGAGATTCCGTCAAGCGTCACAGTCTATCCAGTGGGGTTCATCAAATGATCGAGCATCACCACCGCCTGCCCGCCGTTCGGGCCAGGTCGGCAGCCGCCCGGAAGACCCCGCCAGGGCGTCGCGCCGACCTGGCGGGCGCGATCTCGGCAGGGTCAGCCTGGGGACGACAGGCCGTCCTCTCGATCATGCTGGCCGGTCTGCTGGCCGGCTGCGGGATGCAAGGGATCCGCTCTTTGCAGTGGGACGAAGCCGCCGCCGCCCGCGACGAACTGGCCGAGTCGCTGGTCGCCGGCGGCAACCGCAACGCCGCCATTCGTCTCTATCAGAGCCTGGCCGAAGACTATCCCTATGACCCCGATCCGATCCTCAAGCTGGGTGACCTCTATCTTGAGAGCAACGACCTGCTGCTGGCCGAAGCCGCCTTCCAGGAGGCCCGGGCGCGCGGCGCCGGACGTCCGGCAAACATCGGCCGCGGTCGCCTGGCGCTGACCCGCAACGAACCGGGAAAGGCGATCACCGCTTTCCGTCAAGTGCTGTCCGAAGATGCGGAAAACTTCCAGGCACTGAACGGTCTGGGCGTCGCCTACGATCTGAAGGGCGACCATGCCAGGGCGCAAGAAGCCTACGAGAAGGCGATGCGGATCGCGCCGAACTCGCGGCCGCTGGCCAACAATCTTGCCCTATCCCTGGCCCTGTCCAGACACCACGATCGAGCGCGCTCGATCCTGCAGCGCCTGGTGGCCTCACCGGGAACCAGCGAGCGGGAGCGGATGAACCTGTCCCTGATCGAGGCCTTCGCGAACCCGGACGCCGACACCTGGCCGATGACGCAAGGCCAGAGCTTGGAAGACCACCAGCGGTTCCTGGACTTCTGGTTCTCACCGGTTCCGCGCCCGCGCCAAGCCCCACCCAGAAAAAGATAAGAGCGCGAATTCCGGACTAACTACCGCACAAACAAGTCGTTTGAATGAAAAATCAGTCAGGGCTTGAGAAAATGCACCACCCTTCCAGAGATGAAATTTTTGTCCTCGGGAACATTGGAATTTACGGCATTCTACTGGGAGAATTCGAACTGGCCCACCCCATTGTTCGAATGCTTCAGTCGGAACGCCCCAACAGCGCCGCCGGCTTCATTGCCGAAGCGCTCCAATTGAACATGATCGAGGATTATGCCGGCGCTGCACAGTTTTTGGAGAGGAGCGGTGCGCTCCAGGCCGATGACGACCTCGAAGAGGCCATCTGCTTGTATCTTTTTTCCCTGTTCCATGCCGGAGAGGAGGAGCGGTCCTGCGCTTTAGCCGAGGCTTTTCTGCAGGGCAACGCCATAGAATCCGAGGTCGGGATCCGAGTTTTGACCAGGATTCTGCAGCAGTACGGCGAACTTGAGGGCTAGATCAAACTGCATCTGACTGGGATCAGTTAGGCGCAGGAAGTTTGATCCATCTCATACATTCCGAGCGGCTTGTCTGCGTTCATATGAACGTCGTCTGCTCTAGGAAAACCATTAAACTACGATTAAAGGACAAGGCAATGATCGACCCGATCACAGAGATTCACGAGATATCCCCGGTGCTGCGAACGCCTGCGCCATTGCCTACCCTCGCCGAAAGCCTAGATGACTTCTTCAGCGGCGTGAAGGTAATCGATACCGATCCCAACAAGTTGGTGTCGGACTACAGCACCCAGATGAGATACGGGGATCAGGTCACGCGGGCCCTGATGAACCCGGCGCTCCTGGGGCCAGCGGGCGAGGATCCGAAGGTGCAGAAGCTGATGCAGCTCAACCTCGAGGCTGCGCTGCAAAACTCTCAGATGATACAGAAGAAGTTCGCCGGCAAAGTCGAGAGCGGCATCGCCACGACGAAGATCAAGCACCTGACCGCAGCGCTGAGCAAGGCGATGAGCGGCCTAACCCAGCTTCTGCAAGCCAACTGAGCTACCGCAGATCGTCGATCAATCGCTTGAGGAGGGCGTCATGGCTAGACGTCATCGACTAAGGCGGCTCTCGCTCCTGCTCGCCGCCAGCACCTCGATGCTTCTCGCGGCCTGTCAGGAAGAGCTTTACCGCGACCTTCCGGAAAACCAGGCCAACATCATGGCAGCGAAGCTGCTGCGGGCCGGCATCGCAGTCGACAAAACACGCCAGAAAGACAACCTGATCACCCTGTCCGTGAGCGGCAAGAACTTCGCGGATTCGGTCGAGATACTGGCGGCCAGTGGCTACCCGCAAAGTCGGTACACGGATTCCGCCGAACTCTTCAAGGAGCAAGGCATGATTTCCTCGCCGACAGAGGAATGGGCCCGCGTCGTCTATGCGCGCAGCCAGGAGATCGCACAAACGATTTCGGAGTTCGACGGCGTCATTCTCGCCCGCGTGCACATCGCCGTTCCAAAGAAGATCTCCATCATCGAGAAGCTGCAGTCCCCGAGCGCCTCGGTCTTCATCAAGTACCGCGCCGGCCACGATCTCAGCGGCGAGGTCCCAAGCATCAAGCAGCTCGTCGCAAGGAGCATCGAGGGTCTCAGCTACCGGGATGTCTCGGTCGTCATGTCGCCGGGCTTCGAGATGCAGGATGGACCGCCTGAGTATGTCCAGGTCGCCGGCCTTGTGTTGCATCCGAAGAGCGTCGCGCCGCTCAAGACCCTTGCCTTGATCTTCATTGCCCTGCTCGGCCTGCCCTTCGGGCTCCTGTTCTGGAGGTATCGGAAGGAGCTCGGCCTGAACCGGCGCGCCGCGGAAGGTCAGGCATGAGCGGTCGACAGCCCGAGCCCGGAGACAGGCCGGGGCGTGCCCACGGCCGCGCCGTCCAAGCGGTCATCCCGGTCTGCGCGCTTGATCGCTTCAACAATCGGCCCGCGCAATACGTCCATCCGGCGCGCCTGGCTGCAATGGAGCGGATCGACGACACCGAGATGATCCGTTCCCTGCTCGCCCGGGAGCGGATCGAGCGGCGCCTTTCCCAAAGAATCCTTGCGCGCATGAACTGCCGCCCGGCGACCCTCGCGGACTTTGATGGGCGGCACGCTGCGCTGGCGCTGGAGGATTTCGACGTCATGCGCCGTGTCTGTCTCCTCGCCTCGGCCCGACGTTTCACCGCGGAGATTCGGCTGCTGGTGGACGGAACAGTGATCCGAGAGGTCATCGAGCTCCTCGGGGAGCCCTGCTTTCGCAGCCTGCGCGAGGCAGGCCCTTCGGGACCGGCGCGAACCCTTCCCCCGGCCGCGCTGGCGCAAGAGATTCGCCGTCGCGCGAAAAACTATCTTGCGGGCTGGCTGATCGCGCAGCCCGAGCCCATCCGAAAGCGCGCTGTGCTGAAGACACCGCCGGGCGTCAGGACAAGCGTCTTCGTCGGCGACCTGCAGGAACTCGCGGTCGAGATAACCGCCAGCCTGAACGAGGCGCGCCATGCCTAAGGTGACCCAGCATATCGCCGCACCGGAGGGCATCGAACTGCCCGCCAACGACGTCATCCACCATACTTTCGTGCAGCAGATCTCGAGGGCCGCCGAGATCCTCGCAGCGGCACAGGCAAGGTCCGAAGAAGCGTCCCGCACCCTTGAGGAGGCCCGCAAAGCCGCCGAGAGCGAAGGCTACAGCGCCGGGCACGGCGCTGGCGTCGCGCAGGGCCTGGTACAAGTCGCGGCACTCGCGGAGAAACTGCAAGAAGAGCGCCTTGCACTGCGGAACTGGCTGATCGACACGGTCGGCCAGTGCACCAAACGGCTGATCGCGAGCACCCCGCCCCGAGAGAAGATCGCCACGATCGTCGCCCAGGCGATCGAAGAGGCAAACGAAGGCTGCGCGATCGCGATCTGTGTTTCCCCGGCTTCGCGCGAGCATCTGCTCGCGGAGCGTGGCGACGAGACGGGCAAACTGATCCTTGCCGGTCGCCAGATCGCCGTGGAGGCCGACGGCGCACTTGGAGAAGATGACTGCCTCATCGTCTACCCCCGACATGTGGTCGATGCCCGGCTCGAGACCCGCCTGGAGGCCCTGCTGAAGGTCATCGAGGAGAGCCAGCCATGGCCGGCAGGCTGATGAAGGCCGACGATGAAGCGTCCGCCCGCGCCATGACCCAGAGCCTCGAACGCCTGCTGCAGACGGCCCCGACCGTGCAATCGCACGGAAGGGTCGAGACGGGTGTCGGCACGGTGGTCAAGGCCGTCGCCCCCCTTTCGATCGGCGACAACTGCCTGATGCAGCATAGCGACGGCCGTCAGGTTCGCGCTGAGGTCGTCGGGGTATCGGGTGAGCACGTGCTCCTCACGGCGCTCGGCGACTTGCAAGGGCTGTCGACACGCACAAGGATCATTCCCGTCGGTACGCAGTTCGAGGTGCCGGTCGGCGCCGCGCTGCTCGGCAGGGTCGTCAACGCCCTTGGCGAGCCAATGGACGGCTTAGCGCGGCCCCTCGGCTCTCTTCCGGCCTATCCCGGCTATGCCGCACCACCCAATCCAATGCGACGCCCGATGGTCAGCGCCGCGATGCCCCTCGGCGTGCGCGCCATCGACGGCCTGCTGACCTGCGCCGAAGGCCAGCGCATTGGAATCTTCGCCGCCGCCGGCGGCGGGAAGTCCACTCTGCTGTCCATGTTGATCAAGTCGGCCTCGGCCGATGCCTGCGTGATCGCCCTGATCGGCGAACGCGGCCGCGAGGTCCGGGAGTTCATCGAATTGCAGCTGGGAGAGGAAGGGCTTCGGCAGAGCGTGGTCGTGGTCGCCACCTCGGACCGGCCGGCGATCGAACAGGTCAAGGCGGCCTACGCGGCGACCGCCATCGCCGAGTACTTTCGCGATCAAGGCAAGCGGGTCCTTTTGCTGATGGACAGCCTCACACGGTTTGCGCGCGCGCAGCGTCAAATCGGCCTGGCCGCAGGCGAGCCGCCGACACGCCGCGGCTTCCCCCCGTCCGTCTTCGAAAAGCTGCCCTGCCTAGTCGAGCGGGCCGGCCGCACCGAGGCGGGATCGATCACCGCCTTCTACACCGTTCTGGTGGAAGGCGACGACATGACCGAGCCGGTGGCCGACGAGACGCGGTCGCTGCTCGACGGGCACGTCCTCCTGTCACGAGAGCTGGCGGCTCGTGGCCATTACCCGGCGATCGACGTCCTGGGCAGCGTCAGCCGCGTGATGAACGCGGTCGTCGCGCCCGAGCACGCCGCGGCCGCGCGCCGGCTGCGCGGTCTGCTTGCGAAGTACGCGGAGATCGAGCTGCTCGTGAAGATCGGCGAGTACCAAAGCGGCAGCGATGCCGAAGCCGACGAGGCCATTGCGAAGATGGACCGGATCAACGGCTTCTTGTGCCAAGACCTCGGTGATCCCACCGCCCTCGACGCCTCGGTCTCCCAGCTGCTGGAGATCGTCGCGTGAAGAGCACGGCGTCCGCTTTGGCCGAGATACGGACCGCCGGGCGAGACCGGGCTGAACGCCGGCTCCTTGCCGCCGGCGCCAAGCTGAAAAGCAGACGCGCTGCCGCACAGGCGGCGGAACAAGCACACCGCGGCTTCGCGGAGCGCCTGCCTGAGATGGAACGCTCCTTGCTGGCCGAGCACATGAATCGGGCCGCCGCGGGCCATGCCCTGGAGGACCTCTATATGCGCATCCGAGAGCTCCAAGACGAGGAAGCGAAGCTGCGCGAGGCACATCGCCGCGCCGAGGCCGCCTGCGCGGAAGCCGAGACAGCCCTGAGGGAAGCCCTTCAGATACTGCAGGCCGCAAGCAAGCGTCATTTCAAGGCGAGCGAACTGGACAACCGAGAGACACGGGCCTTACGGCATAGGGCCGCGGCACGGGAAGACGCCGCCCTGGAAGATCAGGCGGCCTCGGCGCACGCGGCCACGGCGCACGCGGCCCAGGCGGAGAGGCTGCCATGAGCCTGCCGATAACACTGCCGAGCGTGTCCCCACGCCTTGCGCGGTCACGCCGCCACATCTTCCGACGACGCGAACCGCTGGCGCTGGATACGGCAAGCGGCGCCCTTTCGGTTACGCTCGATCCCTCGGCCAGGCCGCGGGCGCCCGCCCTCCTGCGCCTCAGGGCGGATGGCTCGGTCTTCGGCGTCGAGGTCGAGAGCGCGTGCCTCGACATCCTTTTCGAGAAGCGGGCGGGCCGCTCGGTCGACGAAGCCTTTCGCGATGACAGGACGCTGCGGGCGGAGATCGCGCTTTGCGAGCTCCTGGATGGCCTCGAGGCGGCCTGCGGCGACCGCATCGAACTGCTCGAGGTCGCAGAAACGCCCTGCGAGGGCGCACTCGACCTGGCGGGTTGGCTGAACCTCGATGACGGCTGGGCCTTCCGCGTCAAGCTGCCGAACGACCTGGTCGACCGCGCCTGCAGTCTGCTGGCCTCCTGGCCGACGGCACCGAGGCCACTCGCGCTTCCGGTCTCCTGCCCGCTGGTCTTGGCCGGATCTTACGTCGGGTCCGAGCTGCTGGCCCAGACCGGGCCGGGGGACTTCATCCCGCTGCGTGGATGGCGGCATGACGGCAACGTCTTCTACCTGCGCGTTCCCGACGGCCGTTGCCTGCCGGCACGGGCGGAGAGCGCCCAGTTGACCATTCTGGATGCAACGGGAGATTTCGCTATGCCAGAGAGCCGTGAAGCGGATGACGTAACGTTGACGCCCGACACGCAGGAAAAACCGAGTGCCAGGCTCCTTGTCGAAATGGGCGAGGTGCAGATTCCGCTCGGCGAACTGGAGCTGGTCGTACCGGGCTACGTCATCGATCTGCAGCTGCCGCCGGACGGACCGATCACCGTGACCGCCAACGGCCAGCCCTTCGCCACGGGCACTCTTGTCGAGGTAGCGGGGACGATCGGCGTACAGATCTCGGAGCTCTTGGGTGATGCTTGATCAGCTGCCTTCCATCGGACCGACACTTATCGCCCTCGGCGCGGCCGGGCTTATACCGATCCTCGTGGTCACGACCACGGCCTTCGCTAAGGTCACGATCGTGCTCTTCCTGCTGCGCAATGCGCTCGGCGTTCAGCAAGCGCCGACAGGGCTGGTGCTGAACGTCGTCGCGCTCATGCTGACCTTCTTCATCAGCGGGCCCATGTGGTTCGAGATTATCGAGAGCATCCAGGACGCGGACATCGACTTTTCCACCATAGACTCGGTCAAGGAGGCCTATCCACTCATCGAGGAACCTCTAAGAGCGCAGCTCAGCAGCTTCGCGACCGATCGGGAAAAGGCTTTCTTCATATCGGCAGCCAAGGAGCTCTGGCCCGCCAGACTGCATGGTTACGCAACCCCCGATAGCCTCTTCATCATCGTCCCCGCCTTCGTCATCTCGGAAATCACCCGGGCGTTCGAAATCGGCTTCATGCTGTTTCTGCCCTTCGTGGTGATCGACATGATCGTCTCCAACGTCCTGTTGGCTATGGGCGCCATGATGGTGCCGCCGATGCTGATCTCGCTTCCGGCGAAGCTTTTCCTCTTCGTCGCCGCCGACGGCTGGGCGCGGGTCCTTCACGGTCTCCTCGTGAGCTACATACCTTAACCTTAGGGAGCGGACGGATGGAGACCTCTGAAGTCGTCTACCTGGGACAGATCGCGCTCGACCTGATGCTGAAGCTTTCCCTTCCGACCCTGGTTTCGGCAACGGTCGTCGGCTTGCTTATCGCCGTCGCCCAGGCCGCGACCCAGCTTCAGGAACAAACTCTGTTGTTCCTCGGCAAGCTGATCGCCATAGCCTTGGCCTTTGCCGCGACAAGCACTTGGTTCGGCGCACAGCTGATGGGCTTCCTGGGGCGGATCCTCGACCAGTTTCCGGCGCTCACCCGATGACGGACCGCGGCGAAGCCCTGGACCTGAGCACCCTGCTGGTCGCGCTCGTGCTGTCCATCGCCAGAGTCTACACCTTTATCCGGTTCTCGCCCATCTTCACACAGGTCAGCTTTATCGGCAGCGTCAGGTACGGCGTCATGTTCGCGCTCGCGATCATCCCGGCCCCCCTGGTCTACGACGCGCTGCAGACCTCCAGCCCAGAGACCTTCTTTCCGCTTCTGGCAAGGGAGTTGATCATCGGCCTTCTACTGGCCTTCTTCGTCTGGTTGCCTTTCTACGCGCTGGAGTTCTCCGGCGCCATCATCGACACCCAGAAGGGGGTCGCGATGGCGGAGGACTTCAACCCCTTGACCGAGACCACGGGCACGCTCACCAGCGAGTTGCTGACCCAGATATTCACGGTCTACCTCTTCTCCTCCGGCCTGTTCCTGGTCAGCCTGAATCTCCTCTTCATCAGCTACGAAATCTTGCCGATCACCGAGACGGACCTGAGCGTCGTTCTGCAAGGAACGGAGGAGATACTCGTCGCGGTCGGGCATCTCTTCTATCTTTCCCTGGCTTTCGCGGCGCCGGTCGTCGGCGCTCTCCTGATCTCGGACATCGTGATCACGATCGTCGCGCGCTTCGCGCCCCAGGTCAACGCACTGGTCTTCAACCTTCCGATCAAAGCGGTCATCGCGCTGGTCTTCTACATAGCCTTCGTGAAAGTCCTGCTTCCGGAGGCCTCGTCGATCTTCCTCGAAGGCTCGGAGGTCATAGCCAAGACCCTCCGGAGCCTCGTGCAGTAACATGAGCGAATCTGCGGAAAAGTCCGAGAAACCAACGCAAAAGCGGCTGGAGGACGCCCGGGATAAGGGGCAGGTCCCGCAGTCGAAGCAGGTTTCCGCCATCTTTGTCGTCGCAACCACCGTGGCCACGGCCTTCCTGGCTTGGAAACCGCTGTCCGACGCGATCGTGGAAATGACGGTCTACCTGGGCGACTCGCTGGGCCAACCCTGGCAGCAAACCCTGCCGGAGTTGCTGGACATGACGATCGAGATCGCCACGACCGTCATTCTGCCGGGCTTGGTCCTCATCGGCGTTGCAATGATCGCAGGAAAGCTCGCCACCTCAGGGGTCTCCTTCTCCGTGGAGCCGCTCAAACCCAAACTGAGGACGTTCAACGCGGTCGCCAACCTGAAGCATATCTTCGGGCTGTCATCCCTCCACGACCTGTTGTTCATGCTTGGGATCACGGCGCTTTCGGGCTTCGTCGGCTGGGCGGTATTCGTCGCATTGCGGCGTGATCTCGCCCTTACAGTCTACTGCGGGCTTCGCTGTAACGCGGTCGTTGTTTTTGAGGTCTTCTTCTGGGTCCTGGCCCCCTTGGTTGTCCTCCTCCTCGCTTGGACCATCTTCGAAGTGATCATCCAACGGGCCCTACACAGCCGCATGCTGAAGATGACGAAGGACGAGGTGAAGCGGGAAAACAAGGACAGCTATGGCGATCCGCACATCAAAGGCGAACGCCGGACGATCGGCCAGGAGATCGCGGAAGGCGCACGCCTTGTCGATACCACCTTCGTCATCACCGGAGGCGGGGTCGCGCTTGGGTTCTTGTACCATCCCAAGAACCACCCGGTCCCGGTCCTGTTGTTCAAGTTTCGCGGCACGGGTGCTGAGACCCTCCTCCGTGTCGCCCGGCGGCAAAAGATCCCCATCTTCGCCCGCGGCGGCTTGGCCGAGCGACTGGCCGCGACACAGCCTGTCGGCCAGATGGCCCGGCGCGCGTTCTTTGCCAAGCTCGCCCGGATCGTCGCGCCAATGAAATACGAGGCCGAACAAGCCGAAAGGGGCGAAGGCCGATAAGGCGGTAGCCGCATCCTCGACCAAGCCCGGGCAGGACAAGGAACCGGATCGAAGGAGTGAGAACCATGAGAAAGCCAATTCCACTGCTGTTCGCGCTGCTGCTCGCCAACGCCCAAGCGGGCCAGGCAACCGCCGCGGAGCTCCCGGACTCAGACCTCGACTACACCTACAGCGGATCGGAAGTCCAGCTCGTGGAGATTCTGACGAGATTCGCCGAGAACATCGGCGTCGCGATCGACATTACCAAGAAGGTAAGCGCGCGCGTCGACACGCCGATCGGCGTCGCGAGCCGCGCGGACTTCCTCGACGCCCTCGCCCTGCGCTACCGCTTCGTCTGGTATTTCGACGGCGGCGTGATCCACGTGGCCAGTATCTCGGAGGTCGAAACCGCCACGATCAAGATGAACAACTGGTTCGCCCACGAAATGGAGCAGGAGCTGAGGGTCGCGGGCTTGTGGGAGGACCGCTTCATCCACGCCGGTAGTCCGCTCTCACGGTTTCTGGTCGTCTCCGCGCCGCGATCCTTCGTAGACACCCTCAAGTCCACGGTCGAGGAGATCGACAAGACCGCCCGGCATCAGACCAAGGTCATCGCGGTCATCGAGCACAAGCAGGCTCCCGACAAGCAAGAGGCCGCGATCGACGCTTTGAGCGACGTGATCAGCGAGGCGCCGCCCCTTTCGGATTGAACTCGACGGACCTTCGGCCTCTAGCCCGCATTTCTCACCGTGGTCACGGTGAGAAATGCGGGCTAGAGGCCGTTCAAATGCGGCATCGTGGCGAACCCGATCGACGACCGCGACCCGCCGACGACGGACAGGCGACCGAAGGGGCCGCCTGTCCGAGGGCGCCCCAACATCCCGCGAAGTCACACGCGTTGGCCTGCCGCCGATTTGATGGACAGTGGGATAGGGTTTTGTCGGGCGTTGGTGGATCGGCGCGCAGAAGCGCTCGCTCCCGAGCAGGATAAGGCCGCCCTTCGGTGATATCCGGAGGAGAGAAGAGCCGGACGGCCTCCTGCACGGATCGGACCAGGGTCGCCACGAGGGGAGCGAGCCGTTCCGGTGGAGCTGATGACCATCACCCCTCCGTCCCTGAGGGGCGAGCGCAGGGCACGGAGATGCTGCCAGACCAGAGACCGGCCAGAGACGTCTTCGACTGAAATCGAGCCCCTCGCCCCTCTACGACAGGCATCAGGCCAGACTCGACTCGGCGGCCCGGGAAAGCGACAGGACGGGCCGCTCGAGCTCCCTTGGGGGCTCTACGTCCCGCCCTGTCGTGGCAGGCGACGAGATGGTCGGGGCCCAGAACCGACTCTCGCCAAAAACGAAGACAACCCGGGCGCGAGGCCAGGACGCGAGCACAGGAAGTCAAAGCCCTAGATCGAACTGCGCCTAATTGGCCTCAATTAGGCGCAGACAATTTGATCTATTCCATAGAGTTAGAGCCGCCCGCGTTCGGATGAACGCGGGCGGCTCTAGCCCGAGCGGCCTGCCGGGAGTCCCTGGTGTCACCGCCTCTGACGGTGAGGACCGGAACCCCCAGGCGTCTGACCGCATCCGCGCCCGGTCTCGTGAAGCCGGCCGGCATATCGCGGCCGCCCTGGCTTTGAGACTACGCTCGGATTCCTCCGCGCACCGGCGCTCCAGAACCGTTGCGGTAGATCGGAATTCAGATTTGAGATCGAGTCGGCTCCAAATGATCCCGCTCCAGGAGCATCTTGCCCGCCGTTTCCAGCACCAGATCGACTGGGAGCAGTATGGAAGGCATTGCTGGAGGACGTCTTACGAGCCGCCCTTTAACTTTCACCGCTGCCTGGACTGCGCTGAGAAAGATAGCTGTAGGCGGTTTGGAAGCTATTGTCAGAGGGGTGGCTGTAGGCAGTTTGGAAGCTATTGTCAGTGCCGCTATCGTAAGTTGCAACGCCACCG